>JACQTF010000170.1 GCA_016210925.1 Acidobacteriota bacterium | reverse complement strand
GACATGAACGTGGTCTACCCCATCTGGAATTGCCCGGTGGTCGCCTACGGACCGGGAGATTCCCGCCTGGACCACACCGCAGAGGAACATATCCTGCTCGATGACGTGGAGCGAGCGACCCAGGTTTTAGTAAAGGCGATCCGGGAACTGTTGGGCGCCGCGTCAGAAGGAGCGAAAACCGCACCATGAAATTCCACATTTTCGACAAGCTGCCACCCTATGTGTTCAACGTCATCAACAACATGAAGATCGAGGCGCGGCGCAGGGGCGAAGATATCATCGACCTGGGCATGGGAAATCCTGACCTGCCCACGCCCCAACCCATCGTGGATAAGCTGATCGAGGCAGCCCAGAACCCGAGAAACCACCGCTATTCCTCCTCCCGGGGGATCTTCAAACTGCGGGAGGCGCTGGCCGACTGGTATGCTCGCAACTTCGCCGTGAGCCTGGACCCGGAGCGGGAGGTGATCGCCACCATCGGGGTCAAGGAAGGCCTGGGTCACCTGGTCCAGGCCCTTCTGGATCGTGGGGAGAAAGCGCTGGTCCCGGATCCGTGCTACCCGATCCACGCCTACTCGGTTTTGATGGCGGGCGGAAACCTCGTTCGCGTTCCCCTGGGGGAGCCGCGGGATTTTCTCCAGCGGGTCCGCCGGCGGCTGTCCGGTAACGGCGTCAAGATTGTGCTGTTCTCCTTTCCCCACAATCCCACCACTCGTTGCGTGGATCCGGAGTTCTTCGAGGAGATGGTGCACCTTGCCCGCAGCCACGGGGCGCTCATCGTCCACGACTTCGCCTATGCCGACCTGGTGTTTGACGGGTACCGGGCCCCCAGCATCTTGCAGGTCCCGGGCGCGCGGGAGGTGTGCGTCGAGTTCTTCTCCCTCTCGAAAAGCTACAGCATGCCGGGATGGCGGGTGGGTTTCTGTGCCGGAAATGCCCAGATCGTTGCTGCCCTGGCCCGCTTGAAGAGCTATATGGACTACGGCATCTTTCAGCCCATCCAGATCGCCTCCATCATTGCCCTGCGAGAATGCGGCGCCGGTGTTTCGACCATCGTGGAGACGTACCGGCGTCGTCGAGACGTTCTGGTGGAGGGGCTCCAGCGCGCCGGGTGGCCGGTGGAAAAACCCAGAGGCAGCATGTTCGTCTGGGCCCCGATCCCGGAAGCCTTTGGAAGCTTGGGCTCCCTGAAGTTTTGTCAGTGGCTGCTGGAAAGCTCGCGGGTGGCCGCTTCTCCCGGGATCGGCTTCGGGCCCGCGGGCGAAGGGTTCGTCCGCTTCGCCCTGGTGGAAAACGAACAGCGGATCCGCCAGGCCGTCTCCGGCATCCGCCGCGCCCTTCGCGCGCAGCAGCCGTTGGCAGGATGAGGCGCCGATAATCTATGTTGTATTGGCTGCTCGGGGGTTGACAAGGTGATCTAGCTGGGCTATCGTACAATTGTACATGAATGGCACAATCGATCTTGTCATAGACACTTCGGCGCTGCTTGCCGTTCTCCTGGACGAACCCGAACGCCCGGCCCTCGTTCAGGCCACGGTCGGGGCCGCTCTCGTTGCGCCTGCTTCCTTGCCATGGGAGATTGGGAATACGCTGTCGGCCCTGACACGCCGGGGACGGCTCACTGGCAAGCGGGCACGAGAGGTATGGTCAGTTTACGAGAAGGTGGCGATCCGGCTGTTGGAGGTCTCCATTCCGCGGTCTTTACAGATTGCAGAGGAGCTGCGCATCTACGCGTACGACGCGTACGTCCTTGAGGTTGCCCGCGCGCAGAGTGCCCCGTTGGTGACTTTGGACAAGGGTTTGATTGCAGCCGCTCTCCGGATGGGCGTTCAAACTTTGGAGATCCGTTCATGAGAGTCTACACGTTTTCCGAGGCCCGCCAACGCCTGGCCGAGTTGCTCAACCAGGCTCGGCGCGAGGGGAAGGTGCAGATCCGCCGACGGGACGGTCAGATCTTCACTGTCTCCGTTGAGTTCCTCGGGGGATCTCCGCTGGACATTCCCCCAGTGACAACCCATGTGAGCACAGAGGAGCTTGTTGGGGCCGTGCGCGAGAGTCGTGAATTGGGTGAGCGCTATGTGAGGGCGGCCCCGCCTCACAAGCGCATGCAGCGGGCGGCGCGGAGCGCGCGCCGCCGCTGATGCGCAAGGCGTTAGGCACCGACCGAGGGGAGCCGTCATATCATTGGCGTCGGAGGGGAATGGGCATGGCAAACTTAGCGGAGCGCATCACAGTTGATCCTGAGCAGTGCGGCGGTCGCCCGTGCATCCGTGGTATGCGCATCCGTGTGACCGATGTCCTTGATCTGCTTGCGAATGGCCTTACACCCGAGCAGGGCCTGGGAGAACTTCCCGATCTACCGCGCGCGGCTGATGTGCCTTGCGCCGTTGCGCCCTCCATCGCGCTTGACCCATGCACTTCCCCCGCACCGCCTGAAGTCAGAGGCGCCACCCTGTCATACCCTGTCGCAGCCCCCTGCAGCGCCGGAAAAAGCTTGACTTTGAGAAGCAAGTTGCTATGCTGGCAGATACCTTCTGAGTTTCTGAGTCATGCACATCCCTCTTAACCTGAGCTTCGGAGGAACCGGAATGCGCAACGCGAAAAGAGCGGTCTTCTTGGCACTGCTTGGAATGGGGTCCCTGTGCGGCCCGCTCCAGGCACAGCAAGATTCCGAAACGCTTTACGTCAATGGGAAAATTGTCACGTTGGCCGATAAGAGTTTCACCTCCTCCCTCGGAACCATCGCCCAGGCCATGCTGGTGAGGAACGATAAGATCGCGGCGGTGGGAAGCGACGCAGCCGTCCGCCGCCAGGCGAGCCCCGGCGCGAGAGTCGTCGATCTGAAGGGCCGAGCGGTCCTTCCGGGGCTGATCAGCGTCCACGAGCACCCGTTTGACTGGACCCCGGTCAACCCTTACGTCATCAAGAAAATCCTGACGGACGATCTGGTGGTCACGCGGGTGCTCGAGGGAAGCCCCGAGGAGCAGCTCAAGGCCTATCCCGCCACGCTCCAGGAAGCCCTCGGCAAGGCAAAACCGGGGCAATGGATTTACATGGTTTTCACCTTGGGTAAGAACTATGAGCACAGCACCGGAGGCAACGGCGGATTTGGTCAGGCAAGTGTGAGCTTGTTCGGTCAGGCCGGATCGGCCACCGCGCCCATGATCACCAAAGCTCAGCTGGATACCATGGCTCCCAACAACCCGGTCATGTTGAGAGATGTTTTCGTTCAGTTCGTCCTGAATTCAAGAGGGCTGGAAGAAGCCGACAAGGTATTTCCGAAGGATGTGGCGGGCCAGATCAACCACGAGAACGGGATCGGTTCGGCCAACCCCATGCGCTGGATGTTCAGCGACGTGATCATGCGGGACAAATACCCGCAGCTCAAAGAGCTTCAGCGCCTGGGTTTGAGCTGGTGGTCGGGATACGGGATGACCGCCTTTGCATCTCAGGCGTACGATCCGGCCAACATTAGAATTTTCACCGAACTCTCCCGAAGCGGACAAATGCCCATCCGGAACATGTGGGCCTGGAACTGGCGCGAAAATTTCTTCAATAACGACGAGTACTGGGTGAACGCGCTCCTTTTCATGGAGGGCCTGGGTAACGAATTTTTCTGGAACGGTGGCGCCAGGGGCGCCGAGACCGTGGGCCGCGGCTGCTCCACCCTGGAGGCTCGGGTCAAGTTGGCCGAGACCCAAACGAACTGCGCCTACGCACCTGGAAGCAAAAACTATCAGACCCTTTATCAGTTCATCAAAATGGGCGGCCGATACGCATTAACCCATACCCAGGGAGACAAGGACGTTGACTACATCCTCGACATTATCGAAAAGGCCAGCAAGGATGCCGGCTTCACCCCGGAGCAGATCCGAGCCAAGAGGCATACGTTCGACCACACAGTGATGGCCCCGCGGCCGGACCAGCTGAAGCGAATCAAGGACCTGGGCGTCGTCCTGGGTGGAGACGCTTTCGAAATTTACCAGGCTTCTCCCGGAATCTTGAAAGCCTACGGCGAGAAGGCGCTGGAGTGGGTGGTTCCAAAAAAGTCCCTGATCGACGCCCAGATTCCCAGCGGCTTCGAGGTGGACCGGGCCTTGGAAGGAACCCATCTGACCATCTTCTGGACCATGGCCCGCATGATCGATCGAAAGTCATTCGACGGCAAAGTGTATGCGCCGAGCCAGAAGATCAGCCGGGAACTCGCCCTGAAAACCACCACCACCTGGGGCGCCTCTTACTTGATGAAGGAGGACCTGCTGGGCTCCCTGGAACCCGGCAAGTGGGCTGATTTTATCGTCGTCGATCGAGACTACCTGACGGTGCCGGAAAGCGAGATCCAAGACACTCGGGTGCTCATGACGGTCGTGGGGGGCAAGGTCGTTCACCTGGTTCCGTCCCTGGCGAAAGAGATCGGCATGAAGCCCACCGGCGCACAGGTGGAACTGGGAGGCGCTGCCTCTCGCTGGTAGCCGATTCGGTAACAGTTCGCCTTCGGCAGAAGCCGTCCTCTTATTATATTTTGGGGGGTTCCCCCCTTTTCGCAAACTGCCGCTCCTGGGAGTGGAGTCCAATACGCTCTATTTTTTCGTGAATTTTTGCCCGAGAGGGAGGAGAGAGAGATGACTCATAGACTCGGTTATCGTGCGGTTCTCTTTCTAACAGTCGTTATGGCCAGCCGGCTTTCACATCCGCTGGGTGCTCAGCAGGAGAAACTGCCAGCACCGAGACATCCTAAAATCCCTAAGATCACATCCGTGGAACAGTTGCTGCCCAACGCGAGAATCGTCGTCAAAAGGGAAAGGCACCTGGCAGACGGAATCATCGGAATAGGCTTGAAGGCCGGCGAGAAAGTCTTAATAACAGCCAATAGTTCATGGGACCCCTTGGTGATCGAGGCCCTCAGAATTGCCATCGCAGAGGCGGGTGGAAAGGTAGATATTTTGATTCGTGGTGCCGAGAATCTGGGGAGCTCCGCATCGGAAGGTTTCTTCGGTAGAGAACCGGCTGACGCAATGAGGATCAGGGATTTTACCGGAGCACAGCCGACATGGCTATCGCAAGCGATGCGGGAGCATGACGTGGTAGTCGGTTTCTTGGCTGACGGAGCCACTTGGGGCAGAATCGGGAAAACGCGCACCATCCGATGGGAGTACCCGAGAGCAGATCAACTGGCGTCTCCGGCCGTCAGCTATCCGGATGAGCTCCTCGAAGCGATCGCCCAAAAGGTTTGGGGCCAGATCAAAGGGGCCCGGGAAGTGCGAATCACCGACCCCCTGGGCACCGATATGACGTTCACTCTAGGCGATAAGTATTGGGAGGAATACGCCCAGAGGTGGGGCAAAGCAACATGGGGAACCGTGGATTTAAACAAGCCGATCCCCCATGAAGTTCACGCGATGGTTGTTCCCTCTTTGGCGGGCAAACCAGATGCCAAGGGAATCATTGTGGCCCGCGGGCTTCACAGCGGCCCCATTGCAGAGTTGAAGGTTTATTTTGAGGGTGGGCAAGTCGTGAAGGTGGAGGGCGGCGGCAAAGCTGGCGAATACATCAAAGAGGCGTTGGAGCGGTTCAAGAACACGCCCTATCCCGATTACCCCGGACCAGGTGTCGGCTGGCTAGAGGAGGTCTCGCTGGGGACTAATCCTAAAGCCTTTCGTCCTTATACCTACGATGAGTATGTGAAAATGGGCCGCTTTTCCGAGTGGTCTTTCGGTCGCCGGCGGTCCGGCGTTATTCATATGGCCATTGGCACGAGACATAATCTTGAAAGGGTGACCGATCAAAGAAGCGGACTCCCTTACAACCACCGGGATTTTGAGATTTATTTCCCCACCTATTATGTGGACGGCAAGAAGATCGTTGAGAACGGTAGGCTGTTAACGCTTGATGACCCTGAGATCAGAAGAATAGCGGCCAAGTACGGTGATCCGGATGAGCTGCTTCGGGAGGACTGGATTCCCGAGTTGGGAAAATAATGCTTGTCAGCGCCAGGCATTCGCTGCCGCCGCTGAAGGCCGACTTTTGGAACAAAGAATTTCAATATTTTTTTCTAGGTTTTTAGTGAAAAGAGCCCTATGGTCCAGAAAATCCTCCGCGGGGCCGTCGTGGGAGTGGCCATGGCGGGTTCGGTCTGGTTTGGAGGTGTTGCCGGGTCGAACTCTGCGCAGAAAAAGCCCGTCATGCCCGGGGGGTATTCCACTCCGGACTTTGTGGTTCCTGCTCGCTTTCGACCCACTCACGTCCCGGAGACGCTGCTCCCGGCCGCGCGCAATTGTGTGAGGTCCTGGGCCGGGATCTCACCGCACGACTCGGTCTTGCTGATCACGGATCGTTCCGTGTCGCCCGTAGTCACCCGGGCCTTCGAAATGGCCGTCGGGGAGCTCTCCCCGGCGCGTTTTGAGACAAAAACGCTCTCGACACCCATGGCCGGGATGCGGCAGATGTACGAAACCAACTGGTGGCCTGCGGACATATGGGAGGCTGTGGGTGATTCGACGGTGGCCCTCTCGTTGTCGTTCATCAACCCGGACGTCGTGCGAATGGAAGATCGAGCGCTGGCTGAGTATCTCAAGTCCAGGGATTCCAGGTTGGTCCGAATTTATTCGACGCCCGAATTGCTGGCATCCGAGTGGGCGACATTCCCGCGCGACCTGTTCACCACCATCGCCCGGGAAGCGGTGGCCCAGGTCAGACAGGGACGGACCATCACCCTCAAGGATCCAGCCGGAACCTTGCTCCGGGGCCATTATGATCCTCGCCTGGTGCCTGCCTTCGATCCCTCCGAGGTCGTGCTGAACTTCCCCCCGCAGTTTGAGGTTTCCGTTCGACCCGAAATGCAGACCAGCCAGCACGATCAAGTATGGGCGCACAGCGCGGCCATGGGGTTCTTCCCATTGATCCAACTGCGTCTCGTGGGAGGGAAAATTGTCCAATGGGAGGGAGGCGGAGCCACGGGAGAATACTATCGCGTGCTCGGTCAATCCCATGGTGGACTGGCGGTGGATGAAATCCGTTGGGGCCTCAATCCTCAGGCATTTCGCTATACGGAGGGTTCCGAGTTTTCACCCGCACTGTACGGGCAGTTGGCGGGGTCCCAGCGGGCCGGCAGCAGCCGCATTCTGTTCCGCTCTCCCGGCAGCGAGAGACAGAATGTTTTTTTTGATGTTCAGATTTTCTACCCGGACATCTCCATCGATGAAGAATTTATTGTCCGAGAAGGATACCCGCTCGTCCTGGACTCCCCGCCCGTGCGGCAGGTGGCGTCCCGTTACCCGGCCTCGCTCATGAAAGTTCAGTGTACGCCGGAAGTGAGCCCTTTACCGGAACCCAAGTCCCCGGCCGTGACGCCGGTGAAGGACAGGGCCGTCCTTCTGGCAGCGGTCCAAGCGTACTTGAACGCATGGAAGGGCCAGATCAAAGGAAGAGGCGGGGTCCTCATCAGCGATCCCACCGTGCCGGCCATCGTGGAAGATGCTATCGTGGAAGCCTTGAAGGAATTCGGAACCTATGAAACGGTAAAGATCGAATCTGCTCCCGCGGCCCGGGACGCTCTGGAAATCCTAGTGTGGTTGAACACTCCCGGTTTAAAGGCGGACGATCAGGCACGCATCGAAAGCGCCGAAGTCGTGATGAATCTCACGTTTTTGAACCTGGCGGTTGGCTACAGCAACAGCAAGCCGGCAATCAGCGGCCGGACGGTGGTCCACTGGATCCCGGTGCCGGAAATTCTCGCCTCCTTTTGGAACAATTTCCCGCCGGACATGTTGAAAGCAATCTGGGAGCATGAATTTCAGCTCGCCCGAGGCATGAGGACGCTTTCGCTGACCGACCGCAGGGGCACCGGCCTCCTGTTCTCGGACGTGAAGACCACGGCGGCCTTCAGCACTCACCAGTCCACCGTTCTCGCCGCCCCGGCCAGTGCTTTCATCAGCATCGGCGGCGAATCCGCCGCCGGGAACCTGCACGTGTCCAGAATTCAATCGGGCCCTGTGGACGATATGACCCTGGAAATCAGGAATGGAGAGGTCACTGCCATTAAAGGCGGAGGAGACACGGGAAATTACCTGCGGCAATTCATGGAGAAAACCGGGAAGTTCCGTTGCAAGGAATTGCGGTGGTACCTGAATCCCAAAGCTTTTTCCTACCTAAGAGAGGAGTTCGGTTACTCCCCTCGTGCGTGGGGAGACTATGCCGGAAGCCTGCGCGCAGGGGTGGTCCACGTCCTTTTTGCAGAGGAGAAGAGCGGATTCTCCTTTGAAAGCATTTCCTATTTCTCGAGCCTCATAGGCTTTGGGGCGGAGGCTTTTAACGATTTCATCACCGACGGCGCATTAAGAAGCCTTGAGACGTTGGCAGGGCCGGCAAACGACCCCAAGCTCCTCCAAGTGGAATGGATCCCGGCGGTCAGGACAGGGGCAAAATAAGCCGGACAGGCCGGCCCTCGCGCCGCCCCGGAGGGCGGCGCGGCAAAAGGTCGGTGGGATGCGGCGCTGGCTAAGGCCGCGCAGCCTTGGCTGTTTTCTCCCCCTGGGCCTTCATCAGCTCCTTGTACTTGGCCTTTTGTTCTTCCGTGAAGGTGGCCTTGAGCTTCTTGGACTGCTCTTTCATCAAAGCCTCTCTCCCGGCCTTCAGGTCATTCTTGGCCAGCTCCGTGGTCGCCGCAGCGAAATCTTTCCTGATCGCTTCGAAGCGCGGCGCAAATTCCCGAAGCACGGCCTCCACCTGCGCCGTCTGCTCGGCGCTCAGATTCAGTTCCGCCTTGAGCTTTTGCGCCTTGGCGGCAGGGTCCATGGACTTTTCGCCCCCCGCCCATAGGACGCCAACCAGCAAAAGGGCGAACGCGCACAACACGATTTTCCTCATGACTTCCTCCTTGAAGGTCAAATTTGAGTGATTGAATACCGCCCCTTTTGAGCGTTCAAGGAATATACGCAGCTCCCCGCGCCTTTGTTTCACGCATCGTAGGGAGTGCTAAGGGGGTGCCCCTTGACATGCTCCCACCGCCCCATTACTATCGGGCCAGCGGTTACCAATACCGGGAGGGACATCTTCGGCAGCTCGGGGCGCCTGGGAAGCTCCGGAACGATCACGCAGACGGTGTCCACTTCCCGCCAGATCCAGGCAGGGCTTCGCCTGATCTTTTAACGGACCGACGGTTCCCCGTTGGGGAGGTGATCTGAGATGAACATCAAGGGCTTTTTCCGATGGACGACCATTCTCTTGTGGCAGTTGCCCATCCTCTGCGGGGCGGACACATCGGCGGCGAAACAGGAGGCGATCGATTGGATCGCAAAGAACGATTCGGAGATCCGCCAGTGGGCCACCCAAATCTGGGAGTTCGGAGAAGCGCCGTTCGAGGAACATCGGACCGCACAGCTCCTGACGGAAAAGCTAGAACG
>JACQTF010000169.1 GCA_016210925.1 Acidobacteriota bacterium | reverse complement strand
CAAATCTAAAATATAAAATCTTAAATCTGAAATCTGAAAATCTAAAACAAAAACTTTCGCAAAAAACCGTGCTTCAGCGGTTAGAGTCAAGTGGGAGCCGTATGGACGCGATCGGCGCAAGTCTTAAACCTGAAATCTTAAATTTCAAAAATTTTATTTCACATTTCAGATTTCAGATTTCTGGAGAGGACCATGGATGCTGCATTCAGGGCAAGGTTATTAGAGTTTGGCCTCCGTACGATCCAGCTTGCCAGTGCTCTGCCCAAGACTCCGGCAGCCTCGGTACTTGCACGGCAGCTGGTCCGGGCCGGAACCTCAGTGGGCGCCAACTTTGAAGAGGCGGATGGTGCTTTTACCAGAAAGGACTGGCTGTATCGTTTGAATGTGGCGAAGAGCGAGGCAAAAGAGACTTGCTACTGGATACGTCTGATCAAAAAAGCTCGCATAGGACCCGAAGCCCTGCTGACAAGCGCTGAGTCCGAAAACATTGAGATCATCAAGATTCTGACTAGCAGTGTGAAAACAGCTCAGTTAAAAAGACCGAAATTTTAGATTTCAGATTTTTGATTTTAGATTTCGTTTAGAAGCGCTTGATGTTGTGGAGGAACATGCGGTGTCGCAGGCTGCGGTAGGTGACTTTCAGCATGTCGGCGGCCTTCTTGCGGTTCCACTTGGTCTTGGCCAGGGCTTGGAGGATGAGGTTCTTCTCCATCTCCTGTAAATAGGAATCCAGGTTGATGCCGTTGTTGGACAGCATGATCATCTCCAGGGATTCCTTGCGGGCGATACCGCGCATCCAGTCCGGCAGCCGCTCGGGCTGGATCTCATTGGTCTGCTCCAGGGCCACCGCTCGCTCGACAACGTTTTCCAGCTCCCGGACGTTGCCGGGCCAGCTGTAGCGTTCCAGAGTGCGGAAGGCTTCTTCCGAGATGCCCTTCAAGTTTTTCCCGGTCTTCTGGGCGTACTTTTCCAGGAAATAGTTGGCCAACAGCACGATGTCCTGCTGCCGCTCCCGCAGGGGAGGTACGTGAATGGGAATGACGGCGATGCGGTAATAGAGGTCTTCCCGGAACGTTTTTTCGGCGATCAGCTTTTCCAGGTCCTTGTTGGTGGCCACAATGACCCGCACGTCCACGGGGATTTCCTCGGCTCCTCCCACCCGGCGGATTTTCCGCTCCTGCAACACCCGGAGAAGCTTCACTTGCATGGTCAGGCTCGTCTCGCCGACCTCATCCAGGAAGATGGTGCCCGTGTCGGCAACCTCGAACAGGCCCTTCTTGTTGCTGTTGGCCCCAGTGAAGGCGCCCTTCATGTACCCGAACAACTCGCTCTCCAGCAGGGTCTCCGGAAAGGCGCCGCAGTTGATGGAGATGAAGGGCTCCTTCTTGCGGTCGCTGGCCTCGTGGATCGCTCGGGCCACCAGCTCCTTGCCGGTGCCGCTTTCGCCGGTGAGAAGGATGGTGCTGTCGGTGGCTGCCACGGTGCCGATCATTTTGCAGAGTTCGATCATCTTGGAGCTCTTGCCGATGAGCTTGTTGTGAAACTGAAGCTCCTTTTTCAGGTGCTCCACTTCTTGCCGAAGCAGTTTCTTTTCCAGGGCATTCCGGACGATGTTCTTTAGCTCATCCACGTTGAACGGCTTGGTCAAATAGTCGTAGGCCCCGTACTTGAGGGCGTCGATGGCCGTCTCGGCGGAAGCGTACGCCGTCACCAGGATGACCAGGGTCTCGGGAGAGACCTCCTTGCAAAATCGAAGCACGTCCACCCCGGACAGTTCGTTCATCCGGATGTCAGAGATGACCAGGTCAAACACAGAGTTCCTCAGGAGATTTTGGGCGTCCTGGCCGTTGGAAGCCAAATCCACGTGATACTTCTCCTTGGTCAAAACGATGTGGAGGAGCTCCCGCATGCTTTTTTCGTCGTCCACCACCAGGATCTTGTTCATCTTGGCTCCTACTTCCTCCCACCGGCGGCGAATCGGGCACTCAAACCCGATGCCTGGAGTTCACTTGTGCCGTTCCAACTCATTTCCGCCAGCAGCGCTCGACCCCGTCCATTCCCAGGATACAAAACGAGCGCGCACGCCATAGGGCGAATTCGTTGGAACGGTACTTGCCTACACACGATCGTCGCGATCTATTGCGTCAACGGCAACTCGATGGTCACGGTGGTGCCCTTGCCTTTTTCGCTGCGGATCTTGATCTCTCCCTTGTGGTTGTTGATGATCTGGTACACGATGGCCATCCCCAGGCCGCTGCCCTGAGCGAAGCTTCCGTCGAAGGGGTGGAAGATGCGATGTTTTTCCGCATCCGTCATCCCCACGCCGGTGTCGGTGAAGGAGATGGCGATCTTCCCGTTTTCTCGGCTGGCATCGACGCGAAGGGTCCCACCCCCGGGCATGGCCCGGAGGCTGTTTTTCGCCAGGTTCCAAAAGACCTGGACCACCTGATCCGGGTTGCCCTCCAGCTCCAGGGGATACCGTGGCAGGTTCAGCTCAATGTGGTGCGACTTGCCTACCTCCGGGCTGTTCTTGAGTAACTCCAGGGTATCCGTAAGACTTTTTTTCACGTTCATGCGGGCGGGCGGTGCGGACTGGGTGCAGGCGTACCGGAGGAAGTCCTCGATGATCTTGTCCAGGCGGTCCGACTCCCTCAGGACGATATCCAGCAGCTTCCGTTTTTCGCCCTTGGCGTTGAGGTCGTCCCGGAGGACCTGGATGGAACCCCGCATGGACGCCAGCGGATTTCGGATCTCGTGGGCGATGCCGGCGGCCATGCTGCCCACGGCGGCCATCTTTTCTTTCAGCCGGACTTGTTCTTCCAGCTTCTTCGTCTCGGTCAGGTCCTGGAAGGAAACGACGTAGCCGGCCATCCGGCTGGATTTGTTCAGCAGGGGCGACACACTGGTGCCCAGGAAGATCTGCTCTCCGAAACGGGTGCGGGCCCAGGTCTCGTGGCGGAGGGCCCTGCGCGCCAACGCCAGGTTCGTCTCCAGGACCCGGTTGAGGAAGTCCTCTCCCAGCAGCGAGGCCACGCTCTTGCCGACCATCTGGTCTTCGTTGAAGCCGCTGATCTCCGCGGCAGCGGCGTTGAAGGAGGTGATGAGGCCCCTCAGGTCCGTGGTGATCAGGCCGCTCCGAATGCTGGAAACGATGTTCTCATGCAGGCGCCGGAGATCCGCCAGGCGGTCGCTCTTCTCTTCCAGCTCTCGCTGGATGTGGCGCAAGCGTTCCGAGAGAGAGGTGCCCAGATACGCCACAGCCACGAAGCCTGACACCACCAGCAGGACCTGGTAGGAGAGGCTCTGGAACGTATAGGCCTGGGCGCTGGCGGGTATGAAGCCAAAGTAGCCCAGATCCACCATGCCGACGTAAAAGATGGTGCTCAGTGTGGCGGAGGTGACGCCGCCTTTGCGGTAATACAGGATACTGGCGTAGGTGATGATGAGCAGGTAAAGCATGGTGAAGATGCTTTCCTGCACGCCTGAGAAATAGACCAGGGCTGTGACGGTGATCAGGTCCGCCAGCAGCTGTACGTGGAGAAGGAACCGATAGCGGGTGGTGAAGACCCACAGGAAGAAATAGACGATGGAAAGGAAATAAGTGATGCTGAGAAACGTGAGCAGTTGGGTCGTGGGAATAAGTCCCTTGGGCACCAGGTTGAACAGGATGGCAGACCCGAGAAAAAGGGTGGCCACCACCACCCGGGCCACAATCACCCATAGAAGTTTGTTTCTCAGCTCAGTCATTTCGTGGGACCGTCAACGGTCAAACGTCATTCGTCGAACGTCAATCCTCAATCTTCAATCCTCGATCTTCCAGCTTTTATCCCCCTCCCATCTTGTTGATCAGGGAGAACATGGGCAGGTACATGGAGATGACGATGCCGCCCACGATGGCGCCCAGGATGACCAGCAGCAGCGGCTCCATGATGGTCATCAAGTTTTCCACCACCGTGTCCACCTCTTCCTCATAGTAGTCGGCCACCTTCGAGAGCATGGTATCCAGCTCGCCCGTCTGCTCGCCCACGGCGATCATCTGGGTCACCATGGGACCAAAGATGTTGGTTTGTTTCATGGGCTCCGAGAGCGTCTTTCCTTCCTCGATGGATCTTCGGGTCTTCAGGATGGCCTCCTGGATGATGACGTTCCCGGCGGTTTTCGCGGTGATCTCCAGGCCCTCCAGGATGGGAACACCGCTGGTGATCAGGGTGGAAAGCGTGCGGGAGAAGCGAGCTGTGCCGATCTTGGTGAAGATTTCTCCCAGCAGGGGGACCTTCAGCAACAAGGCATCGAGCACGCGACGGCCCGAGTTGGTGCGATAGTACGACCGGATTCCCATGAAAAAGAGGAAGACCGCGGCGAAAATAAACAGGACGTAGTCCTCGATGAAGTTGCTGAGGAAGATGACGAAGCGCGTGGGGGCGGGCAGGTCGGCGCCCAATCCCTGGAAGAGCGTGGCAAAGATGGGGATGGCCTTCCATAGGATGATGAAGACCACGATCACCGCCACGCTCAGGACCGCCACGGGATAGATCATGGCGGACTTCAGGGCTCTTTTTAATTTGACCAGCTTCTCGATGAAGGTCGTGAGGCGCTGGAGGATGGTATCCAGGATGCCGCCGGCCTCCCCGGCCGCGATCATACTGCTGAACAGTTGATCGAAGACTTTCGGATGCTTGGCCATGGCATCCGAGAGGGTCATTCCCGTCTCCACGTCGTCACGGATATGCAGGAGCACCGTCTGGAACGTCTTGTTCTCCTGCTGGTTCGCGATGATCTCCAGGCATTGCACGATGGGCAGGCCCGCGTCCAGCATGACGGAGAACTGCCGCGTGAAGATAGCGACCTCCTTGTCCTTGACCCCTTGTCTCAGCCGGGGCAGAGCGAACTCCTTCCCCTTTTCCGTGATGGAAGTGAGCGCGATCTGTTCTTTGCGTAAGAGGCCCGCAAGCGTTTGCTTGTTGACGGCAAACCGCTGGCCGGCCACCTGCACTCCCGTCCGGAGGTTCCGCCCTTTAAATGTATATGTCGGCATAACAGCTCCTGACTTTGGGTCCTTGCGTCATGGGGTCACTTCAGCGCAACTCCATGGCCCTTCATTGCGGTCGCCCCGGCTTAGCCATGCCCGGGGACGGCATGCCGGCGCGGGGACGCTGGGGCGCTCCCAGGGCACCCACGCCACGACTGATCAGGTCCTGAAGCTCGTCCGCGTTGGAGGAACGCGCCAGGGCATCCTCCAGGGTGATCTGCCGGTTCGAATGGAGGGTGGCCAGCGCCTGGTTGAACGTCTGCATCCCGGTTCGTTCCTGGCCGGTCTGCATGGACGAGTAGATCTGGTGAATCTTGTCTTCTCGGATCAGGTTGCGGATGGCGGAAGTGGGTATCAGCACTTCCACAGCCACCGCCCGTCCCTTCCCCGTCGCTTTGGGGATCAGGGACTGGCAGAGGATCCCCTCCAACACTAGTGAAAGCTGCGCCCGGATCTGGGGCTGCTGGTGGGAGGGGAAGATGTCGATGATGCGGTTGATGGTGGAGTAAGCCGAGTTGGTATGCAGCGTGGCAAAGGTCAGGTGGCCAGTCTCTGCAATCCGCAGCGCCGTCTCCACCGTCTCCAGGTCCCGCATCTCACCGATGAGCACCACGTCAGGATCCTGGCGCAGGGCCACCCGCAGGGCGTCGGAGAACGAGTGGGTATCTGCCCCGACCTCCCGCTGGTTGACCACGCAATTTTTGTGGGTATGGAGAAACTCGATGGGGTCCTCGATGGTGATGATGTGCTCGTGCCGTTCCCGGTTGATCTTGTCGATCATGGAAGCCAGGGTGGTGGACTTGCCACTGCCCGTGGGCCCCGTCACGAGCACCATGCCCCGGGGCTTTTCGCAAAGCTTCTCCACCACGCCGGGGAGGCCCAGTTGGTCGAAGCTTCTGATCTCGAAGGGGATCATTCGAAAGACCCCTGCCGCTGCTCCCTTCTGGGTGAACAGGTTCCCCCGAAAACGGGCCAGCCCCTTGATGCCGAAGGAGAAATCCAGTTCCAGTTTCTCCTCGAACTTGTGCTTTTGGGCGTCAGTCAGGACGCTGTAGGCCAGGCGCTTGGTGTCGGCGGGCGTCAGGGCTTCCAGGTCCAGCGGCCGCAACTTCCCGTCAATGCGGATCTGGGGAGGGGAGTTGATGGTCAGGTGCAGGTCCGATCCCTCCAGCTCCTTCAGCTTTTGCAGCAACTCGGCTAACGTCAGCATGTGTGGACTCCGTCTCTAGGTCTTGACCGTCTCGCGCAGCACTTCCTCGATGGTGGTCATGCCCTGTTGGATCTTGATCAATCCGCTCTGGCGCAGGCTGATCATGCCCTGCTCGGCGGCCTTCCGTCGCAGCTCACGGGCCGAGGCGCCGATCAAGATGAGTTCTTGGACTTCCTCGGTGATTTCCATGACCTCGTACAAACCGATCCGTCCCTTGTATCCAGTGCCGTTGCAGGTCTTGCACCCTTCTCCCTTGTACGTTTTTGCCGTCTTGGCTTCCTCCGCTGTGAAACCGATGTCGAGAAGCACCTGATGGGGCGTCTTCACCTCTTTCTTGCAGTCGCTGCAGACCTTGCGTACCAGACGCTGCGCACAGATCAGGTTCAGGGACGTGGCCACCAGGAAAGGTTCGATGCCCATGTTCAGAAGCCGGTTCACGGAGGAGGGCGCATCGTTGGTGTGCAGAGTGGAAAGGACCAGGTGTCCGGTCAAGGCCGCCTTGATGGCGATCTCAGCGGTCTCGAAGTCGCGGATCTCGCCCACGAGGATGATGTTGGGATCCTGGCGCAGAAAGGACCGAAGGGCGGCCGCGAACGTCAGGCCAATCTGTTCCCTCACCTGGACCTGGTTGATGCCGGGGAAGTTGAACTCCACCGGATCCTCGGCCGTCATGATGTTTGTCTCGGGGGTGTTCAGTTTGTTAATGGCCGAGTAGAGGGTGCTGGTCTTGCCGCTCCCCGTGGGGCCCGTCACGATCATCATGCCGTAAGGCTTGGCGATGGCCTCGTCCAGCTTTTTGAGGGGAGCTTCCTCAAAACCCAGCTTGGTCATGTCCAGGGGAAGCTTCTCCTTGTCCAGGACGCGGAGCACGATCTTCTCCCCGAACAGGGTGGGCAGCGTGGACACCCGGAAGTCCACGTCTTTCCTTCGCCCGTTCATGCTGAGTTTGACCTTGATGCGACCGTCCTGGGGCAGGCGCTTCTCGGAGATGTCCAGCTTGGACATGATCTTCAGACGGGAGGTAATGGCGTCCTTTAACTTCAGGGGCGGATCCATGATGTTGTACAGGACGCCGTCGATCCGGTACCTTACCCGGAAGTCCTTTTCATAGGGTTCCACGTGGATGTCGCTGGCGCCCCGCTTCAGGGAGTCGAAGATGACCATGTTGACCAGCTTGATGATGGGCGCTTCCTCGCCGGACTTCTGGAGCTCGTCAATGCCGAGTTCCTGTTGGTCCTCCTCCAGCTCCAGCGCGACCTCATCCTTCTCCTCGATGGCCTTGTAGACCTTTTGCAGTTCCAGGGCCTGCTGTGTCCCGTAGTACTTCTCGATAGACTCCCGGATCTGTGCCTCGGAAGCCACCACGGGCTCCACGTTGAAGCCCGTCATGAACTTGATGTCGTCCATGGCGAAGACGTTCGTGGGATCCGTGGTGGCTACCGTCAGCGTAGAACCGACCCGGCTCAAGGGAATGACTTGATACTTTTGGACCGTGTCGACGGGAACGAGCTTGATGACCTCGGGGTCGATGTCGTAATAGGTGAGGTTGATGGAAGGGACGCCATACTGGCGGCTCAGAATCTCCGTGATGTCATCATCAGAGACGTATCCCAGGGCAATGAGGATGGACCCCAGGCGCCCCCCGTAGTCCTTCTGGTATTTCAAAGCCTCGAAAAGTTGGCCCTCTGTCAGCAGCTTTTCCTTGACTAACAACTGACCCAGCTTCGACGACATCTACCGTAGTCCCATCAGGTTAAAGGATTCTCGTGGAAGCACTTCATTTTCAATCGGCGCTTCCACGGGGGAGGTCAAACAGAACGGCCGTAATCTTATGGAAATTGTCAAATTTTGTCAAGCAATTTTTATAAATTACCAAGCCTTGTCACCTTCAAAAGACGGAAGGGCTGGAAGACTGGAAGATGGGAAGACTGAAGGAGTCGGTGCTACACCGCCACGCGAAGCTCTTTGTAGACGGTGTCCCTCTCCACGGGAATGCGGCCGGTTTGACGGATGAGCCCCACCAAGGTGTCCCGAGTCAGTCCCAGAGCCGTCTGCGCCCCGGCGCTGTGGGTGATTCGCTCCTCGATGATGGTCCCGTCCATATCGTCGGCGCCGAAAGAGAGGGAGACTTGGGCCAACTTGGGGCCGATCTGGATCCAGTAGGATTTGATGTGGGGAAAGTTGTCCAGGATCAAGCGGGCGATGGCCACGTTCTTTAGATCCATGAAACCGGTGGTTGGACGGATGTAGTCCAGGGGCGTGTTGTCCGGGTGAAAGGCCAGGGGAATGAAGGTCATGAACCCGCCGGTCTCATCCTGGGCCTGCCGCAGCAGGAACAAGTGCTCGACCCGCTCGGCATCGGTCTCCACGTGCCCGTACAGCATGGTGGCGTTGGACCTCACGCCCAGGCGGTGAGCCGTCTTGGCGATTTGCAGCCAGCGGTGGCCCGAAATCTTGGTCGTACAGATGATCTTGCGGACGCGGGAATTGAAAATTTCCGCTCCGCCTCCCGGGAAGGAGCCCACCCCGGCTTCCTTCAGAATCTCGATGACCTCCTCGATGCTTTTGCCTGAGAGCTTTGCCAGCCAGTCGATCTCCACCATGGTGAAGGCCTTGAGGTGCACGGTGGGGAAGCGCTGGTGCAGCGCGCGAATGATATCCACGTAGTACTCGAAGGGAAGATCCGGGTGCAGGCCTCCCACGATGTGGAATTCGGTAATGTCGTCGGTGAATCCCCTGGAGGCGTATTCCAGCACCTCCCCCAGGGCCATGGTGTACGCACCCTTCTCGTTCCTTCCTCGGCCGTAGGCGCACAGGCGACAGAACTTCACGCAGACATTGGTGGGATTGATATGGCGGTTGATGTTGTAATAGGCCTTGTTCCCGTGTTGCTGTTCCCGCACATGGTTTGCCAGCTGGCCGATGGTGATCAGGTCATGGGAGCCGTAAAGCACCAAACCGTCCTCGAAGGTCAGCCGCCTTCCTGAAAACACCTTGTCGGCAATCGGCTCCAGTCGCCGGTCCGAGATGAATGGAAGCATGGTTTTGCTGCCGCCTTATCGGCTCAGTATATCAACGGATGTGAGAACGAACAACAGGATACTGATCCAACCGTTGATGGTGAAGAACGCCGCATTCACCTGGCTCAGATCCTGGGGCGAGATGAGGAAATGCTCGTAGGCCAGAAGGATCGCCACCACGCCCACCGCAGCGTAAGAGATCCAACCCAGCCCGGACTTCCAGAAGAGGACGGTCAAAATGCACAGCATCAGGGCGTGGAGGATGCTGGAGAGCCGGAGGGCGACAGCGATGCCGAATTTTTTCGGGATCGAATTCAGGCTCGCGCGGCGGTCGAATTCCACGTCCTGGCAGGCGTAGATGATATCGAAGCCGGCCACCCACAACGCGACCGCCAGCCCCAAGATCAACGGCGTCGCCGAAAGCTTTCCCCGCACGGCCACCCAGGCTCCGATAGGGGCCAGGCTCAAGGCCAATCCCAGAAAAAGGTGTGTTGCCGCCGTGAAGCGTTTGGCGTACGAATAGAGAAAGATGATGGCCAGGGCGACAGGGGAGAGCAGGAAGGCCAGGCGATTCAGCCGGCCGGCGGCCAGCAGGAAGACGCCGCCGGAGGCCAGGGTGAACAACCAGACGTAACGCCGGCTGACCAGACCTCGAGGCAGGGCGCGCTTCGCCGTGCGCGGGTTCAGGGCGTCAGAGGAATGGTCCACCAGGCGATTGAAAGCCATGGCGGCGCTGCGGGCTCCTACCATGGCCACGGCTATCCACAGCAGCTGTCGTCCGGCCGGCATGCCCCCGGCGGCCAGAAATGCCGACAGAAGAGCGAAGGGAAAGGCGAAGACCGTGTGTTCGAACTTGATCATCTCCAGCGTAATCTGCAGCTTGCGCCACATGACTCAAGAGGATAGCACGGCTCTCGGCCCACCCGTCTGCTATACTGTGAAGTTTCAGAAAAGCGGTCAATCGTCAAACGCCAATGGTCAAACGTCAAAATGCCATCGATTTGACGAATGACGATTGAGCGCGCAAGTCGGCGAGGAAATTTTGCGGTGAAAGACCTGTTGTCCGCGAAGGCGAGCATGACAATTCGTCGGGTTCAGACCATTGAGGAGTACGAACAGTGCATCGAGCTTCAGAAGCTCGTCTGGGACTTTGAGGATCGGGATCTGGTGCCCAGAAGAACCCTGATCGTGGCCCAGAAACATGGTGGGGCGCTCCTGGGAGCGTTCGATGGCGGCAAGGTGGTGGGTTTCGCCCTGAGCCTGGCGTCGTTCCACAAGGGGCGTTTTGGCCAGCATTCCCACATGCTGGCGGTCTTGCCCGAGTACCGGGACCGGGGCATCGGACGACAGCTCAAGCTTGCCCAGCGAGACGATGCCTTGGGGCGGCGGGTACAGGTCATCACATGGACGTTCGATCCCCTGGAGGCGCGGAACGGGAACCTGAACTTCAACAAGCTGGGGGCGGTGGCCCGGGAATATCTGGAAGACGTTTACGGCCGCAGCTCCAGCGCGTACCACAGCAGTCTGGGAACCGATCGCTTTCTGGCCGAGTGGTGGATTCGCAGTGCGAGGGTGGAATCCCTTCTGGCGAGCGGTCCTCCGCCCGTTCCTCTTTCCTGCCTCCCGGTGATCAATCCAGCAGCCTCCCGGAATGGAATCCTGGAGAGCGCGGAACCCGTCCTGGGCCGGCAAGAACCCCAGTTGCTCGTGGAAATCCCACCCGAGATCCAGGCTCTCAAGCAGGACGACCATCTTCGGGCAGAGGACTGGCGCCGAAAGACACGGGTCCTTTTCCGGCACTACCTTCCGCGGGGTTACATCGTCACCGGCCTGGTCGCGGAAAAGGAACAAAATTTCCTCCGAGTCTTCTACTTGATGGAGCGGCAGGAACGGCTTTCAGGCCAGATTCCTCTCGATTGACAATGGATTGACCATGCGCGTGGAGGAGATCGAACTTCGGGAGATCCGGCTGCCCTTGGTGCGCTTTTTTGAGACCAGCTTCGGCCGTACTACCCAGCGCCGAATCGTGCTGGTCCGGGTCTCGATGGATGGTTTGACGGGGTACGGCGAGTGCACGGCGGGCGAGGGCCCTTTTTACAGCTACGAGACCGCCGACACCGCCTGGCACGTCCTGAAGGATTTCGTTGGGCCCAATGCGCTCCGTAACGATTTCCAGGGGGCCATCCATGTCCGAGACTGGCTGCGGCCCATCCGGGGGCACCCGATGGCGAAGGCGGCCCTGGAGGCTGCGCTCTGGGATTGGGAGGCACGGAGCAAAAACAAACCCTTGTGGAAGTTGCTGGACGGGAAGGGCGGTGAGATCCCATGCGGTGTGTCCATCGGCATCCAGGACACTGTGGAAGAACTGCTGGCCGGGATCGAGCGGGAAATCGGGGCAGGGTATCGCCGGATCAAGGTCAAGATCAAACCGGGCTGGGACTGGGAGATCCTGAAGACGGTCCGGCGGCATTTTCCCCACGTCCCCTTGATGGCGGATGCGAATTCCGCCTATTCCCTGGCGGATCTTGAGTTGCTTCGTCGCCTGGATGAGTTCCAGCTCATGATGATCGAGCAGCCCCTAGCTTATCACGACCTCTTCGATCATGCTGTCTTGCAAGAGGCCCTCCGGACGCCCATCTGTCTGGACGAATCCATCAGGCAGGTGGAAGACGCTCGCCATGCCATCGAGCTCGGCAGCTGCCGGATCATCAACATGAAGCTGGGCCGGGTGGGAGGTTTCACCGAAGCCTTGCAGATCCACTCTCTGTGCCTGGCATCCGGCATCCCTCTCTGGTGCGGAGGCATGCTGGAGTCGGGAATCGGGCGGGCGCATAATATCGCCCTCTCCACGCTGGAGGGATTCACGCTGCCCGGGGACGTCTCCGCCAGCAAGCGCTATTGGGAGCGGGACATCGTCCAGCCACCCGTGGAGGTCACGCCCCATGGCACCATTCGGGTCCCGGACGGACCCGGAATCGGCTATCAGCCGGATCTGGAATTCATCGACCGGATCACCGTTCGGAAGGAGGTCTTAAGAGCTTAAGCGACTGGAAGACTGGTCCCAACTTCCAGCCTTCCATTCTTCCAGCCTTCCAGCTCCGACGGAGGATTACTCTGGGTTTCGCTGGGGCTCGAGCCTGCGGGGACCGCGTTGCTCGCTCACGTCTCGCTGAAGTTCTTCGAGCTTCGTTTGCTGCTCGGGGGTGAGGATGCTCTTGATCTTCAAGCGCATCAAGATCTGCAGGGTTTCGATTTCCCCTTTCGTCTCGTAGATGGCTTGGACCTGGCGCCGGATGGCGTTCTCGTCCGGAGACTCGCTTTCCACCAAGGTCTGTAGATCCAAGCTCTTCTTCTCGAGCTCCGCGCGCAAGTCGATGAGTTTTTTCCGATTTCCAACAAAGACCGACTCGATTTGCCCCTGCTGTTGGGAGGTCAACCCCAAATGCTGCCGGGCGCGGGCCATCCTCCACCACCGGAGGGGCATCGGTCTTTCCGGCATCTGAGCTGCCAGGGGAGCCAGGAGAGCAGCCAGTGCTATCGCCGCCCAAGTCCTAAGAACCCATGCTTTCATCGATTCCTCCTGTTTCCTCCTCCAAGACCGTCGTCTCCTCCAACGGCCAGGCGTCATACACGGACAGGCTGCTGGATTCGGTTGCTTCCATCATGCGCTCCAGGTCGTTCCAGAGCTGGTCGTCCGGAACGCTCACGGTCATCTCGCGCCCGATCTCTCGAAATGGCAGCAGCAACGAGATGGCCACGATCAGAACCAGCACCGCAGCCAAACCCAGGGCCGGCTTCCAGGACCACCAACGAGGCTGCCACAAACCCCTGCTGCTCTCTGCCGCCAGCGTCCTCATCCGTGCCAGGACCGTCTGGTCGAAATCTTCCGAGGGGGAAGCATCGGCCCAGGAGTCCAGGAGCCTCCAGGTCACCTGGCCCGCCTCCCACTCTTGCCTGCAATGCACACAGGATTCCAGATGGATGCGGATTTCCTCCCGGAGAGCCCCGCTCATCTCGCCGCCCCGGTACAGATCCAAAGACGATTGAATTTCCCGACAGTTCATACCGATTCCCCCGGCACCCTGGCCGGGCTCAGTTTAGCACCGCCGGAGACCGGCGGTCTCACCTTCGGTCTCAGATACTTTTGAAGGCGGTGCTTCGCCCGGTGAATGTAGGTCTTGACGGACCCTTCGGAGCAAGACATGGTCGCGGCGATCTCCCGGTAAGACATTCCCTGGTACTTCCTCAACAGGATTGCCTGCCGCTCCTTGACCGGCAGTCTCGCCATGGCATTCTTCAACAGGACCTCGATCTCCGCCCGCTCCAGTCTTTCCAGCAGATCCAGATGGGCATCCACGGCGACTTCCAGGGGAGCCTCACCTTCATCCCTGGGGCCCAGCGGGACCTCCAGGCCCCACGATTGCTTGCGTCTCTGGATCTCTTTTAAGCTGGCGTTGGTGGCGATCTTGAAAATCCACGTCTGAAGCTTCGCCCTGGGCTGGTACGACCGTCGTGCCTGAAAGACCTTCAAAAAAACGTCCTGAGCGATCTCTTCGGCCCGACCGGGCTCCTGGAGGAACCGGAGGATGAAGTTGTAAACGGGCCTACGATACCTCCTCAGGATCTGGGCGAATGCTTCCTCGTCACCCCCTTGGACCCGCAGCATCAACTGAACATCAGGGTCGTCTTCAAAGGCTTTGCTCATAAGGTTTTAATCCCGAATCTAACATAAAGTTTCAAAAAACATACAGAGCCGTCACCGATTTGACCGATTTGGCGAAAACCGGCTCTCAGAGGATTCCGGAGCCCGTGCAAAGTTGCGAAACCTCCTATCCTTCTATCCCATATGAAGAAAATTGATGTTTTTCCCGAAGACTTGGAGGCCCGCTGCAAGCCCGGGAGAGCACTCCGGAGGTAGCCCTTGGGGGTGGCGCGCCGACCCTTTGTTTTTGGTTGGCACGGTTCGGCGGTTCCTTTATGATGCTGCAAAGAAGGGGACTCCATGACGAAGGACGAGCGCGTCGATTGTTTTCCTCCGAAGCTCCCTGGCTGCAAGCATTTTTTTTTGAAACTGGGTAAGACGGGAACCGTGCTCTACCAGCCGCGGGTGCTCTTCGAGGCCGAACACAATCTCTACGACCTTCGATCCGGCTACCGGGAGGTCTTCACCGGGCTCTACGCCCTGGAACTGATACCCGGTCTCGATGAGGCGCTCTGGACCCCCGACATGGTGGATCGCCTGGCCTCTGGAGCCGTGGTCCAGGGACCGGAAGGGGCGCCGCAGTTCCGGATTCCTCGCTTGCTGGAGGAGGAGTCCTACCTGGAGCGGATGGAGACCAAGTTTTTGAAATACCTTGTGCGCCACGGAGGTGTGGAGATTCTCAGCAACGTGGCGCTGAATGTCTTTTCCCGGTTCAACGAGCGACGGGAGGATTTCGGGGAACGGTGCACGGGAACGGCAAAGTACGCTCTGCGCAAGGAGCTGGATCGCGCCTGGGACCTGTTCGAACGAAAGCTGGAGCAGGTGAAAGAACGGGGGCTTCGTCACCCGGAGCTGTTCGAGGATCGCTCGGACCTGCATCGGATCATCGAGAGGATCGCGAACCTGTTCCTGGACGACGACCTGGAAAGTGCCCTCCCGGTGTCGGGTCCTCAGCGATACCCCACGGGGCGGAACGAAACGGAATTTCACCTCGCATATTTGGAAGAGGAGGCCCGTAGACAGGTCCAGGACCTGAAAAGGCAGTACTATGAGAAGGCCCGTGCCATCGAGTCCTACCGCATCCACCTCCGCCTCGCGGAGATTGAGATCGTCAAGCGCGGGCTCCTCTGGACCCCCGGAGATCCGGTTTAGCTCCTACACGTCGCAGAACCCTGCCTGCACGTCCCTTTTGCTATAATAGTTTTTGCCTTTATTTTCGCCCGAAAAGACGAGATGATCTCCGATTCGGACGGCAAGATCGTGGTCGCCATGAGCGGTGGTGTGGACAGCTCGACGGCCGCAGCTCTTTTGAAGAGCGCCGGCGAGGACGTGGTCGGGGTGTCCATGCAACTGTACAACCAACGCTGGCACCTGACGGAGGGGGAAACCACCTTCGGGCGCTGCTGTTCGCTGGATGACATTTACGACGCCCGGAGGGTCGCAGAGCACCTGGGGTTCCCCTACTACGTGATCAACTGCGAGAAGGACTTCGAGGAGAAGGTCGTCCTTCCCTTCATTGCCAGCTATCTCCGCGGGCAGACTCCTTCTCCTTGTGTCCTCTGCAACGTCCATTTGAAGTTCCGGACTCTTTGGATCGTCGCCCGGCAGATCGGAGCCGCACGAATTGCCACCGGTCACTACGCGCGGGTGGAACGCGATCCCGTCTCGGGAAGGTATTTGCTCAAAAAAGGCTTGGACGCCCGCAAGGACCAGTCCTATTTCCTTTTCGGCCTCAGCCAGGATCAGCTTTCTCGCGCGGTTTTTCCACTGGGAAACCTTAGCAAGCCCCAGGTGCGAGACATCGCCAGGCAACATCGTCTCCCGGTGGCAGACAAGATGGACAGCCAGGAGATTTGTTTTGTCCCCGACGGAAACTATGCAGGGTTCATCGAAGCTCACCTCGAGGACTACCGTTCCGAGCTCCCAGCCGACCTGGTGGCGAATCAAGGTCCCGGCCCCATCCGGACCCCGGAAGGCAAGGTGCTGGGCTTCCACCCTGGGATCCATCGCTATACGGTGGGGCAGCGGCGAGGCCTGGGCATCTCATCTTCCGAGCCGCTGTACGTGATCGGCCTCCGTCCGCAGGACCGTTCCGTGATGGTGGGCGGGGATGATCGATTGTTCCGAAAAACACTGATTGCGGAGGGCGTCAACTGGGTGGCCTTCGAGAAGCCGACCGAACCCATTCGGGTCAAGGCGAGGATTCGCTATCGCCACACCGAGGCCGCTGCCACCCTTTATCCCCAAGAGGGGGATGGAGTTCGAGTGGAGTTTGAGGAACCCCAGCGCGCCATCACCCCCGGTCAAGCGGTCGTCTTCTACAGCGACGACGTGGTGGCGGGGGGCGGATGGATC
This sequence comes from Acidobacteriota bacterium, assembly GCA_016210925.1. Taxonomy (GTDB): domain Bacteria; phylum Acidobacteriota; class UBA6911; order JACQTF01; family JACQTF01; genus JACQTF01. The sequence goes on along the minus strand of JACQTF010000169.1, from coordinate 3,507 downwards.
TCCCCGCGCGAGCCGTCTTGAGCCCCGGCGAGGCCGCCCATGCCCAGTATCCTGATCGTGACCGGTGAGGACTCCGGCGAGCATTACGGAGCCTTGCTGGTGCGCGCCCTTCGGGAGGTGCGATCGGACCTGCGGTTTTGGGGATCCGGGGGCCAACAGATGGAAGAAGCGGGGGTCGAGCTTCTGGTGCATGTGCGCGACCTGTCCGCCATCGGTCCCGCCGCGGCCCTGAAAAACGCCGCGCACTATTGGCGCGGGTTCCGCAGGCTGATGGATGGCGTCCAGCGAAGGAAGCCGGCAGTGGCGGTGCTGATCGACTTCCCGGAATTCAACCTGCGATTGGCCCCGCGCTTGAAGAGATTCGGAATTCGGGTCGTCTACTACATCAGCCCGCAGCTCTGGGCGTGGCGGAAGAACCGCGCGAAGATTATCCGCGAACACATCGACCGGATGGCCGTCATCTTTCCCTTCGAAGTGGACTGGTACGCCCAGGTGGGGATTCCTGTCCACTATGTGGGCCATCCGATTTTCGAGAAGCCGGCTGGGGCTCCGTTTTCCAAGCACGAGTTGTGTGCTCGCCTGGGCTGCGATCCTGACGTCCCCCTGGTGGGTCTGATGCCCGGGAGCCGGGTCTCGGAGATCGACCACATCTTTCCCGTGATGCTGGAGACTGGACGACTGATCTGCGCCCGAACGCCGGCCCAGTTCCTCGTGATTCGCGCCCCGCATATTCCTCGCCAGTTTTTGGAACGAAAGCTCTCTGCCTACCCGGACGTGCCGGTCGCCGTGCTGGACGGGCCCGGCATTTCGCTACTTCGGGCCTGCGATCTGGGTCTGATCAAAAGCGGTACCGCCACCGTGGAAGCCGCCATCGCCGGCGTTCCTTTCCTGGTGCTGTACCGAATGCCTTGGTGGAGCTGGTGCTACACCCGGCTCCTGGTGGATGTTCCCTACGTTTCCCTGGTGAACCTGGTGGCGGGCAAGGAAGTGGTTCCCGAATTTGTCCAGGCCGACGCACGGCCGAGCCTGCTGGCGGCAGAGGCACTGAAACTGTGGTCCGACCCCTCGCGGCGCCTGGCGATGCAGGAGGAGCTGCTGGCTACAGTGGATCGCCTCCGGTGCGGCCAGGCTTCGGCCGGCGTGGCCCAACTGGTGACTCACCTCTTGGACCACCGGTGACGCGTCCCCCCGCACCTAGCCCCGAGTTTGGAGGATGGACGCCCAGGCTGGATGCTAGGTGCGGGGTCGTGATGGAGGACTGGGTGAAGCGAAAGGTGGTATGGGTTCTTGGGATACTGACTGCGGGCGCGGTTTCAGGCTTCAGCCAGGCCCCGCGCGTGCCTCGGGAAATCGGACGCAATGTGGACGTGGAGCATTACAAGATCCAGGTGGAATTGCTTCCGGAGAATCACGAGATCATCGCGCAGGCCACCCTGCGCTTCAAGTTGCTGGAGGACACGAACCAGGTGGTGTTCGGCCTCCACGGTAACCTCACGGTTTCCGATGTCACCGACGAAAAGAACGAGTCCCTCCGTTTTCTCCAGGACGATATCGAGGCGTACACGGTGGAAATCTCCTTCTCCAGCAAGATCCCCGCGGGAACCGTCAAGACCTTGGCCATTTCCTACCAGGGCATCTTCGGCCGACAAGGCGGGGTCGCTTCGCTCCCGGCGGACCCGTATGCCTACGTGGGCGAAGAGGGAATCTATCTCTTGAACACGGCCCGGTGGTTTCCCACGGGGAAGTTCTTGTTCGACGCGGCCACCACGGAGATCGAGGCTACCGTTCCGCTGGGAATGAGCGTGGTGGCGCCAGGCCGTGCCTTCCCGGTTCGGACCGAGGGGCTCCGCGAGGTGTTCACGTGGGTGTCCGAACAGGAAATCCCCCTGGTCTCCCTCGTGGCGTCCCAGTACTTCCCGTTCAACCACCCATTGGGTTCGGGCGTCCCGGCTGCCATCTATACCACGGAAAAACATCGGGATCTGAGCCCCACTCTCGCGACGGAAGTAGACAAGGTGTTCCTTTTTTATGAAAAGCGGTTCGGAGCTTATCACTTTCCCCAGTTGAGCGTTGTCCAGGTACCGGGCTTGAGCCAGATTCATCCGGGCTCCGGCGGGCTCATGTTCCTGCCCGAACGAGCCGTGGCGGAGAGGGATCTGATCCAGATCGCGCGAAGCCTGGCCTACCAATGGTGGCTGAACAGCGTGGGCATGAAGGGATCCTCGGACTCCTGGATCTCGGACGGATTCGCCTACTACGCCGCGGCTCTCTACCTGGAAGAATCGGCGGGGACGGAGCGCTTTCAGGAGGCGATGGATGACCTGGCGGTGCTGGCCCTCAAGCACGAGAAAAAAGCCCCCGTGGTCAGTGGCCTGGAGCTGGGATACGAGTCTCCGGAATATGTCTCCATCGTGGCGGGCAAGGGCGCGTGGGTGCTCCACATGTTGAGGAGCCTTCTCGAGGAGGAGAAGTTCTTCGAGCTGATTCGCGAGTTCGCGGAGAAGAACGCCGGACAGCGGGCTTCGATCTCGGACTTCGAGGCCGTGGCCAAGGAGAAGGCAGGGAAAGACATCTCCTGGTTTTTCGCCCAATGGCTCCGGGCCACGGGCGTCCCTGAGTTCTCGGTGGAATACATGGTGTACCGGACCAAGAGTGGATTCCGGGTGGGGGGCTCCATCAAACAGGACCTGGAGCTCTTCCGGGTGCCTCTCGAGATTCGGATCGAGACCAAGGGGAAGCCGGTGGAAAAGCTTCAGTGGCTGGAGGGGAAGAGCACGAATTTCACTGTGCCCCTGGAGACGACTCCCGTGAAGATCGTCCTCGACCCCAGGGGCAAGGTGCTGCGGAATTCGGACGAGATCCAGCTCAAGGTTCGGATCGCCCGGGGCAGAGAGTTGTACGAGCAGGGAGATTTCGTCGAGGCCGTCAAAGAATTGACGGAAGCCGCCCGCACCCATCCCCGCAGCTCCATGGCCTTCTTCCGCCTTGGCGAGACCTACTACGAACAGTTCAATAACGCTTCAGCCGCCAATGCCTTCCGGGAAGCGCTCAACGGTGACCTGAAACCCAAGTGGGTGGAAGTGTGGTGCTATGTGTACATGGGCAAGATTTACGACATCCTGGGCCAGCGGCAGCGCGCCCTCGCTGAGTATCAAAAAGCCATCAACACGAAGGACGACTCCTTTGGTGCCCAGGTCGAGGCACAAAAGTACTCCAAGATCCCATTCATACGCGAACGTCAAGCGTCCTAAGCAGAAATTTTGTCCTTGACAAGAGGTGAATATAGGTCTTCCAGCCTGGCGATCGAATGGTCCAGACCAAACTCCCTTTGTGGAGGAGAAGCGCTTTGATCTCCTGGACGCCTTTCAAAATCCGGTGGAGGAACGAAGAAGCGTACGCTTCAAGAGTATCGTTCCAGAATTCGGAAACGGATGGAGACCCTTCTAGGGAAATACGGTTTCGAGGAGCGGGACATGGTATCCTAAGTCTCGATGGACTTCCCAAAGT
>JACQTF010000189.1 GCA_016210925.1 Acidobacteriota bacterium | reverse complement strand
TCTATGTAGGTTATGTTCCAGGTTTTCCGGGGGCGCACAGTCAAGCCGAGACTTTGGACGAACTGTACAGAAATCTCCAAGAGGTGAGCGAAATGCTCCTCGAAGACGGCGAACCTATTTTGGAGGGTCAGTTTGTGGGAACTCAAACAGTCACCATAAGCTAAGCATGGGCAAGACCCCGGTTCTCAAATCACGTGAAGTCATTTCCATTCTTGAAAGCCTCGGGTTTGCAGAGGTTCGCCAACGTGGCTCCCACAAGCAGTTGCGGCATCCTGACGACAGGCCCTGCCCGAGTTGTTTGATTTACGGCAACAGTTTTAATGGCGAGCCCATTCATAGCGTGTGGGCGCATAATCAAGGTAGCCAATGGGCAGTGCTGATTACCGTTTACCGTCCCGATCCTAATCGGTGGATTGATTGGCGAAGAAGGAGAAAGCAATGAGACCGTTTTGAGAAATGTCCCGTTTGTGGTGGCGAGTTGGTGGAAAAGGAAGTGGAAAAGTTGCTGAAAGGCGGAGCGCATGCGGCCATGATGAAAGTTCGCGCGGAAGTGTGCCTGCGCTGTGGAGAACGCTTGTATTCGGCGGAAACGGTCAAACGATTTGAGCAGGTTCGGCAGAAACTGGAAAGACAGGATGTAACCGAGTTTCAGCCACTGGGTCAAACCTATCAGGTCGTGTAAGGCGGAATTCTCACGGTCCGGTTTACATATCGTGCCGGCGTGACTCCGTCGAGCGCCTGCCTCGTTCTAGGGACGAGGGTCGGCCGTGGCCGCCTCTGAACGCCGTCGAGGGTTGCGCCGAACCGGGGCCGCGCCTCTGCCCACACCCTGGAGCTTCGCGATTCGGGTCGCGCTGGGATGGGCACCTCCTGGGCGATGGCCCACAGGAAGGCCACGAGCTCCCGGGCGATGGCGGTGACCACCACGTTGGAGTGCTTGCCGCGGTTGGATAGAGCCGATCGCACTGGCGCAGAATCATGGTTTTTCCGCGCGGGAGCTTAACCAGATTCGAGCAACCATTCAGGCAAATCTGATGAAGATTCAGGAGGCATGGCATGAGCACTGCGGTTAGCACCGATGCCAGGGTGAAAGACGTATCGGTCACGGACGAATTCATTACCTTCCACTTGGTGGATGGCCGAATCATCAGCGTGCCATTGGCATGGTCGTGGCGCCTGAGTGATGCGACCCCAGCGCAGCGGAACAACTTCGAGATCATCGGTGATGGCTACGGAGTGCACTGGCCCGACGTTGACGAAGATCTCGGCGCCGAGGGCATGCTCCACGGAGTTCCGGCGCGCCGTCCGAAGAAGTAGCTTGTGCCGACACAGCCAGCTAACCCGGCGTTGCAGCCGACGCGCTTCGGCCCGCTGCCGCGTGCCTCAGCGCTCCCTTGGCTCGCAAAGAACGCGTGCGTCGGCGCGGGTGAACGCTTGGTCGTTATCCCTCCAAAATCGAACTGGACTCGTATGCACGGATAGTACATACTGATACATATGAGGACGACACTGAATATCGATGATTCCCTCTTACACCAAGCAGCCAAGGTGACCGGAGTGAACGAGAAAACCTCCCTGGTGCGCCTGGGGCTGGAGGCCTTGATCGCCAGAGAAAGTGCCCGCCGCCTGGCTAACCTCGGAGGGACCCAGAGGCGACTACGGCCTATTCGAAGGCGCCGCTCCCGCAGACCCGGATGATTCTCGTGGACACTTCGGTTTGGATCGAGCACCTCCGAAGAGGCAACGTGCGTCTTCAGTCTTTGCTCTATGACGAGCAGGTCCTCTGTCATCCTTTCATTGTGGGTGAGTTGGCCTGCGGGACGCTGCGGAACCGGCAGGAGATTCTCAGTCTGTTGTCGGCTCTGCCTGAGCCTCGCGTTGCGGAACATGAGGAGGTCTTACATCTTGTGGAAGAACGGCGCCTGTGCGGCGGTGGCCTGGGCTGGGTGGATGCCCATCTGTTGGCTTCAGTGCTCCTCACGAGATGTACCCTTTGGACACTCGACAAGCCACTGCGAAGGGCAGCGGCCGCCTTGAAGATCTCAGCGTGAGGTTTAGTGAACATCTCTGAAAAAAGGGAGTCTTGGAGAATTCGAATGCCAATTCCGACGAAGTCTCACCTTTCCAAAGCGGCGAAGTACCTCCTCGGTGACTCTGGTCGCTCGGGTGAGCAGGACGGATCTCCTTGGAAAGCTTTGACCTGGTGGTGATCGGCGCGGGTACGGCGGGTTTGACCACCGCCGCAGGGGCAGCCTCTCTGGGGGCGAAGGTGGCTCTCATCGAGAAAGACAAGCTTGGCGGGGAATGTCTGTACACCGGCTGCGTCCCTTCCAAGGCCTTGATCCGCTCTGCCAAAGTTCACTGGCTGATGGAGCATGGGGAGCCACTGGGCCTGCGGAGTGCCCCGCAGGAGGTGGACTTTGGCCGGGTGATGGAGCGCATGCGCCAGGTCATCGCCCGCGTGGGCAAGCACGACGATCCGGCCCGCTTCCGGCGCATGGGAGTGGACGTGATCCAGGGGACGGCCCGGTTGCTGGGTCCGGACGCGGTGCGGGTGGATGGCCGGGAGCTTCGGGCCAGGCGCATCGTCATTGCCACCGGCTCCCGTACCGCCGTGCCTCCCATCCCCGGGTTGAAGGAAGCAGGCTTCCTCACCCACGTGGAGGCGTTCGCGCTCCAGCGGCTTCCCAAGTCGGTGCTGGTGCTGGGAGGAGGTCCCATTGGGCTGGAGCTGGCCCAGGTCTTCTCCCGCTTTCGGTCCGACGTCACCGTGGTCGAGATGCTGGACCAGCTCCTGCCCCGGGAGGATCCGGAGCCGGCCAGGATGCTGGAGGGCCTGCTGCGGGCGGAGGGGATCAGGATTCACCTCCGGACCAGGGCGGTCAGGACGGCGGACTTCTACTATGGCGAGCGCCTGTTCTCCGAGCGTTCCCGCAAAATCGTGCGCTTCCTCCTGAAACTTTTGCTAAGATAACCCCATTCCTGCGGGACGGTCCTATTCGCCAGAATCCGTAGGATGGTTGCTGGACACAACCTTCCCATTCCACGCTAGATTCTGAGGACGAGCCATGCGCACCCTGATCAAAAACGGCACCATCGTCACCGCCGTGGACACCTATCCGGCGGATGTGCTCATCGCGGACGAGAAGATCGCGGTCCTGGGAAAAGGCCTGGAGGTGAAAGCGGACCGCATCCTGGACGCCACGGGCCGATACGTCATCCCGGGAGGGCTCGATGCCCACACCCATCTGGACATGCCCTTCGGTGGCACCATCTCGTCCGACGACTTCCAGACCGGCACCATCGCCGCCGCGTACGGTGGAACGACCACCCTGATCGACTTCGCTATCCAGGCAAAGGGAGAGCCCCTGCGGAAAGCCTTTGACACCTGGATGGGGAAGGCATCGGGGAAGGCCGCCATCGACTACGCGTTTCACTGCATCGTCACGGACCTGCCGGATTCCCGAATCCCGGAGATGGACGAGCTGGTTCGGGAGGGGGTCACCAGCTTCAAGCTGTTCATGGCCTATCCTGGCGTGCTCATGGTGGACGACGGAACCATCTTCAAAGCGCTCTCCCAGGCCGCCAAGAACGGCGCCTTGATCTGCATGCACGCGGAGAACGGGGGCGCCATCGACGTGTTGGTGAAACGGGCGCTGGCGGAGGGCAAGACTGCGCCCAAGTACCACGCCCTCACCCGTCCCACCACCGCGGAGGGAGAGGCGACGGGGCGGGCCATCGCCCTGGCTGAGATGGCGGGTGCTCCCATCTACATCGTTCACATGAGCTGCAACGACGCCCTGCAAAAAGTCCGAGAGGCTCGGGACCGGGGCCTACCCGCGTACGCCGAGACCTGTCCCCAGTACCTGTTTCTCTCCTACGACAACTACGAGGCGCCCGGGTTTGAGGGGGCCAAATACGTCATGACGCCGCCTCTGCGCCCGCGATGGCACCAGGAAGAGCTGTGGAAGGGGCTGGCCAAGGACCAGCTGCAGGTGGTCTCCACCGACCACTGTCCTTTCTGTTTCAAGGAGCAGAAGGAGCTGGGCAAGGGCGATTTCAGCAAGATCCCCAACGGGGCTCCCGGGATCGAGCACCGGCTCAGCCTGATTTACCACGGCGGCGTTCGGGGCAGCCGTTTCAGCGTCAACCGCTGGGTGGAGCTCTGCTCGACGGCCCCGGCCAAGCTCTTCGGTCTGTACCCGCGTAAAGGCGCCATCGCAGTCGGCTCCGATGCGGACCTGGTGATCTTCAACCCGAACGCGAAGGCGACCCTCAGCGCCCGGACCCACCACATGCGGGTGGACTACAGCGCGTATGAGGGGCTCGAGGTTCAAGGTGCCCCGGAGGTCGTGTTGTCGCGGGGCAGGGTCATCATCGAGAACGGCGAGTTCGTGGGCAAGCCCGGCCAGGGCCGGTTCCTGAAGCGGGCCACGTACAGCGGGCTTTGATTCAAAGCCCGCTTCCTGAATTCCGGCGCTTTTCTTCATACCTTGACCGTTGACCGTTGACCAATGACGAATGACCAGGAGTTCGTTGAGCTGAAGGGCGAGGTCCGCGACAAGGAGCTCTACAACGAGTACCTGGCTCCCACGAGCATCCAGCAGCGCACCTGGAACACCTACCACATCGCCGCCCTGTGGATCGGCATGAGCGTGGTGATTTCCACGTACCAGCTGGCGGCAGGTTTGATCGAGCAGGGGATGAACTGGTGGCAGGCGCTATTGACCATCCTGCTGGGCAACTGCGTGGTCCTGATTCCGATGATGCTGAACGCGCATGCGGGAACCCGGTATGGCATCTCGTTTCCGGTGCTGTGCCGGGCGAGCTTCGGCGTCCGGGGCGCGCATCTGCCCGCCCTCTTGCGCAGTTTGGTGGCCTGCGGCTGGTTCGGAATCCAGACGTGGATTGGGGGAGCCGCTCTCGATGTCCTGCTCACCTCCATGAGCCCAGCCTGGAAGACGGTCCCCGGTCACCTCGGGCTCTCTTTCTTCATCTTCTGGGCCGTGC
>JACQTF010000175.1 GCA_016210925.1 Acidobacteriota bacterium | reverse complement strand
GATGGCAGCTCCTGCCGGGGCAGACCCACGATCCCCATGCGCTGGCCATAGAAATGGACGCATGCGAACAGGGCAACATAGTAAAGGATCGCAGGGATGACCGCTGCCTTGCAAATCTCCACGTAGCTGATTCCCAAAAACTCCGCCATCAGGAAGGCGGCCGCGCCCATCACCGGTGGCATCAAAGCCCCGCCGGTCGAGGTTGCCGCCTCGACCGCTGCCGCCCACGCCGGGGAAAAGCCCGAACGCTTCATGAGTGGAATGGTGAACGTACCGTCGGTCACCACGTTCGCCACCGCGCTTCCCGACACGGTGCCGATCATGCCGCTGGTCAATACCGACATCTTGGCCGGTCCCGCCGTGTACCCGCCGAAGAGCCAGCGGGAGAAATTCAGAAGGAAGTCGGTCGCGCCCGTCGCCTCCAGAAACGTCCCAAAAAGAACAAAGAGGAAGACGTAGTAAAAGATGACGTAGAGGGTCAGGCCGTAAATTCCCTCCATCGTGGCGTAGGACTGTCCCACGATCCGATCCCACTGATAGCCACCGTGGGGAGCCAGGTAGTCCGGCAGGAAGTTTCCGAAACCCGCATAGAGGATCGCCACCAGTGCCAGCAGCGGAAGGGCCCAGCCCATGGCACGGCGCGTGCCGGCTTTTCCGCCTGGGTTCTGCAGAGGGCACGGAAAGCAAAAACGAGAGTCCCAAGGCGAACATGAGAAAGAGGGAACGCTCCTTGAGTGGTGGTAGGATCAAGGTGATCACTTCGAAGATAGTGAAAACGGTGAACGCTATGGCAGTCCACCGAATGGCACGGTTGCGGATCGTCATGATGCGCTCAATTCTTTTTACAAACAGGGCTCAGGTTTTCGGGAAGTCTGTCGCGTGATGGGAAAGTTTTACGCGAAAGGGGGCGCGCGTAAACGATCTTGCGCGTTGGCCAGCGAAGAAGCCGGGGCCAGCCGCAGCATCTGCCCCGTGCTTCGTTCCTGGCACCCTTGGGAACCGCTGAAGAGGACGGTACTCGGGCTGGGTCTTCCGCTAACGGATCTCCCTGCGCCTTGCCACAGAAAACTCGCTTCGTTCATTTCATTCCCAGAGTTCAGCAAAATACACTCATCCACCTGCCACCCGTTCGGGAAACCGCCCCCTCCCAGCGCAGGCTGAAATCCGGGACGGAAAGCCACCACTACGCCGAGGAGAACAGACAGCCAAGGATAATACACGAGACCCTGTTTATACCTCGCTTCGGACCTTGTCAAGCCAAAAGCAGCCGTTGCAAGTGCCGTGCCGTCGGCCAGATCGGGGAAGGCTGCGGGATCCGGCTGGTGTGGGAATAGTGACGTTCTCGTCCGCCCGTGGCACTCATGCAGAGGAAAAGGGCCTGGCTTCCAGGATTTGTGATAAAAGTAAACTTGTGAGGATGGAGTCCGAAGAGGCGATCTCGGTGAAGGGTCCGTCCCCACCCGTCGCTCTTTGGTCTTCCGCTTTAGGAACCGAGGTGCGCCGACCCCGGAGTACTTTCTCTCTCGCGTGGTGCGGATGGTTCCTGGTCGTGGAAGGGCTTATCTGATCTCATGACGGAAGAGCCAAAGGCAGCCGGGCCCACAGGCAATATCCCAGCAGCCTCCCCAGCTCAACCGGCCGAATTGCGCCGGGATGTCACCGTCTGGGGCTCCTACATGTGGGGATTCGCCGACGTCGGCGCCGACACGTTTGTGGCGCTCGGGTTGGTGTTCGCGTATGCGGCCGGCGCGGCGCCCCTGGCCTTCCTGCTGGCGGGGCTCGTGTACATTCTCATCGGCCTGGCGTACACCGAGTTGGCCGCCGCTTATCCCGTGGCGGGAGGGGGGCAATATTTTGCTCTCCGCGGATTGGGCGATTTCTGGGGCTTCGTCTCGGGCAGCGCCCTCGTGCTGGACTACACCATCGACATCGCGCTGTTCGCTTACTTCTCGGCCACGTACATGGATCATTTTGTGCCCCAGTTGGCCAAAATGACAGTCTCGATGGGACCGTTTTCTGAGGTCAAGATCGGACTTGCCTTGCAGACGCTGCTGCTCATTGCCTTCCTGACCTGGTTGAACATCCGAGGAATGCGGGAATCGAGCTTGCTCAACGAGGTGATCGGCGTCCTGGTGATCGTGACGGAATCGGCCATCATCTGCATGGGTCTCATCTTCGCCTGGCATCCGGAGCTGCTGGCGCAACAGTGGAGCGCGACCTTCGCCCGGTTCCACTGGAAGCAATTCCTGTACGGCGCTTCGCTGGCGATCATCTCCTTCGTCGGGCTGGAGTCCATCTCTCAGGCGGCCCAGGAGACGCGCCGCCCGGCCACCATCGTTCCGCGGACATCGATCGCCTTGATCTTCACGGTCTTTCTCTTCGCCGTCTCGCTCTCCGTCCTGACGCTCGGGGTCGTTCGTTGGGAGGTCTTTCAGGACGAGCACAATGTCGGCCAGTCGGTCGCGCTGGTGGCCAGCCATCTGCCCTGGATCGGGCCTGTGGCCCAAGACTTCACGGCGGCGCTGGCGGCGCTGGTGCTGCTCATCTCAGCCAACTCGGGCGTGATGAGCGTCTCGCGCGTCGCGTTCTCGATGAGCAAGTTTCAGTTCATCTCTCCCTGGTTCGAACATGTCCACCCACGGTTTCGAACGCCGGCACGGGCCGTTTTGATCTTCTCGGGGATCGGCGCCGTGCAGGTCCTGCTCGCCTCCCTGACCGCGAGCGCCATTGATACGCTGGCAAATATGTATGCGTTCGGCGCCACCCTGGGATATACCTTGGTGATGATCTCTTTGATTCGATTGCGATTCGCCGATCCCTATACGCCGCGACCCTACCGGGTCCCGCTCAATTGGAAGACCCAGAGGGGGGGACTGGCCGTTTACTGGCCTGTCCTGGGCGTCCTGGGGCTGCTGGGCGTCGCCACCGTGCTGCTGGTCGTTCTGTACACTCATACCATTGCTGCGATCGCGGGGCCGTCGTGGGTCCTGGGCTGCTTCGCTTACTATGCCTGGTATCGAAAGAGCCGGGGCCTGCCGGTCTTTCGCAGCGTCCGGCGAGACTGGGAGCGGGAGCAGCGTGCAGTGCTGGAAGCGGCGGAGGAGTTCGATCTCCTGGAACAATACCGGGTGGCGCTGGCTGCCCGCGACAAAATGCAACGGACGGGTGCCCGGTGACGAGTAAGACCTCAAACCCAGCTTGGACGGCCTCGGCTCCGGGGTCGAGGGCCCGCGCTGTCGGGTCTCGTATCCGAGATCGGATTTTCATCGTGAATACCGTTTTATTCCTCCTCCTGGGCTGTGTGATTCTCTATCGCTCCATCGCTCTCGGTCTGACCCTCTTGGCGCTCATGGTCGGCGGCGGATTTGTCGGGTTGGGCGCTTTCCGATTGGCGTGGCTGTTCAGATATCGCGCGCGGAACCGTTAACGACGATGTCCGAGCCATCGCTTCAGATTTCCATGTCGGGCCTGGCGCTGGCCGGCACCTTTGCGGCCTCGATGGGCGGCTTGCTCTGGTGGATGCTCCATCCGCCGGCGCCCATCGGCCCTGCGGTGGCTCGCGCCGTACGGGGTGTGAGCGCTGTCCGACGGATCCTGGTCCCGGTCAAAGGGACCAGTTACAGCAATCGGGCAGTGGAGCTGGCTTGCCGCCTGGGCCAGGAACAAGAGGCGGAAATTGTGTTGACCTATGTCATCCAGGTGCCGCTCGCTTTGCCCTTGGGCACGCCCCTCGATCGCGACGAAGCGATGGCGCAGGATGCGCTGGGGCGGGCGAGTCAGATCGTCGAACTCCATGGGCTGAAGGCCGTGCCCGACCTCAAGCGGGACCGGGACGTCGCCCATGGGGTCTTGGATGCCTCCAGGGCTCACGGGGTCGATTTGGTTGTTCTGGGGGTGAACCCCCGGCGCGTCGCTGCCGGTGAGTCGATGGGAAAGAGCATCGAAGCGATCCTGAGGAAATCCGGCATCGAGTTGATCATCGATCTCGTGCCCGAGAGTCAGGAGGTTGGAAGAAAATGAAAATCGTCATCATCGGGTATGGTCGCGTCGGCAGCCGAACCACCCGCGCGTTGGCGGCCAAGGGTCATGCGATCACGCTGATTGACAAAGAGGTCGTCCGCCTGGGCAGGACGGTGGAGCTGCCTAACGTCAGGCAGGTCCAGGGGAACGGGATTGACGTGGATGTGCAGCGGGAGGCCGGCATGGCCGAGGCGGATCGATTACTGGCCCTCACGCGAGAGGATAATGTGAATTTGATGGCCGCGCAGGTGTCCCGGGAATTTTTCAAAGTGCCCCAGGCCATCGCTCGCATCTACGAGCCGAGTCACGCCCAAGTCTCTGACGACCCGCAGCTCATGACGGTCTGTCCGACGCTCTTCGCGGTCGATGCCATCGTCAACCAGATCGACCCCTCGGCGGTCGCCGAAGTGGCCCGCACCCGGGCGGAGCTGCCCCAACGCGCTTCCCGCCTGCGTCGGGAAGCCGGCTCCGACGAGTCGCGGTTCGTGCTCATCGTCGGGGGCGGGAAGGTCGGCATCAATTTGGCCCGTACGCTCCACCGGAGCGGGCACGAGGTGGCCTTGATCGAGCGGGAATGGACGCGTGCCCGGCGTCTGGAAACGGTCTTGGAATGTCCGGTCATTGTCGGGGACGGTTCCACCGCGCCCATCCTGGAGGACGCCGGCGCCGGGCGCGTTCGCGTCCTGGTGGCGGTGACCGGGAGCGACCAGGATAATTTGATCGCGTGCCAGCTGGCCAAACGGTGTTTCGGCGCGCCTCAAACCATCGCCCGGGTGAGCAACCCCAAGAACGAACAGGTGCTCCAACGGCTCGGCGTGGATACGACGATCAGTTCCACGGCCCTCATTGAGCAGGTCATCGAGCGCGAGTTGCCCACGATCAAGATCAAGACGCTGCTGCAACTCCAAAACGGTGGCGCGCAGCTGATCGAATACGTGCTGGACGAGCACTCCCCGGTGCTCGGGCGCCCGCTCAAGGAGATTGGCTTTCCGCCCAATTGTAACCTGGTAGCGGTCCTGCGGGGCGGTGCTACCATTGTTCCCCGGGGCGAGACGGAGCTGCAAGTGGGCGATATGGTGATCGCCCTGGTGCACGCTCATCGGGAAAATGAATTGCGCAGTCTGATGGTAGGTCCCGCATGAGCCAAGGAAAGCATGGAACTGATTACGAACTTGATCGAGCTCTTGGTGCACCTTGACGAGCATCTGAATTCGGTTATCGAAAATTACGGTGTCTGGACTTATCTCATCCTATTTCTGATCGTCTTTTGTGAAACGGGTCTCGTGGTGACCCCGCTGCTTCCAGGGGATTCTCTACTTTTTGTCGCAGGCACCTTCGCAGCCAGCGGTTCCCTGGAGGTCGGTTGGTTAATCGGCCTTCTCACCGTGGCCGCGGTGGCAGGAGACGCGGTCAACTACCGCATAGGGTACCTGGTGGGACCCAGGGTGCTTTACAAGGAAAACGTCCGTTTTCTCAAAAAGGAGTACCTGGACCGCACCCATCGGTTCTATGAAAAATATGGAGGCAAGACGATTGTCCTCGCGAGGTTCGTTCCCATCATTCGTACCTTTGCGCCGTTCGTAGCCGGCATCGGGAGGATGACCTATGTGCGGTTCGCTGTGTATAACGTCTCAGGAGCCATTGCGTGGATCGTCGGTCTCGTTTTGGGAGGTTACTACTTCGGCAATCTCCCTGCGGTCAAAAAGAACTTCACCCTGGTCATCTTCGCTATTATTTTCATCTCGATTCTACCCAGTGTGATCGAAGTGCTGCGCCAATACCAGGCAGCCCGCCGTCGCCCCGATCCGTCGATGGGGCCTGACGGTCAGTGACTTAGGGACAGGCTGGCTGATCGACGGCTCGGGGCCCGGCAAACAAAATTGACAGACCGTAGGCCATGCTGCTACCTTAGTTCCCCGAGACCCCGTACCCACCAAGAATAATTAATTAGATCGATTGGGCGAAAGAACGGTAGGTGCGGGGAGGGCCCGCCCTGATTCTCGAAAGGCAGAAATGAGGATGATGAAAACACAAAGGGTCGTTTCCATCTCTCTCTTTGCTTTTGCTTTGCACGCCTCGGTCAATGGTCAGTGCGCCGCAGGAGGGGCCCGGGCAGAGGAAGCCGCGCTTCCCCTGGTGAAGGTCGTGGCCACCGGGGGAACCATCGCGCACCTGCCCACCCACTACATCTCTGGGGCGGACCTGGTCGCGGCCATCCCCGACGTCAAGAAATATGCGCGCTTGGACGTGGAGGAGTTCAGCCGGGTCGGCAGCGCCTCCATCACCATCGCGGAGTGGATGCGCCTGGCCCGGCGGATCAACCAGATCCTGGAAAGCGAGAAAGAGGTGCGCGGCGTGGTGGTCACCCACGGATCCAACACGCTGGCCGAGACAGGGTACTTTTTGAGCCTGACCGTCAAGAGCCGGAAGCCCGTGGTGCTGACCGCGGCTCAGCGCCTGCACAACTCCCTCAGTG
This sequence comes from Acidobacteriota bacterium, assembly GCA_016210925.1. Taxonomy (GTDB): domain Bacteria; phylum Acidobacteriota; class UBA6911; order JACQTF01; family JACQTF01; genus JACQTF01. Next base: position 14,729 of record JACQTF010000175.1, on the reverse strand, counting down.
CCGACGGCCCCCGGAACTTCCTGGACGCCGTCCGCACAGCCATCGCGGAAGAGGCGGTGGGCAAGGGCGTCCTCCTTGTCACCAACGATGAGATCAACGCTGCCCGGGAGGTGACCAAGACCATGAGCTACCGGGTCAACACATACAGCTCCCGCGACCTGGGTGACCTGGGGTTCGTGGATGAGGATCGGGTGACCTTCTATCGCGCTCCCCTGCGCCGGCATACCGTGGATTCGGAGTTCGATCTGTCCGGACTCCAATCCCTGCCCCGGGTGGACATCATTTACGTGGCCGCCGACATGGACGGCGCGCTGGTGGAGGCAGCCGTCAAGGCGGGTTCTCAGGGACTGGTCCTCGCAGGTTTTCCCACCGGGAGCCCCGCCCCGGGAATGCAAAAGGCTCTCAAAGAGGCCGCCGAGAAGGGACTCCCCCTGGTGATGACCAACCGGGGCGGCGAGGGCCGCATCACAGAGATCCGGGAAGGTCAGGGCTACCAGTTTATCGGTGGCGACAACCTGAGCCCCGAGAAAGCCCGCATCCTGCTCATGCTGGCCCTCACTCGGACCAAGGACCTCGGGGAGCTTCGCCGCATCTTTCGCGAGTACTGACCCCATGACCCAAGGCCCCCAGAAAAGCGAGTCTCAGGGCAATTGCCAGGCCGGAGCTCTTCAGTTAAGCTGGAACAAAAGGAGGGGGAGGTATGTTTAGGAAAACTTTTGCTCTTTTAAGTTTGTTTTACGTGATTTCTGACTATCCCGTCGGCTTCGCGCAGGCGACCAGAGCGACGATCTCGGGTGTGGTGAAGGACAAGACGGGAGCTGTTCTACCTGGCGTGTCGGTGACGGTGAAGAATATGGACACCGGGATCGCCAGGACCACCTTGACGGACGACCAAGGGAGATATCGACTGTCTCAACTCGCCGTGGGGAATTACGAGGTCCAGGCGGAGTTGTCAGGTTTTCAGACCGGCGGCAGGCGGGGCATTGTGCTGACGGTGGGGCGTGAGGCGGTCGTGGACTTTACCCTGGAGATAGGAGAGATGAGCGAGAAGGTCATGGTGACGGGCGAGGCGCCGCTCATCGATACGGCCAGCGCCGAAATTGGCGGGCTGGTCGAGCAGACGCAGATCGGGCAGCTCCCGCTTCGCGCCAGGGACTACTCTCAATTGATTACCCTTCAGGCGGGGGCCGTTCAGCTACGCCACGTGCAGGGATCGGGGATCTCAGGCTTTGGCAACCGCATCGCCGTCAGCGGGGCGCGTACGAGCGCGAACGCTTTCTCTTTGGATGGAATCAACCTCAACACTGAGACCGGTCAGCTTCCCTCCGGCGTGACGGGAGCAGCGCTCGGGGTCGAAGCGGTGCGCGAGTTCCAGGTCTTGACCAGCAACTACAGCGCCCAGCATGGCCGGGCGGCGGGAGCCAACGTCGTGGCCATCACCCGTTCGGGAACGAACGACCTCCATGGGCTGGCATACTGGTACCTGCGCAATGACAACCTGGACGCCCGGAACTTCTTCGACGCAGCAAAGCCCGAGTTCAAGCGAAACCAGTTCGGTTTCAACGTGGGTGGGCCCGTCGTGCGGGATAAGACGTTTTTCTTTGGCAACTATGAGGGATTGGGAGATCGTCTCGGCCTGACGTCCATCGGGCGCGTGCCCACATCGGACGCCCGCAGAGGCATCCTTCCTTCCCGGACTGTCACGGTGGATCCCCAAATTGTGCCCTATCTGAACCTCTATCCCTTGCCCAACGGCAGGATCTTCGACGACGGGACCGGCGAGTTCTTGCACAGCGACACGGTTCCCACCGATCAGGACTACTTCACGGTCCGCCTCGATCATACCTTTACGGACAAGTACTCGCTGTTCGGTCGGTTTAGCTATGACGGCTCGGACCGCGCGACGCCCGACGACCTGGGACTGTTTGCGCCTGCCGTTGAGGCCAAGACGATGTCTTTCGCTCTCGAGCTCAAGGCGCTTTTTTCGAGCCAACTGATCGGGGTCTTTCGGGCCGGCGTGAACCGGAATCGCATCGGAGAATTCAACCAGGCTCTGATCAGCATCCCGCCCTCCTTGAGCTTCGTCGAGAAGCGACCGCTGGGGAGCATCGATGTCTCGGGGCTGTCGGTGCTGACGGGAATCGGCGGCAGCTCCAACCCGCGGCAGCATGCGTTCACGGCTCCTCAGGGCTACGTTTCCTTTGACTACACCACCGGACGGCACGCCCTGAAATTCGGAGTGGATCTGGAGCAAAACATCCTGGCCAAAAGGCAGGACTCCAGGAGCGGCGGAGAGATCCGGTTCGGGAGCTTGATGGCTTTTCTCACCAACGGCGTCCCCACGCGGTTCCGCGTGAAGGGACCCGACCGGTTGGCGGATCCTTTTTCCACCTTCGAGCAGAATGTCTTCGCGGCTTACATTCAGGACGACATTCACGCGACGCCCCGCCTCACACTGAATCTCGGGCTTCGTTATGGTTTCACGACGGTGCCGACCGAGCGCTATGGCAGATTGAGCAACATCCGCTTTGCGACCGACCCGCTGCCCACGGTGGGAGAACCGTACTATGAGAACGACGTGATCAATTTCGATCCCCGTGTTGGTTTCGCGTGGGATGTCACGGGGAACTCGAAGACTTCCCTCAGAGGTGGTTTCGGGATCTTTCAGGAGCCCATCCTGGTCAAGCACATCCTGAACACGATCAGCGCCCAGCCCCCGTTCTGGTCGGAGGCTGCTCCGCTGGGCAGCCAGTTGAGGGGACTTTTCCCATTCGTTTCGCAAGCCCAACTCGAGGAGCTGGTCAAAGGGCCCCAGACCGTCCACTCCTTTGATTTCCAGGCCGACACGCCGTACATGATCCACTCCAGTTTGAGCCTCCAGCGAGCGCTGACCGGAGGCATCGTCGCCACGGCGACGTACACGTTCACGCGCGGCGTCCACCTGGTGAGCCGGACCGACTTCAACCTGCCGGTTCCCACGTTCCTTCCCGACGGGCGGGTATTTTTTGCTCTGAACGCCCCGCCTTACAATCCGAGTTTCGGAACTTACAAGCGGTACGGCACGGGCGCCGACTCCTGGTACAACGGTTTGCAGATGGGCATCCGGAACAGGATGTCGTCGGGATTCATGTTCCAGGCTTCCTACACCTATTCGAGAAACCTGGACACCCAGTCCTCACACCTGGCGGATGAGACCACTGCGACGCGCGTGATGAACCCGTTCAATTTCTTCCAGGACAAGGCGCTGGCCGATACGGACGTACGGCATAACTTCGTGGGCAACTGGGTGTACGAGCTGCCCTTCGGACGCGACTGGACGGGAGCTGCTCGAGGCCTCCTTTATGGCTGGACAGTCAGCGGAATCGTGAGCCTGGCAACGGGCAGTCCACGGAACCTGGAAAGCAACGCGACGATCACTCACGTTCTGATGACCAACAATCTTTCCAGGCCGGATCTGGTGCCGGGCGCCAGCAACACTCCTGTGTTGGGAGGGCCTGACCGGTACTTCGATCCCAACGCGTTCGTGCCCCAGCAGCGAGGCTTTTTCGGCACCACGGGCCGCAACACGCTGATCGCCCCGGGCCTGGCCATGGTGGACCTTGCGCTCACCAAGAAGTTCTCCCTGACCGAGAGACATAGGCTGGAGTTTCGCACGGAGTTCTTCAATCTGCTGAACAGGGCAAACTTCGGGTATCCGGAGGTTCGGCTCTTTAACGCGAGCGGCGCCCGTCTCGGTTCGGCGGCCAGGATCACCCGCACGACCACGCCGGCGCGCCAGATCCAGTTCGCTCTCCGGTACACGTTTTAGCGCGTTTGGGAGCACGCACAATGACCCGTTTCCGCGTTGCCGCATGCTTTCGGCCGGGCATCTTTGCCTTCTGGCCAGGCGCCCTGTGGTTGATTTTCGGCCTCTCGCATGCTCCGGCGCGGGCCCGGACCGCACAGGAAGAGGAACGGGTGAAGGTGGAGATCGGGTCCTCCGAGGCGGTCTCCGGCACCCGGACTCAGGTGGCGCTGCTGCTCTTTTTGCCTGAAAAGGCGCCGCGGATTCAAAAAATCGTCGAGAAAATCTGCTTCTCCGACCAATTTGTCCGCTTCGTCGAGCTGGAGCCTGGACCCGCCGCGCGCGCTGCGGAGGCGCACATCGAAAAAAAACTCGAGCCTGGACAAGCGTGCAGACGACTGACCCTTGAGTTCGCCTTCGAAAAGCCGCCGGTCAGCGGAACATTGGCCAGACTCTCGTTCCAGGTCGACCCAACGGCTCCGGTAGACCACACCGTGTCCTTAGTACCGGAATGCCAGGTGATCGGGCCTGACGGAAGCATTCCTGTGTCCGCCCGCGAGGGCACGATCAAGGTCGTGGAAGTGAGCCCCATCTTTGCTTGCTTCTTTTACATGCACTAAGACCTAAAACCCAAAACCTGAAACCCCGAGACTAGAGATAGTTTCAGGTTTCGAGTTTCAGGTTTGCTTTTCTCAAGGAGGACCGATGGTCAGGATGCGATGGTTGATTTTGTTCTGGATGTGCGTGCTTTCTTTGGGCCAGGCCGTTAAGCCCCAAAGTATTCCTCCCGAGGTGCTGGCGTATCCCGAGATGGTCCTCTACAACGGCAAAATCGTTACCATGGATGACAAAGCCTACAACACGTCCCCTGGGACCATTGCTCAGGCCATCGCCATCCGCGGGGACAGGATCATGGCCCTGGGAAGCGACGCGGAGGTGTTGCGACTGGCAGGCCCAAGCACACTTCGCATGGATCTGAAGGGCAAGGCGGTCATACCCGGGACCATCAATGCTCACACGCATATTCACAACCACGCGCTGAATTATTGGATTTCGCAAAATCCGCAGGCGGTGGAGGAGGTAGCCCGGTCCTTCAACATCGAGGGACGCGATTTTCGAGAGCTGAAGAGAAAGCTCGAAGTTCTGCTGAGGGAGCACGTGCAGAATTCCAAGCCGGGGCAGTGGGCTCTCGTCGGCCTCCCCACCGGGGGCAGTGCGGGCACGGGAGTGGGCGTCCGCTTTCTCCAGGAGAAGCAGATCACACTTCAGGAACTCGACAAGCTCACGCCTGCGAATCCCGTCGTGCTCAACTCCCACCCTGCCGGGATGATCAATTCCGCGGCGAAAAGAGCACTCGTGGAACTTTATGGCTCCGAACCCGGCGAGGAAAAAATCGACGACAGTGGCTTCGGCGAGGTCACCGACTACATGCGATCTCTGATCCTCGACTCTTTTTTTACGGACACGGCGAGGATCAACAAGCTGACAGAAATTATCAAGGACGGGATGGAAAAGCAGGCCGCCCTGGGGACCACGACGTTTTCGTCGCACATCATGGGGCTCCGGTTCTTCGACGCCCTGATGAACCTGTATCGTGAAGGTCAGATGCCCATCCGCTTTGGCTACACCCATTACTTCGGGTTCCAGAATAACCCTGATCCTGCCTCGTTCTATCTGCGCCTGGGCGACATGGCGGGGCTGGGGAATGACTTTTTCTGGCAGGCGGCCGTCGGTCTCGGAAACGTGGATTCGGGGCCGCCCATGATGTGCACCACGATGGAAGCGCCTCCGGAGATCAAGGCGCGCGAGTGGTGCAGGAACGCTCCGGGAACGGCCTTCGCGAAGGCCATCCACACGGCCATCACCTCGCGCGCGAGAGTGGCGCTGGGCCACGCTTACGGCGACAAGGCGGTCGATTACTTCATGGACCAGATCGAGGAAGCGATTCGCAAGGATCCCGGGATCACCCTGGACTACATCCGTGGCCGCCGGTTTACATCCGACCACACCGGCTTTTACCCGCGGGCGGACCAGATCCCGCGGCTGAAGAAGTTGGGTATCCTCATCAGTTCCCGCGCTGACTACGTCAATCGCAGCTACCCGTGGCTGGAGATCTACGGCAAGCAGTACGCCAGCAGGGTCGCACCGGTCAAAAGCCTCCTCGACGGCGGCGTGAAGGTGGTCTTCGAGTCGGAGATCCGCGTCGAAAGCGGCTCCGGGCCCACGCTCTTCTCGTACTTCGTTCCCTTCCTGAACCGGAAGACCCGCAAGGGCCAGGACGTGGCTCCCGAGGAGGCGATCGATCGCGTCCACCTGATGAAGATGGCGACCACGTGGGGATCCGAATACATGCTGAGGGAGAAGGTGATCGGATCGCTGGAAAAGGGCAAGCTGGCGGATTTGCTGGTCCTCAACAAGGATTATTTTACGGTCCCCATCGAAGAGATTGCAGACACTTATCCTCTGATGACGCTCGTCGGCGGCAAGGTCACCGTGTTGCGGGAGGAATTTGCGAAGGAGATCGGGCAAAGGGCCGTCGGTCCCCAGCTCAAGTTCACTCGCGGCCAGAGCGAACGCGAATAATACGTATCGTCATTCCCACGATGCCGCCTCAGTGCATGTAAAAGAAACAGCCGAAAACGGCAGGCGGAAGGAAGATTTCCCCATTCTGGCTCGTCAGCGGTGCCTGCCAGCGTGGGCACCAGGAGCGGATTCCACCTTTTGTACATGCTCACCTCCGGGCGGTCACGAGACGCTGTTTTGTTCGGGCAGGCCCGAGCGCGCCCAGCTGCAGATTCATGAGCCCGTCGCTCGGGACTTTTCTGTCTCTTGCCTTTTATTTATAAAGACTGTCAATATGGCCGTTTTCGTCCAGCTCCCGCACGAAGCTGTCATCATAGAAGTCTTCCGGCTTGTGTTTCCGCATTTCGTGATAGTTGTAGATTTCTGTCACCTTCTTGATTCCCTCCACTGCGGGATAGGGCTTGCGGGGTAAGTTTGCGGCTTCTGCGTAAAAGAACTCTTGTTTTTCCCGCTCCGTAATGTTGTACCATTTGGCCATCGAGCGGAAGGACGCCTCCTTGTTTTGCTTCATCAACGCAATCGCTTCCACCAGAGATTTGATAAACCGGCGGGCAGCTTCCCGGTTGTTTTTTAACCAGCTTCGCGCCGCGTTCGCTCCGGAGCCCGCAATGGGAGTCTTGTATTGCTCCAAATCTATAAGCGACTTGTAGCCCGCCGCGACGGCCATTGTATGGGCGATTTCATCCGCGACGAACGCATCCACGCTGCCGTTCTTCAGGGTCTCGAGCGCCAGCGCATTGGACATGAGCGAAACGTCCCGGTCGGGGTCCCACCCCATTTTCCTGGCAAACACAAGGGCCATGAAATGCGTCATGGCGCCATAGCCTGAATATCCCAGGCGCTTGCCCTTCAACTGCTCCGGCTTGGTGATCTCCGGTCGTGCCACGATATGCCAGCGGACCATGTGATCGGTGCTGGCCAGGATCACGCGATCCACCGCTCGGGCGTTCGTGGTAAGACCCACCATGAGAGGGCATCCACCCCCAATGGCGATGGGCGCGTCTTCTTCGAGGTCGCGGATGTACTGGCGGGGGACTTGAACACCGCTGCGAGCTACGACCGCGGCTGCGCGGGATGTGATGAACTGCTGCACGTCCAGCCCGTTTCTCTTATAAATCCCCTCGTCTTGAGCGATGACAAAGATTAGCTTGTTAAGCGAAACATCTCCGAGACTCACCTGGACCGGGATCAGATTCTGCTGGGCCCGGGCAATGACCCCGGCTCCCCACACCCAAATCAGTAGCCACCAAAACAGCCTTGGGACGTGCGCCAATCGAACTCCCATTGCTTGTCCCTCCTGAGGATTGATTCGGGATCGCTCTTATCAACCGACTGTAACACCCATCGTCATTATTGGCCCAAGTGCCTGAAGAAGCGAGGGGCAAGATGACCTGTCACAATAAAAGCTCATTCCGTACTGCTCAATCATTACCGAAACTTTACCATGAAGTTGGGAGGAACCTCTCTCCGGAGGTGAGTTAGTGGCCACGACAGGGAAGGTAGCTACTTGCGCTAAGTGTTGGCCCTGTAACTTCATAGTCAATTTGGTTCGTGTCCCAGAGGTGATCGGTATGATAGAGTGTGTGCTGGGAGAAGATCCTTTAAGACTGGATCTATGACGCCTGAAAGGAGATGACGATGCAAGTGGTATGGAGGATGATTCCCAGCCTCTTCCTTTTGACAGTGGGCCTGCAGGCGCAGGAGAACCAGCACCTGAACCCGCCCGAGCTGGCCCCTCCCCGCGGCTATACCCACGTGGTGACCGCCATGGGCGGGCGCCTGGTTTTCGTCGCGGGCCAGGTGGCGACGGACCGGCAGGGAAAGGTGGTGGGTGAGAACGACGCGGCCCGCCAGACGGAAAAGGTGTTCGAGAACGTGCGGCTGGCCCTCAAGGCGGCCGGAGCGGAGCTGAAGGATGTGGTGAAGATCACCGGGTTTCTCACCGACGAGGCCTACATCGCCGCCTATCGTCAAACCAGGGAAAGGATCTTCGAGAAGATCCCCGCTCCTGCCAGCACGCTGTTGGTGGTCAAGAGGCTGGCACGCCCGGAACTGCTCATCGAAGTCGAGGCGGTCGCGGTGATTCCCGGGACCCGCTGATGACCCCCGGTCTGCGGACAGTGGCGCCCGGCGCGGAGAGCCCAGTGGCGAGACGAATGCAGAAAGCTTTTCTTGGGGCGTGGGTTTTTGCCATTTGTGCCTGGGGCGTATTCTCCGGGGCGAAACTTGCTCCCGCCCAAGCTCGCACCACCGGGGACCTGCGAGAAAAACTCGTTCTGGCGAACAAAATCCTCGCCATGGAGGGACTGGTGGGCCCCTTCGGCCACGTGAGTGTCCGTTCGGCAAATGAAGGGAAGTTCCTGGTCGCGAAACACGAATCGGCGGATCAGGTCAACGTGGCCGATCTGGTTGAAGTGGAGACCGGGGTCACACCGGAGTCCGCAAAGGAACGGGGCCTCTATCTTGAAATTTTTATTCATTCCTCCATTTACGAGGAACTTCCCGAGGTCCAAGCGGTCGTTCACACCCATTCGCCTTATGCCGTCGCCCTGGGAACGCTGCGCGTCTCCGACAACAAGATACTCCCCACGACCAACGCCGGTGCCAACCTGGGAAATTTCATTCCCATCTTCCAGGCGGTGGGCTTGATTCGGGATCCCGAAAAGGGCATTCGGGTAGCGCGTGCTCTGCAGGGCCAAAATGGCGTTCTGCTGCGGGGACACGGAACGGTAGTGGTAGGCCGGACCCTGGAGCAAGCCGTCCTCAGGGCGATTTACCTCGAACTCGAGGCACGCACCCAGATGGCCAGCCGGCAGGCCGGGGAGCCGATTTTTTATCGCCCAGACGAATCTGACCTTTTCAAAGACACTCGTGCTGTGGAACACGCGTGGGACTACTATGTGGCCAAGGTTCGCCGCCACAAAGAGTGAAAGAATGAGGGGGGGCCACAGATTAAAATAAGGTCAGAGATGACGTAGGAGGGGGTATGAGAAATTCTGTTTTGACGTGTTTTCTGTCTCTCTTGTTTGTCCCGGTAATTGGTCCGGCGATCCTGGGACAATCCTCTGCAGGCCAGGTGTCTGGTTATGTACGCGATCCTTCGGGAGCCGTGATGGCGGGTGTGTTGCTCGAAGCCCGCCAGCAAGAAAGCGGGACGGTCTATACCGTTCTCACAGATTCACGAGGCCTGTACGAATTCCTGCGGCTTCCTCCCGGACACTATGAGCTGAGGGCCTCCTACCAGGGATTTAAACCCACTGAAGACAAGGTCCTCTCTCTGAATGCAGGTCAGGTGGTCTCGCTGGACTTAGTGCTGGAGGTTCGGGGGGCCGAACAGGTGATTACGGTGACGGGAGAACCCGCGCCTCTGGATCTCTCCAGCCCCAACGTGAGTCACCTGATCAATGACATCTCTTTGAATTCTCTACCCATCAACGGTCGTAGCCTGGACCAACTGGCCCTGCTGGCTCCCGGAATGATTCCCGTGCGGGCCCTGGATTACCGGTCCATCAACGGCTTTACGCACAAGATCAGCAGCAACGGAGCCCGCGGGGGGGCCAGCCTGTTTTTGCTGGATGGAACCGATATTCAGCAGGCCATCTTGAGCACGACTCCAGGAGGGGTTTCCGGATTGCTGCTGGGGATGGAATCCGTGCAGGAATTCGAAATTCTGAATGATGCTTATCCGGCCTATCTGGGGAAAGGCGGTGGTGCCGTCGTCAATGTGATCACGCGCCGTGGCACGGCAGACTACCACGGTTCGGCATTCGAGTACTACAGAGACAGCGCTCTGGACGCCCGGAACTTCTTCGACGACGAAATTCCTTCTTTCAGCCGCCACCAGTTTGGAGGCTCGATCGGGGGCCCTCTGCCGGGAACGGGAAATACCTTTTTTTCGAGCTATGAAGGCTTGCGAGAGCGCCTCGGCATGACGCTTTTCAACACGGTGCCCACCGTGGCAGCCAGGCGAGGGCTGCTTCCACAGAAAGCGGTCCAGGTCGCGCCGGAGATGCGGCCCATCATTGACCGTTACCCTTTGCCGAATGGGCTGGACTTCGGCGATGGCACCGCCGTGTATAGCTATCAGAAAGTACAACCCACCGACGATCATCATCTCAACCTGCGGACCGACTTCACCCTCGGGCAGCGCGACACGCTGTTCCTGCGCTACACCTTCCAGGACAGCGCGAAGATTACACCTCTCGACTTTAGCATTGAGGGATTCGACAATGACCTTCAGGCGCGCAATCAGTACCTGACCCTGGAGGAAAGCCACATCTTTTCACCCCGACTCCTTCATACTTTTCAGCTCGGCTTTAACCGAAGCTATTACAGCAGTCGGGGCTTCACTCGGTCCGATCTGAGGGCAGTGCTTCCCCTCATCGAGGGGCGCCGCAACTTCGGTCGCCTCAATGTCCGGGGCGCCAGCAGTTTCGGTACCGACACGGCCGAGCTGCTCTTTCCCATGAACCAGTATGAGCTCAGCGATTCGTTCCACTTTGCCGCGAGAAAACACAGCCTCCGCCTGGGCTTCAACTGGAAGGATTACCAAAGCAATGGGTTCTATAACTTCTTCTTTGACGGCCTCCTGATCTACGAGAATCTGGAAAGCTTCCTCATCAACAACCCGCAGCGTTTCCAAGGCGCTGAGGCAGGCGCCGACGCCCACAAGAACTACCGGCAGAACCTCTTTGCGTTATATGTCCATGATCAGTACCGCTGGAGTCCTCAGCTGACCCTCAGCTATGGTTTGCGCTACGAGTGGTTCACCGTGCCCACAGAAAAAGGGGGGCGCCTCTCGAATCTGCGACGGCTCATGGACCCGGCCCCCACGGTGGGGAATCCTCTTTTCCAGAACCCTTCCCATTTGAACTTCGCTCCCCGTCTCGGGCTGGCGTGGAATGTGGGCGGAGGTGACCGCACCGTTCTTCGGTCGGGGTTTGGGATTTTTTACGAGCCGATTCAGGAAAACATCTATGGCTACGGCGCCAGAATTCAGCCTCCTTTTGTGAGCGTACGCACCATCACCCGTCCTCCGTATCCCCAACCCCTCAGCGGACGAATCCGAGGCAGGCAGAGGCTGGACCCTCTGGAGTTCGAGCCGGTGACACCTTACGCGATGCGCTACCATCTCACGCTCCAGCAGATGTGGGGTAGGCACCTGGTGCTGACGGCTGGATACTCCGGCTCCCGGGGTGTCCACCTCCCGCGAGCCGGCGACATCAACGGTGCCCAACCCCTTTCCCTCGGGCCGGACGGCCGTCCCTACTACGGCAGCAGCGTGGGCCCCCGGCGCAATCCAGAATTCGACTTGGTCCGTTATACCTCCACCGACGCCAATGCGGTTTACAACTCGTTGCAGCTCGGCCTGGCTCGCCGCTGGAATTCAGGGTTGCAATTTCAGTTCACCTACGCCTACGGGCGATCCATTGACGATGCGTCCGGCTACCGCCGGGAGTTTACCAGCAGCATTGCCGATGTGCCGCCGGATTATTATTACCTCGGCGCCGAGCGGGCTCTCTCGAATTTTCACATCACCCACCACGCGGTCCTGCACTATACCTGGGACTTGCCGTTCCATTTTCCGGGGAGGGGGTTCGCGGCCCTGTTGTTGAACGACTGGCAGACGGCGGGGATCGTCACCGTTTCCAGCGGTTATCCTTTTACAGCAAACGTTTCGTTTGACATTGCGAACAACCAGGTACGTGAGGGGCATCGCCCCAACCTGGTACCTGGCGCCAATAACAATCCTGTCCTGGGCGGCCCCGATCGCTATTTCAACGTTTCTGCCTTCCAGTTGCAGGCGCCTGGATATTTGGGCACGCTCGGTCGTAATACCCTGGTCGGACCGGGTTACGGGTCGGTGGATTTCGTGGCCACGCGAAAGATCCGGCTGAGCGAAGGGCAGCGACTGCAGTTCCGGTTCGAAGTGTTTAACCTGCTCAACCGCCCCAACTTTGCAGCACCGCAAAACTCGGCGACCGGGGGCGTCATTGTGTTTAACAGCCTCAATGGCATTCCGGTCGGAAACGCGTCCAAGATCTTTTCAACCCTCGGCTCTTCCCGGCAGTTGCAACTGGGGTTGAGGTGGAGCTTCTAAGCTCAAGGCCGTTTTTCCCGTGGAATGAGGCTGCCAAAGAGAGGAGGTACCATGAACCACTTCTCCTCATTGATTTTTTTGTTTGCACAGAAATGATACGGCAGCCTCTCGCTCGTGACCCGTTACAATACCAACGAAGCTTTTGAGCTTTTCGAGAAGCTCCCGCTGGATGTCGCAGCGGGAATGAAGTATCTGAGTGGTCAGGGTTACGAAAAAACGGTTCTCGTTGGATTGAGCGCCAGCGGGCCCACGCTGTCCTTTTACCAGGACCTGGCGGAAAATCGAGAGGAGCGGGTCAACGGTGTTGGATCGATTCATCCAACAAGCGGTGATGCAGCCTTATTGGTTACTATTCGGAGGTCCTAACCATGCTTTCGTTCAAAATCAATGGCAAGAATTACAACGTGGACGTGGAACCCGAGACTCCGCTCCTGTGGGTCATTCGCGACACCATCGGCCTCACGGGAACGAAGTATGGCTGCGGTATCGCCCTGTGCGGGGCTTGCACCGTCCACGTGAATGGGAGGGCAGTCCGGTCCTGCGTCACGCCGGCAAGCCAGGCGGTCGGGCAGGAGATCACCACCATCGAGGGGCTGTCACCGGACGGCCAGCACCCCGCCCAGGTCGCCTGGCGGGAAGGGGATGTGCCGGAGTGCGGCTATTGTCAGCCCGGGCAGATCATGGCGGCGGCTGCGCTGCTGGCCAGGAAACCGAACCCGACGGACGCCGACATCGACCGGGAAATCACCAACCTTTGCCGCTGCGGTACGTACGCGCACATCCGAAAGGCGATCCACCGCGCGGCCCAAATCGCTGCCAGGCGTTGACGCAGTAGGTAGGGAGGCTCCCATGGCATTTCCTCGAAAAATCGATCGCAGAGAATTCATCGTGGCCGCCGCCACCATGGGCGGCGGCCTGGCGGTCGGACTTTACCTGTCCAGGAATCAGGCCGAGGCGGCCGCCATCGCCAATAAAATTGCCGATAAACCCTGGGAATCGCTGGTGGACAAAGGCGGCGTGGAGATCAGCGCCTGGTTGGTCATCGGACCGGATGATACGGTGACGATCCGTGTCGCACAATCCGAAATGGGTCAAGCGACGTTTACGTCCTGGGCGATGATGATTGCCGAGGAGTTGCAATGCGACTGGACAAAGGTGCGCGCCGAATACGCCTCTGCCAACCGCCACTTTCGCGAGAACAAGGTCTACCAGCGCATGCAGACCTCCTCCAGCAGCTCCGTCCGTCTCAGCCGTGAATACTTGCAGCAGGCGGGCGCCAGCGCTCGCGAGCGTCTGATTGCCGCTGCAGCCCGGGAGTGGGGCGTGGCGGCGTCGGAGCTCTCGGCTAACGACGGTGTGATCGCCCACATGCCCACGGGCCGAAAGCTCCGGTATGGGCAGGTCGCCCAGAAGGCGGCGGGAATCAAGCTGGCTCAGGAGCCCAAGATCAAGACGCCGGATCAGTTTACGCTGATGAAGAAACCGACCCAGCTGCTTGAGACGCCCCTGAGGGTGGACGGCAGCGCCACCTACGGAATCGACATCCGTTTGCCGGGCATGCTGTACGCCGCGGTCAAGGCGTCGCCGGTCTTTTACGGCAAGGTCAAAAGGTACGACTTCAATGCCATCAAGGACCGTCCTGGCGTGCATTCGGTGGTCGAATTCGGCGGGCCGGAGATGGAAAGCGGGGTCGCGGTGATCGCCGACAGTTACTGGCGGGCGAAGTCCGCACTGGACCTGATGCCGATCGAGTGGGACGACGGCCCGCAGGGTAACGCGAGCACAGAAGGCTTCTTCCAAATAGCGCGCGCGGCTCTGGATGAGCCCGGCGCCCAGGTCACGGTCAAGAAGGGGGACGCCATCGCCGCGATGAAGAGCGCCTCCAAGGTGGTGGACGCGGTGTACGAGTTACCGTATTTGGATCATGCCATGATGGAACCGCTGAATTGCACCGTTCATGTCACTCCCGAGCGGGTGGACGTCTGGGTCGGAACCCAAAGTCCGGATAGCGCACTGTTGCAAGCGTCCAAGCTCACGGGTGTCCCAACCGAGAACGTGTACATACACAACTGCTTTCTGGGGGGTGGTTTCGGCCGCCGTCTCGCCCTCGATGAGGTCCGGCAGGCGGTCGCGATCGCCCAGCAGGTGGGGCGCCCCGTGAAGGTCGTCTGGAGCCGCGAGGAGACCATGCGCCACGGTTTCTACCGCCCCATGAGAGTGGCGAAGTTCCAGGCCGGACTTGGGCCGGACGGCATGCCCGTG
>JACQTF010000166.1 GCA_016210925.1 Acidobacteriota bacterium | reverse complement strand
GCAGTCAACCAGGCTGCCCGCAACCTGCGGATCCGCCTGGACGAGAAGGATCACGTGTTTATCCGGGCCCTGGACCAGAAGCTGTCCATCAACGTCCTCCACGGGCGGATGGAGGGGGCGGATTCCCTTCCCGTTCACGAGGAGCTCCTGAGGTTGCTGGGGACCGATTGCTTCGCCGTCGTCCCTCTGCACTTCAAGGAGAAAAGAATCGGCGTCCTGGTCACGGACAACTTCATCAACCGACGTCCCATCGGTCGCGAGGACATCAAGTTCCTGGAGACGTTCGCCTACCAGGCCTCGTCGGCCATCGAGAACAGCCGGCTCTACAAAGAACTGAGGGAGAAGCTGGTCGTCTGCCAGTTGACGAACCAGTCTCTGATCGAAAATCAAGAGAAGTTGCTGGAGGCGGAGCGGCTGGCCGCTGTCGGCAAGATGGCGGCGGCCCTCGCTCACGAGATCCGGAACCCCCTGGTCTCCATCGGCGGATTCGCCCGGAGCCTGTTGAAGGACCTGAATGCCCAGGATCCGAGACACGAGCCCCTCTCCATCATTTCCTCGGAGGTGCAGCGCCTGGAGAGCATCGTGAACGAAGTCCTGGGCTACGCCCGTCTCCGGAAGCCCACCATGGCCCACGGCGACCTGAACGAGCTCCTGCGCCACAGCCTGGAGGTGGTGGGAGGAGCCCTGGAGCGCCAGGAGATCGAGGTTCAGTTGGAGACAGACCCTGCCCTTCCGCCCGTGAGGATGGATGAAAGCCAGATGCCGCAGGTGCTCATCAACATCCTGCTGAACGCCATCCAGGCCATGCCCGACGGCGGGACGCTGCGGGTGAGGAGCCTCCAGTGCGATCCGTTTGTCGAGATCCAGGTGAGCGACACGGGATGCGGGATTCCGCGTGAGATCCAGGACAGGCTCTTCCAGGCGTTCTTCACCACCAAGCCCACGGGCTCGGGGCTGGGTTTGACCGTCGCATCCCAGATCATCCATCAACATCGCGGCTCCATCACTGTGGAAAGCGAAATTGGGAAGGGGTCCACCTTCACCATCCGGCTTCCGCTCACGTGGACCGAGGAGGAGGCAAAAGCGAGTTGATGGGGATCGGGCGGCGGGTCCCGTTGGAACGTACCAGCGTTGGGAGGCCGCCGAACCGCACGTGAATCTCGCAGCCGTACGGCCGGATCCAAAGGAGTCTGGCAGCAAAGGGGGATCCATGAAGACCATCCTCGTAGTGGACGATGAAAAGAACATCCGGAAGCTTTACGAGAAGGAGCTGGGCGAGTCAGGCTATCGCGTGGTGCTGGCGTCCGATGGCAAGGAGGCCCTGGCCCAGGTGGATCGCTGCAATCCGGACCTGGTGGTGCTGGATATTCGGATGCCGGGGATGAATGGCATTGAGGTGCTCAGTGGGATCCTGGCGAAGAACAACCGCCTCCCGGTCATCCTGAACACGGCTTATGCCAGTTATCAAGACAACTTCATGAGCTGGGCCGCGGACGCGTACATCATCAAGTCCTCGGATCTCTCGGAACTCAAGGCAAAGATCAAAGAGCTACTTCGGGAGTAGGTCGCTTCTTGTCCCAAAGGACCTTGAAACGATTTCCTGTTCCCCCATGGTGACCCGAAAGTTCCAGGCCCTGCTCAAGAATACCTTGACCCTGATCCTGGCGGGTGGCGCCGGAGAGCGTCTCTACCCGCTGACCAAGCTTCGTGCCAAGCCGGCCGTCTCCTTCGGGGGCATCTACCGCATCATCGACTTCACTCTGTCCAATTGCCTGAACTCCAGCCTGCGCAAGATTTATCTTCTGACCCAGTACGGCTCCCTTTCCTTGGATCAGCATATCCGGCACGGCTGGAACATCTTTAACACCGACCTGGACGAGTTCATCTACCTGGTCCCGCCCCAGCAGCGCTACGTCAACCGGTGGTACCTGGGCACAGCGGACGCCGTCTATCAGAACATCCATCTCCTCGAGTCTGAACGCCCGGAGCACGTTTTGATTCTCTCGGGCGATCACATCTACAAGATGGATTACTACGACATGCTGGCATACCACGTGGACACCGGGGCGGACATGACTTTGGGCGCGGTGGAGTTCAGCGTGGAGGAGGCCCACAGATTCGGCGTCGTGGAGGTGGATGCCGATCGGCGGGTGGTTGGATTCCGGGAAAAGCCGAAGGATCCGCCGGCTCTCCCGGGAGATCCCTCCCGCTCCTTCGTCAACATGGGAGTGTACGCCTTCAAGACCGAGGCGCTGGTGAAGGCCGTCATTCGCGATGCGAAGGAGAACACGGACCACGACTTCGGCAAGAACGTCATCCCAGATATGGTCAAAGACGGATTTCCGGTCTACGCTTACAACTTTCGGGACGAGAACAAGAAGGAAGCCAAGTACTGGAGGGACATCGGGACCCTGGACTCCTACTACGAGGCCAGCATGGACCTGGTGCAGGTGAATCCCCTGTTCAACCTGTACGACCGGGACTGGCCCATCCGCACGTACATGAAGCCCTATCCCCCCGCCAAGACCGTGTTCAACGACGGGGATCGGACCGGGCTGGCCCTGAACTCCATTCTCTCAGAGGGATGCATTATCAGCGGAGGACGAGTGGAGCGGTGCATCCTTTCGCCCAGCGTCCGGGTCCGCAGCTATGCCCATGTCCAGGACTCCATCTTGATGGAAGGGGTGGAGGTGGGGCGTCACTGCCGGATCCGGCGCGCCATCATCGACGAGGGCGTCCAGATTTCCCAGGGGACGGAGATCGGGTTCGACGTCGAGAAGGACCGGAGGCAGTTCGTCCTCTCCGAGGGTGGCATCGTGGTGGTGCCCTCCGGCATGCAGTTCCCTTAGATTAGCGTAGACGCCTTGTGCCGCCGGGGCGCTCACTCCCTTTCTTTGCGGCCGCTCGACGCGGGCGGCGAAGCCTTGAGTTCCTTCAAGCGAGGGAAAGCGTCCGCCACGGCGGGCGGCACCTCTGCGGGCTGGCCGAGCCGGTGCTTGATCTCCATGGCATTGCAGACGGCCTTGCCCCGGAAGTGGTTGTTGGTGATCACGAAGAGATCTTCGGTCCGCTCCGACAGATCCTCGATGTAGCCCATTAACCCATCCAGCTCCTTCTGGGAATAAAGGTAATCGTACCGGGCTTCCACGCCCGCCTTCTCCCGAAACCACTCCTGGTAGTTGCGGCCGTGGAGCCGGAAGTAGCTGGTGGGAGCTGTGACGATGGCGGAGGGCGAGAGCGAAGAGCCGATCACCGGTTGGTCGATATTGCAGAAGCCGACGCCGCGTTCCCGGAGGAACGCATAGAAGGAGCGCTGATCCCAAGACTCGTGCCGGACTTCCACCACCCGGGGAAACGGGTGAAAATCCTCCAGCAACCTCTGCAGGTACTCTCGTTCTCCGGGTCCGTTCTTGAAGGACCACGGGAACTGGAGGAGCAGCGCTCCCAGGCGACGTTCCTCGAGCAGGGGCCGGAGGCCCTCGGTGAACTCCGCCACCTCCGCCGGCCCGTAAGGGGTCTGCCGCTCATGGGTGAAGCGGTTCCACAGCTTGCACGTGAACGAGAATCGTCGATTGTGGCGGGTCCGGCGAAGCCAGCTGGACGCCATCCGGGCCGTGGCCGGGCGATAAAAGGTGTTGTTGACCTCGATGGCATCAAAGTATTGCGCCAGGTAGGAGAGGGGGTCAAACTTGGAGTCCGCAGCCGCGGGGTAAACGATCCCTTCCCAGTCTTTGTAACTCCACCCGGCAGGCCCGACTCGAATCATGCTGCTGTCCGCGGCGGGAAGCGGACAGTCATTTGAGCACCGCCCCCACTTCGGCGCCCCTCCCCACCGCCAGCCTCTCGGCTGCGGAGGACTTGTTCATGACGATCTCGTAAAAGCCTGTGCTTCCCAGCACCACGAAAATCTCCCCCGGACTTCCATCGGCGTAGGAGGTGCGCACGGACGTCACTTCGCGACGGGCCACCAGGACCTTGGCCAGGGCCGTCTCCCCCGACTCCCCGCGGGGAATCTCCTTTTCGGTAAAGTTGGTGATCAGGTTTCCGAACTTGTCCACGTGCAGGACATTCCCCTGAAGGATCTTCGGGTTCACCTGCTTGATCCGCGGCATCTGGAAACGGGTGAAGTCAGTGACGAGATCGCCGAACTTTTCCAGCTCGATGCCCCGGGAGATCCAGGCCGCTACCGGGGCGAACAGGTCCCTCCCGTGAAACGTGTGGCTGATCGTCGGGAGGAAATAATGCGACGCCGTGACGTGGATCACCTGGCTGACCTCTCCCTCCTCGTAAATGTATGAGAGGATGCCGTTGTCGGGAGCCAGGTAGATGTGTTCCCCCACGGTGGCAATGATGGGGCGGCGATGGGGTCCCACGCTGGGATCCACAATGGCCACGTGAATCGTCCGGGGAGGGAAGTAGCGATAGCATGAGCGAAGCAGGAAAGCGCCCTCGTGGATGTCGTGGGGCTTAACCTCGTGGGTGATGTCCACGATTTCGACGTCGGGGTGGATTCCCAGGATCACCCCCTTCATGCATCCCACGTAATGGTCCGACAGTCCGAAATCCGTCAGCAGCGTGATGATCGGCTTGGCCATGGCGGCAACATAAAGAATGGAGAGCCCAAAGTCAAGCAGGAAACACGGGCTGTTTGCCCGTAACTTATTGACGACGTTGGAGGATTGTTTGGGGCGGCCTTGACAAAAAGGGCGGACGCGCTAAGATGGGTGTGATCAGCCGGTCTGGCCCTTGCGGCGGAGAATGGGATGAAAGCCGAACGCGTTTACATGGACAATAGTGCCACCACGCAGCTGGACGAAGCGGTCCTGCATGCGATGCTGCCCTACTTCAGCCAGGAGTTTGGCAACGCCTCTTCCATCCACCAGTTCGGCCAGAAAGCGCGGGCCGCCGTGGAAGAGGCCCGAGCGAAGGTGGCGGCCCTCATCCGCGCCGAGGCGTCTGAGGTGGTCTTCACCAGCGGCGGCACCGAGTCGGACAACACCGCTCTGCGGGGCGTGGCCGAATTCCATCGCTTTCGGGGCAACCACATCGTGACCTCCAAGATCGAGCACCACGCCGTCTTGAATACCTGCGAGGCACTGGAGAAGGACGGCTTCTCGGTCACCTATCTCCCCGTGAGCGAGGAGGGGCTGGTAGATCCCGAAGCGGTCAGGGAGGCCGTCACCGAGAAGACCGTTTTCGTCTCCATCATGCATGCCAACAACGAGATCGGCACCCTTCAGCCGATCCGGGAGCTGGCCCGGATCGCCCACGCCCGTGGGGCCCTCTTTCATACCGACGCCGTGCAGTCGGTGGGAAAGATCCCGATGGACGTAAAAGAGCACGAAGTGGACCTGCTCTCCCTGTCGGCCCACAAGATCCATGGTCCCAAGGGCGCGGGGATTCTCTACGTGAGGAAGGGAACCAAGATGCGTCCGTTGCTGTACGGCGGCGGACACGAGCGGAACCGCAGGGCCGGCACCGAAAATGTCCCGGGCATCGTGGGCTTGGGGAAAGCGTGCGAGATCGCTCGCGAGCGCTTGCCGGAATTTCAGAGGCGGGTCGGGGCTCTCCGCGACCGGCTGGAGCAGGGCATCCTGGACCGCATCAAGCAGGTCTACGTCAACGGGAGCCGCGACCATCGTCTCCCCCACATCAGTAACCTGTCGTTTGAATTCGCCGAGGGCGAAGGCCTGCTCATTTCTCTGGACCTGAAAGGGGTGGCCGTCAGCACTGGCTCCGCGTGCTCTTCCGGCTCGCTGGAGCCTTCCCACGTGCTGACTGCCATCGGGCGGTCCGCCTACGGGACCTTGAGGTTCAGCCTCGGATGGTTCAACACCGACCGGGACGTGGATTACCTTTTGGAAGTCTTGCCGCCCATTGTGGATCGGCTGCGGCAGATGTCCCCCCAGTTCCGCAAGCGCGAAGCCATCCTCAGCCACTAGGCTGCGAGCGGCACCTCCCCTTTGCCGTTGGAGGTCCCGGATCGGTTCGTTCCCGTGGGAACTTTTGTTCTTAAAGTGTAACCTTTGTTTCCTTGCCTTGCGGGCCCCTGATTCGAAAGCCTCCGGCCTTCTCTGTTTTTTTTCTTGACATGGAACCCTACGGTCCGGATACTGATCCCATTTGCTCGGGGGCCGGCACTCGATTTTCAGTTAGTGCCATGGGTGGTTGCGACGCCCGGCTGGCCCCTCGGTTGGGCACGGGCAAAGGGTTTCTCGGACCTTGGCCGTGTGGATTTGGACCCTTGAAAGCTTGGAATTTTTCTTGCTAGGGCGGTATCACTTGGCAGTGGTTCTGGAGGGTGCGACAGAGCAAGGCGAATGGGTTCAAAACTCCTGACGGCAACCATTTTGATTTTTTCCCTGGTCCAGGCTCTCCCGGCGTATGCGGCGGGAAAGAGCACCCGCGGTCGTTTTGGAGATGATCTTCGGGGCGAGGACTCGGCCATCCGCAGCGCTGCCCAGCGGGCCCTCGGGCGACGGCAGGGTGCCGTTGTGGTTATAGAGGTGGATACCGGCCGCATCCGCAGCATCGTCAACCAGCGCATGGCGGTGAGCGCGGCCAGCATCCCCTGCTCCACCATCAAGCTGTACGTGACCATGGCGGCCCTTCAGGAGCGGGCCATCACCGGCCAGGACGTGATCTCTCTCACCCGCAGCAGGGGCTTTGACCAGATGAATCTGGTGGATGCCCTGGCCTATTCCAACAACGAGTTCTTCGAGAGGATCGGCCAGCAGGTGGGCTATCCGAGGATGTACGATTACTTTTTCAAGTTCGGTCTCGGAAAGAAATCCGGCGTTAATTTTTTCCGCGAGTCCGCCGGCTCTCTGACCCAGTCTCCCGCGTCCGACCGGGTTTACAGTTGGGGGACGGGCGTGAAGATCACCGCTCTGCAGTTGGCCCAGTTCGTTTCTGCCCTGGGCAACGGCGGCAAAATCTACAAGCCGCAGTATCTCCGGACCAGGAAGCAGCGGGAGGCCTTCCAGCCAGTGCTCCTTCAGGACCTGTGTTTCCGGGACATCAGCCAGCCCGTGCTGGAGGGAATGATGGCGGCCGTCAACGACGGCACCGGCAAGGCGGCCTGCCTGCCCGACGTCGAGCAGATTTACGGCAAGACCGGAACGTGCAGGCGGACGGGCCTGTTTGCGTCGTTCAACGAGAAGGAGCCCCGGCTGGCCGTCGTGGTGATCCTGAAGCGGGGCAACGGGCCCCAGGCGGCGGCCGTCACCCATCGGATTTACCGGGAGATCCTGGCTCCTCCGCTGGCGGAAGCAGCAGGCCAGTAAGTTTTTCCTCTCTTCCAGTGTTCCCCCTTTTCAGCCTCGCTTCCCATCTCCACCTTGGATGACTGCGCCTTTTCGCATTGTGGGTACAGGACGGCGACCCAGTCCTGGTCTGGGAGGCGGATACCCGCAGCATGAAACCGACCGTCGAAGGAGTTTGCCGAAGCCCTCAAAACGTACCGTCTTGACTGCGTGACCGGTGACCGCTTCGGCGGTGAGTGACCTCGCGAGCGTTTCCGAACGCATGGCATCGAGTACGAGTCGCCGAAAAATCAAGGAGCGACCTGTACTGTGAGCTTTTTGCCGATGATTAACAGTGGGAACATCGGGTCCGCTGGACGCCAAACTTGAGCCTCGATTTGGGGCTACGATATGAGGTGCTCACGTCGCCGACGGAGAAGCATGGCCGGTTCTCCAACCTTCCCCTGCAGGAGGTGAATCCTCCGTTTGCACGGGTTCTCGGGACCAGCCCCGCCGGGGGGAAGAAGATCTGGCCGACCAATTACCGTGCCGGCTTCGGCCCGCGGATCGGCCTGGCGTGGGATCCACGGGGTCAGGGGAAGACATCGCTCCGCGCCGGTTTCGGGGTGTTCTATGACCAGATCGACCAGGAGTACCGATTCTACTCGCGTAATAACCCTCCCTTTCGAGCTCCCGCGAGCATTGAGGGGCGCCCTGACCTGTTTCCGAATCCCTGGCACGCGATCGATCTTGGAACGGCGACATTGTCCGGGCGGGGACCCATCGATCCCAACATCGACGTCCCCACGGTGATGCATGTTAACCTGGGGCTCGAGCAGCAAGTCGGCAAGGCGGGCGTGTTGAAGGTAGGTTACGTTGGCGCGAGCGGCTACCATCTCCTCAACGTCCACGAAGTCAACATCCGGGTTCCCCGGCTCGTAGACGGCGAGCTGTTCCGGCCGTCGGCGGCTGCGCCGTTTGCCCAACCGCGCCTGGGCAGGGGGTGGTCTATGTTAATGTCCGAGGCGAATTCGCGATACCACGCTCTCCAGACCGAGTTCGAGACGCGCTTTGCCGACAGTGGATTGCTCCGGCAGCTTCGCAGCAAGTTCGCCCACACCTTCTCGAAATCGGTCGATGATATATCATCACTGCAAGTTTCCGCTGCAAGGGACAGCAGGTCTACGCCGATGCACCAGTTCGATATCAAACGAGAGCGGGGCCTGTCGGCCCATCACAACAGCCACTTGTTCACGTTCAACTTCACCTACGACTTCCAGGCGCTCCCCCTGCACGGGGTGGCTGGCGCGCTGCTTAACCACTGGCAGTGGAGCGGGATCGGAACCTTTGCCTCCGGTATGCCACTGAATGTCGTGACGGGTTTCAATCGCTCACGAAGCGGTCACGGGGCGGCGGTTGATCGACCCAATATGATCCCTGGTGGTAACAACAACCTCGTGGTCGGGAGGCCTGGCCGTTACTTCGACCCGTCCCAATTCGCGCTTCCTCCGGCTGGCTTTTTGGGCAACCTCGGAGCGAATACGGTGACCGGGCCGGGACTCGCCACGTTGGACTTCTCATTGGTCAGAAACTTCCCGGTGAGCGCCGTGTCCGAGCAGTTCAACGTCCAATTTCGGGCGGAGTTCTTCAACATTTTCAACCGGGCCAATTTCGGGAGACCCGATTTGGTGGTTTTTACATCAGCGGGCGCCGTACGTGGAGCCGCCGGGAGGATCACGGACACGGCAACGCCCAATCGCCAGATCCAGTTAGGGCTGCGGATCGGATTCTAGTGTTGTGAGTTAAAAGCAAAAGTTGGTTGCATTAATTCGGTCGCAGAAGCGCGCCAAGCCGAAGGGTTTCGGCTGCGCGTCGCTGCTTTCGATGCACCACTCGATGGCCAGCCGCAGCTCCCGAGCCCTCTGTTGCACCCCCGGTTTTCGGTCAACTGGCAAGCCAGCGTTCGAGCCGGACCCGGAGGGCGGGGCTGCTTGGCCAACCGGCGGTGAATCCGGGGGGTCCTATCGGTGCCCTAAGATCTCGAGCCGCTGGGGTGGATCCCGGGAGCCGGCTCCGCAGGGCCTCCTTCCCACGCCTTTTCGCATTGTGGTCGCGGCGTTTGCGTGGTAAAAATAGATTTGTCCCTCGCCCGTTGAGCTTTCGATGCCAGCGTAGCTCAGTGGTAGAGTAACTGATTCGTAATTACCCAGAGGGGGAGTCCCCAAGGAACGCTATCTTGTTGGTTCGTCTAGCTGTTTCCTGTGTGATGAATTACATTTTTGCCTGGTATTTGGCGGATTTTGTTCCCAAGCTGTTCCCAGGTTATAGGATTCCCAACAGAATCTTGCAGTCCTCGGTCCCGGCGTTGCCGGGGGACATTGCTCTCAGCAGTCCGCTTGCGGTCATTCGCTTTGTTGCATAGAATTGCCGCCCATGCCGATTACGTGTCTCTGCTTCCGTGTGCCCATACTCTTTTTCGGCCTCCTGGCTCTCGGCGCGAGCTCTGCCCTCTTTTCGGCTGCAGTCCTGAACCCTGAAAACAACCCTCTCTCCTCAATAGTCTTCACCGACGTGGCGGCGGCAGCCGGGCTCGACTTTGTTCATTGGAACGGCGCCTCGCCGGAGAAATACTCCCTTGAAACCATGGGATCCGGGGCTGCCTTCCTCGATTACGACGGCGACGGTTGGTTGGATATCTACCTCGTCAATGGGGGCACGGTGCCCGGCCATCCCGCCCCCGCTCCCGTCCGCCACGCCCTCTTTCGCAACAAGAGAGACGGCACCTTTGTCAACGTAACTAGCCGGGCCCGCGTGGGCGGCAATGGCCGATATGGCATGGGTGTGGCCGCGGCAGACTATGACGGCGATGGGTGGACCGACCTCTACATCACAGCCTTCGGTCGCAACATCCTGTACCGCAACTTGGGCGACGGCACGTTTGCGGACGAAACCGACCGGGCCGGAGTTGCCGGCGGTGGCTGGAGCACCAGTGCTGCCTTTTTTGACTATAACCGAGATGGTGGCCTGGACCTGTTGGTGGCCCGTTACGTTGACTACGCCTTCGAGCGCAATGTGGTCTGCGGCGACCCGGCCCGCCAAATCCGCGCCTACTGCCATCCCGATATCTATGATGGATTACCAAGCCTCCTCTATCGAAACAACCGTGACGGAACCTTCACCGATGTCAGCCGGGAAAGCGGCATCGCCCAGCACATCGGTAAGAGCCTCGGTGTCGTAGCGGCCGATTTTGATGAAGACGGCTGGATGGACCTCTACATAGCGAATGACTCTGTCCCCAATTTCCTCTTCCGCAACCGCGGCAATGGAACTTTCGAGGAAATCGGCATTCGCATGGGAGTGGCGCTGGACGAAGGCGGGCGACCCCAGGCCGGAATGGGGACGGCGGCCGGCGATTACGACGGCGATAGTCACCTGGACATCATCGTCACTAACCTCGACCGGGAATACAACAACTTGTACCGTAATCTGAAAGACTTTTTCGCTGACGTCAGCTTTGAGAGTGGGTTCGCCGCTCCCAGCCTGCCGCTTGTCGGATGGGGGACGGGATTCTTCGACTACGACAACGACGGCGATCTGGACGCGCTCGTCGCCAACGGGCATGTGATTGACAATATCCAACAGTTGCGGCCAGGAGATTCCTACGCTCAGCCAAAGCTGCTTTTTGAAAACGTAGGCGGTCGGTTCCGCGAAGTTGCAGCCGGGCACGGCTCAGCCTTGCGCCAACCCCAAGTGAGCCGCGGCACCGCCTTCGGCGACTATGACAACGACGGTGATGTGGACGTGCTGGTCCTGAACCTGAGCGGCAAGGCTTCCCTAGTGCGCAACGACGGCGGGAACCGCAACCGCTGGCTTTCCCTGCTCCTGGAGGGGGCCAAGAGCCCCCGCGACCCCATCGGAGCGGTGGTGAGGGTTCGAATGGCCGGTCGCACCCTCACCCGCTATGTGCCGGGAGGAGGGAGTTATCTGTCCTCTTCGGACCGCCGCGTGCACCTCGGCTTGGGAAGCGCGGCTCAAGCCGACAGTATCGAGGTCGTCTGGCCGAGCGGGAACACCGAAGTGTTCGAGCATCTGGCCGCGGGACAGTTCTATCGGATTCGTGAGGGTGAAGGAATCAAGCAGGCTCGCCCAAGCTCCCGCTAGCGGGGCGTAGCTTCCTCTTGCAGCGCCCTGGCCTTGGCCCGCTCTTTCCGGCTTTCCTCGCTCTCTCCTGCTTCCTCAAGCGCGGCGGCCAGGGCCAGTCGAAGTTCAGGGTTCTCGGGCTCCAACGCCACCGCGCGCCGCAAGTGCGCCAGCGCCCGCGAGAAGTTTCCCCGCCGTTGTTCCAGTCGCGCCAATGCCCAATAAGTGTCCGTGTACTCAGCTAGGCTCAGGACCCGCTCATAAGCCCCGGCTGCTTTGTCATCCTGGCCCAGTTTTTCCCAGCACATGGCCTGGAGGGAATGGTAGGCAGGTTCGAATTTCTTCCGCGCGATGGCGCGTTGCACCGTCTCCAGGGCGCGCTCGTATTCGCCACGGAGATAGAAGATTTGCGCCAGGCGATAGTAGGCCAGATCGTTTTCGGGGTCGAGCTGTAGGATTTCGTCCACCTTCTTTTGGGCCTCGTTTAGGCGGTCCCGCTTCAGCAGCTCTTTCACCTCTTGATGGTAGGCGCTGACTCGCCGCCCGCGCTGCCGCTCCTCGAGAGCCGCGGCACTCAGCCGCTCGTGCTCGGCCAGAATCTTGTTGGCCTCTTCCGTGCGTCCCTGCCGGCGGAGGAGCGTACCCAGAGCGTATAGCGACTCCAAACCGGCCGGTGACAGTTCAAGCGCCTGCCGGAACCACTTTTCCGCAGCGGGCAACTCCCCGACTCGTACCAGAACGGTTCCGAGTTGATGGTATGCCTGTGCTTTTTCAGCCAGCAGAGGAATCGCATGCTCCAGGTGGTGCTTCGCCTGCTGGTGCTGGCCCCGGCGGCTGTAGAGGAGCCCGAGGTTGTAGTGCGCCGCGCCTGAATTCGGGTCTTTTTCCAGGACGCGCTTGAGGAGCGATTCCGCCTCTTCGAATTTCCCCTGCACCAACAGGACGACGCCGAGTTCCCCGAGGCCCGTGGGGTCTTCTGGACGAAACCGGACATAATCGCGCAAGTGCGGCTCTGCCAAGGCGTGATCGCCCTGCTCCTCAGCCACTCGGCCGAAGAGAAGGTGCGTTTCCGGATAGTCTGGGCGCACCTGCAGCAGCTCATTTAAGGTTGCGTGGGCATCGTGGAAGCGCTTGAGCTGAGTCTGCAGCAGCGCTAAGCGGACATAGAATTGAGGCTCACGCGGCTCCAGCCGGATGGCTTCTCGCAAGCGCGCAATCGCCTGGTCCCATTGCTGGCTGCGCGTGAACAATTCAGCGAGCTGATAATGAACCACAGGGTTGTCCGGCTGCAGACGCTGAGCTTCCCGCAATGCAGCCTCAGCTTCCTCGAATTGCCCGTTCGCCAGGGCTTGCAGCCCGCGCTGATAGACCTCTTGGAAAGCGGCGGCGACCTGCGCGAGAACCAGACTCAGGAGCAGAGTTGCGAACATGTGCGACCAAAAAGAATAGACGCGCCTGCCTTCCCGTGGCAAGCGGGTCTATCCGGCGGATCCGGCAGCCGGTGAATCCGGGGTTAGAAAATGAACTTCAGCCCGAATTGGCCGGTCCGGGTCGAGACAAATTGATCCTTCTGCTTGAAGGTTGGAGCGCCCAAGATGGCGTTGCGGGCTGCGGTCGGGTTGGTAAAAAAGTTCTTCGTGTCGGTTACGTTGAAGATTTCAAAGATGACTTGCAGCTTAGCTCGTTCGGTCCCCAGGGCGAACTCCCGCCCGAAACGGATGTCCCAGTTGAAGAGGTCGGAATTCCGCTCCGGGTAACGTGGGAGCAGCTCGCCGCCCACCACGGGGCGGATTTGATTGAAGTTGTTCGAGCACTGGAACGAGTTGTTGTACACAACGCCGACAACGCCGGGGTCGCTGCACAGACTGGACCAAACGGGGAAGGCTCGCCCGCTGCGGGCTGCAAAGCGGGTACTGAGCTCGATGTCAGCCGGCAGGAGGAAGTAGGCATAAGCGGCGAACTGGTGGCGAATGTCGAGCTGGCTGCGCCCGAAATCAATCTCCAGGAAGTTGAAGGGGTCTGACGGGCCGTTAAAGGCGTCGGTGTCGCGGTCGCTCGAGGCATTGTCCTTGTTCGTGGAGGTGACGTAGTTGATGCCGAACTGATGGCGGTGCCTGAAAGTCTTCTTCACCTGCAAGACGAAGGCATGGTACCGCGCCCTTCCAAAGCTGGCCACGGCGTTGGCATTACCAATGGTGCGATCCAGGCGCGGCAGGTTGAACCCGCCCACGGTGCGTCCGAAGGAGTCAAAAGTCACGCGCGCCGGGTCCAAGTTACGGTCCCAGGGCGTACTGAAGAACCCGCCTGTGCGCAGGTTTTCCGAGCGGTTATGGGTGTAGGTACCCGCGATGCTTAAGCTGGGGACGATCTCGCGCTCCATGCCTACTTGGAAATTAAACACGCGAGCGCTCTCAAAATCCGGGTCGATATAGTCGATACTCTGCGATCCGACGAGGATCGCTTGTTGCGCGGGTGTCAATGCGGGCGGCAAGATGTTCGGGTACCTTAAGCCAAACCCGAGCAAATCCGTGGGAGAGCCAAAGAAGGGGATGAAAACCACGGCGCCTCGCAGGCCCGGCCCCGCCAGCGCGCCGGCGAAGAAGATGGTGGGCGACGCTGCGTAGTAGATGCCCAGGCCGCCGCGCACCACAGTCTTCCCGTCTCCGGTGGCATCCCAAGCCGCGCCCACGCGGGGGGCCACATTGTTGAAGTCATTGGGGACATCTCCCGACGCCGTTGCGAAATCGACTTGAACGCCGCTACTGGTAACTCGAGGCCTGCCGACCGGCAGGGTCGTGGGCGGGAGGCCAAACTCAGATTTTGGGTTCCAGACCCCATCCCAGCGCAAGCCCAGATTCAGCGTCACCTGCGGATGAACTTTCCAGTTGTCCTGGATGTAGAAGGACAGCTCGTGCTGCCAGAAGTCAGGAAGGGTCCCGCTCTGCGTCGCAGTCAAACCATTGATGCCCACTCGCTGTAACAGGAAGGCGGGTCTGCGGTTAATGAAGTCGGTCAAACTGGCGAAGATATATTGACCGCCGGCAAAGCCAATGAAGATCTGGTTGGTGGCGTTGGAGTTCAGGTCTACCCCCAGCTTCATGTCGTGCTTGCCGAAGGTACGGCTGAAGTTGTCGAGGAACTGCAGGCGCTTGTGTTCGCTGTCAATGGGGAGGAAAAACACGGGGCCGAAGTTTCCGGTGCCGTCGGCGATGACCGTTTCCTGGGTGAAGTCCGCCCGGGTGCGGCGCGGCCGCTTTTCTTGCGAGAAGCTAAATCGGAATTCATTGACGCTCGTGGGGCTGATTACCGAGGTCAACGACTGGGCAATGACAAAGCCTTCGTTGACAAAATTCTCAAAGTTGTTTTCGACCCGGCCGAGGACGAAGGTCTGGCTGCCGGCGAACCCCGTGAAGCCATCGGTTTCATTGCGGGTGTAGTTGAACCGGGTGGTGGCTCGGTGGTCCCTGGTAATGTTGTAGTCAAACTTGAGCAGAGGCGCAAAGAGATCCTGTCGCTGGTTGGCCTGCCCTTCCAAGTTGGTGAGATTGGTAATCCCGAATTCGGGGACGGGGCAGGGGCAGAGCGTGCGGATTCTGCCGGCATCCCCAAAGACTGCCGTTAACGGCCCCTTCTGCTGCTGGTTATCGATGGCGAAAAAGACGAACGCTTTGTCTCGCTTGATGGGCCCGCCCACCGTGCCACCGAACTGATGGCGGGTATTTAGGGCCGGGGGCACATTGGTGTTGGTATCCTCGATGAAGGTGTCTGCAATCAGGGTGTTGGTTTGGAAGAACCAGTGGACGCTGCCGTGCCAGTCGTTGGTTCCCGACTTGGTTACCACGTTGATGAGGCCGCCGGTGGCGTGACCGAACTCAGCGGAGAAGCCCGTGTCGCGCACCTGGAACTCCTGGATGGAGTCCTGGGGCACAGTGAAGTTCTTGGTTTCTAGCGAGCCGAACCACTCGCCGAAGAAGGAATTGCGGTTGTCCACCCCATCAATCATCAAGCCGGTGAACTCGCCCTGCTGGCCGCCCAAACGGACGGGCGAACGCAAAGCCGGGCTGGTATCCGCGGTGCCCGCCAGGTTGACGAAGTCGCGGAAATCGCGCCCGCTGATGGGCAATTGCTCTATGTAGGTCTGGTCAATCATGACCTTTTCCAGGGCCTCGCTGCGGTCAATGGGGTCGGCTTCAGCCGTCACCTCCACCGTCTGGCCCAAAGCAGCCAGTTGCAAGCTCACGTCCTGAATTAGCTCCTGGCCGACCGCGAGCCGCACCCCGCGGACAATGGAAGTGGCGAAGCCGCTGGCAGAGACTTCAATGTGGTATTCGCCCGGGGACAGCAGCGCCGCCGAGTAGCGTCCGTCGGAGCCTGACGTGACCTCCCGTTCGGTTGCCGTGGCCTCTTGGACGATCTTGACCTCGGCCCCGGGGACTACGGCACCTGCGGGGTCATACACCGTCCCGCTGATGGTGCCCTTCTCCAAGACCTGGCTCCAGGCCGGGCAAGCAAAAACAATCAGCAGCCACAGCAGACCTATCAGAAGGCCACCCCTGCGCTTCAACATAATCGCCCCCCTCAAAGATTCGGCTGGCTACGGACAGGATAGGGGAACTACAAGTCGCGGGGAAAGTCTAATAATGTCCGGAACCCCCCCCTTCCAAGATGGGGCGATTCTATGTAGCCGGAATCGGCCTGTCAAGCGAAAAACGCGCCAGAGATAGCCTCGACTTCCCCTGAACCAGTGGAGAAGAGTGCATCCCGGGACCATTGCATGCATGTCGCCACAACCCACTGCCTTATCTGGAACGAGTAGTGGCGGACGGCTGCGGCGTGAATTCCGAGTAAAATGTTGGCTTCTGAGGAGGAAGCGTATGAGGAAATCCCTTTCGCCAGAGGACACGCGGGAAGTCATGGCGAGCCTGCAGAAGGCCAATGCCAGTTTTGCCCGGCGCTACCCGGGCGACACGGGCCAGCGTCAGCCCGTGCACACCGTGTACGGAGGCGCGCATCTGTTCAAGGCCGATGCCGCCAACAGGCTGGGCACTCTTGCTCTTCGTTCCCTCGAGCACTACGCGCCTGATCCGTTCGTCTTTGCCAAAGCGATCGGCTTGCCCGGGTGTGACCGCTTGCCGGGCTCGCTGGAGCAGGCGCCCGGATTAAAGGAGCGCCTGATCAGCCGCCCCGACTCGGTCCGTTCGGAGAACCGTCCTGCCTGGCTGGCCTGCATTCTCTACACGCGCGTGCGGGAAAAGCTTCGCACGAACCAGTGGAGGATTTCCGCATTGATTTCGAGGACGGCTACGGGAACCGATCCGATGTTGAGGAAGACGGCCACGCGGCCGCGGCCGCGGGAGAAATTGCTGCGGGGATGGCTTCCAGCAGCCTACCGCCCTTCATCGGCATCCGCATCAAACCTTTGTCTGAAGACTCCCGTGCGCGCAGTCTGCCGTTGACGGGGCTCACCCCGCAGCAGCTTCGGTTGCGCTCGTTCGCCAGGATTCTCGCCGCTCACCGTGGTTCGGGATGAGTCAAGTGGGACGGCGTTTACGCGCGCCGGAGTATGTGGGCGGCGCCCCAACCCGCCAGAATAAGAATCACCAAGATGGCCCAGTTGTACCTGTGACCGTAGGTGGCAACGGGGAAATGGTTGCTCACCATCACGAAGACCACCGGCACCACCATGTAGGTGTTGTGCTTCGTGCGTAGCTTGGCTCGGGCCACCAGGGCTGACTTAGGCTGCCTGCCGGCCTGCGCAGCAGCGATCAATTGGCGTTGGGCCGGCAAGATGCGCAGCCAGACGTTGGCTGCCATCAGGGTGCCCAGCAAGGCGCCCACGTGCATATAGGCCCCCCGGCCGCTGAACACCTGCGTCAGGCCGAACGTGACGCCCACCAGCAGGAGGAAACACAGAGCCGCTGCGCTCTTTTCAGCCTTTCCCAG
This sequence comes from Acidobacteriota bacterium, assembly GCA_016210925.1. Taxonomy (GTDB): domain Bacteria; phylum Acidobacteriota; class UBA6911; order JACQTF01; family JACQTF01; genus JACQTF01. The sequence goes on along the minus strand of JACQTF010000166.1, from coordinate 8,993 downwards.
CGGAGATTGCCAGATGAGGTCGTAAACAAACCAGCCGCCGACGAGTAGAGCCACTCCGATGCCCACGCCAGCGCCCACCGAAATTTCCGCTACGTCGCTGTCAACCAGCGCTCCGCCCAGGTAATAGACAAGAACAAGTAGCACCATCCCGCTGAGCCAGGTGATCGCGGCTTCCCAGCGAAACCAGCGCAGCCTCGGGGGCAGGAACTGGGAGAGCGCATGCTTTTCGACCACATAGAAGCCTCCGCTGTGAACCAGCCATACCTTCGCCGGCCCACCATCCTGCTTGTCCCGCTCCGCGGCGCCCAGCCGGCCGTCCAACCAAGTGAAGAAATAGGTTTGGCCGATCCAGAGGATGCCCGCGAACACATGTACCCAACGCACGCCCAAGTTCAGCCATTCGCTGAAATTGAAGTCCATCTGGTGCGGCTAGCTCCCGCGGTAGGTGGAGTACCCGAAAGGACTCAGCAGGAGCGGCACATGGTAGTGTTCGCCGGCCGCGCGCACGGTAAAGACCACCGTGACCTGCGGGTAGAAACATTCCAGTTGATGCGCGGCAAAATAGGTTTGGGTGTCGAAGACAAGACGGTAAGGTCCAGGGCGCAGCGGCGTGCCCTCCGGAACCAGTTGGCGCAGACGACCGTCGGTGTCGGTTGTGCCTTTTCCGACCAGGCTCCAGCTCCCGTCACTCGCCTGCACCTCGAGCATCACGGGCAAGCCGCTGGCTGGCTGGCCGCGCGCAGTGTCGAGAACGTGGGTGGAGATGGCGCTCATAGTTGCAGAAGTTTTTCCAGCCGAAGCTGCGCGATGCGGCGTTGCTCCTCGGCGGCGATGCGCACTTCCGTCTCCGGGTCATTCTGCAGGCGTTGGCGAAGAAGCGCAAGCGTCTCCTCGGCGGTCTTGCCCGTAGCGCAGACGATAAAGATGTGTCCAAACCGCGCCTCATAGAGCCGGTTCGCTTCTCTGAGCGCTGCCAGCGTGTCCCCCGTGGCTGTGCGCGTTCCCGCTTGCTCTTGTTCGGACCAGCCCGTGCCCGCGGCCGAGGGTTCCTGATCCGCACGTTTCTCGCCGATTCTGGGGTGGGCGCGGAATGCCTCCAGCCAATCCTGCCGCTCCAGCGCCCGGCAGATTTCATCGGAGGCCTGTAGCAACTCAACAAGAGAACGGAACGATCGCCGTTGCGCCATCCTGCCCGCCCAGGCAGTGGACCCGCAGCAAGCCAGCAGAGCCGCCTCGGCCTCCCGTCCCAACAACGTATTGAGCCATTGCAGCCCAGCCCGCTGGCGCCCATCCGAGCTGACGCGGCCGAAGATGCGCAAGCGGTTCACCCCGCCATCAGGAAAGATGTTGAGGCGAATATGAGTCACCGGCCCCACCGATTTGATCTCTTTCTGGAATGAATGCTCCGTGTCGGCGGCGAGCTTGGTGCGCGGAAGCAACTCCTGCCAGAGGTCCGAGGCGCTCAGCAAAGTGTCCAAGGACGCGTCTGGCGCCAGGCGCCCTTCCACCGAACAGCTTTCGGGATAGTTGCCCTTGAAGTGCGAAGTGTCCACGACGATCCGCTCGACACTTCCGCAGGTTCCCAGCCGGATAACGGCCCAGTCATAGCCGGGCCCGCGGCGCCGGCGGGTCTCCCAACCGTCACTCATCTTCTTGGCCCGGCCCGGCATAATCATGTTGTGGCGCGAGCCGAAGAACATATCGCTGGCGGCGACGACGAGGCCGCCGTTCTCCACGGCTGCCAGATCAATCTCGCCGCTGGCGGAAATAAGCTGCTTCCAGTTCGGAATTGGCTCGCCAAAGATGCGGAGTCGGGCCACGCCTCCGTCAGGAAAGATATTGAAGCGGATGTGGGTGAACCGATAGGGGCTTTCGACGGAGAAGAGGTTTTCCGTGTCACCCTGCAAGTCGGAAGGCAGCAGGACCTCGGCCCAGGGCGTCGCTGCCGACAACAGTTCTTCCGCCCCAGCGCCCTTCTGAGCCACGCAGGCTTCCAGCGAACACTGGGCCGGATAGTTTCCCTTGAAATGGGTGGTATCTACGACCACGCCTCGGATGACACCCGGCACCCCCAGCCGGATGAGACACCAGTCATGGCCGGGCTCGCGCCGCCGGCGGGTCTCCCAGCCGTCCACCCATTTGCCGCGGTCGGTGTACTTGTCCTCAAGGAAAACCGGCATGCTCGGCTTCAAGAGATTCTCCTTGGGGGCGAAGAATTCGTCGTTGGCCGCCAGAGCAACGCCGCCCACCCGTTCAGAGGCTAGATCCACGAGTTCAGTGAAATGGCTCAACACGGCTCGCGCTTCACGACCTGGCCGCTGGGTACCCCCAGAAGATTTCCCCGCTCATAAACCTTCCTACCGCGCAAGACAGTAGCTTTGACAGCCCCTGCAGCTTCAGCCCGGCATAGGGAGTCAGCTTGTGCCGGTGATACAAGCTGGCGGGTTCGACGCGGAAACTCTCGCCCAGATCCCAAACGACCAGGTCGGCATCATACCCTATTGCAATCGCCCCTTTGCGTTTATCCAGGCCCGCCAGCCGCGCGGGAGACTGCGCACGAGGAGGTCAGGCGCCATACCAGGGCTCAGGGCCTGGCCCTTGCTCCACAGTGCCGAGGCAGCTCTGCAGGAAAACTGCCAGAAGATTCAGAGAGACGCGCCGGCGATACTTCGCCGTTGAGCGGAAGTCGTCAATGGGAGCAATCTCGCCGGCGAGGGCCGCTTGCGCTGCGGCCACGGTGGACTCGACAGTCGGGTGGCCCCGCAAGACCGCTTCGGTCTTCGCGCAACGCAGGACGGTAGGGGCGACGCTACCGAGAGCGATGCGAACGTCCCGAACCACGCCACCTTCCACTTCCGCTACCCCGGCGAAGACCACCTTGGAAATGGCCTGCGCTTTGCGCGTGCCCACCTTGCGGTAGTAATGCCGCCGCGGCCGGCCTACTCGCGGCAAGCGAATGCGAGCAATCAATTCGTTGGGCCTCAAATCCATCTGCTTATAGCTGCTGTGAAAGCCGCGGTAGGGAACCCAGCGCGAACCGGTGGCTGAGACCAGCTCCAGCTCTGCGTCGTAGACCAGCAGGGCCGGCGGCGAATCAGCGGCCGGCGAGGCGTTGGCGATATTTCCGCCGAGCGTCCCCCGGTTTTGCGTCGCCACCCCGCCCGTCTCCCGGGCTCCCTGGCAGAGACAGGGAAATTCCTGCTGCAGGACAGGATGGCGAAGCACTTCGGTGTAGGTCGTTAGTGCACCCAGCGTTACGGCTGTCGGAGAAACCTCAATCCCTTTGAGCTCGCGCAGGTGCCAAAGACTGAGAAACCTCTTGTGGGGCAGCTTGCCCGCCTCTAGGAGGACCATCAGGTCGGTGCCGCCGGCGAAGGGTTTCCAGGCACCCGGTTCGCCTGCCATCAAGGCCAGCGCCTCTCGCAGGTTGGCTGGCGCCACCAGTTCGTAGTCCGGAAGACAAGACCTCATGCATTGACCTTCGTGCCCGTCTTCTGGCAAACTCGGGCCACCGCCTCAAAGATTTTCATGTAGCCAGTGCAGCGGCAGAGGTTGCCCGCCAACCCTGCGCGCATGTCCTCCTCGCTCGGCTCCGGCATGCGCCCGAGCAGGCTCACAGCCGCCAGAATCATTCCGGGCGTACAAATGCCGCATTGCGCGCCGCCCGCCTCGATGAAAGCCTCTTGGACTGTGTGCAGGCGGTCGCCGTCCGCGATTCCTTCGATAGTGGTAATCTCCGCGCCGTTCACCTGCAAGGCCGGCACCAGGCAGCTATTCACCAGTTCGCCGTCAATCAGCACCGAGCAAGCCCCGCATTCCCCTTCGCCACAACCCTCCTTGGTACCCGTAAGACGCAGCTCTTCCCGAAGCACGTCGAGCAGCCGCATCAGGGGAAAGACGCAGAGAGTGTACTCTCGGCCGTTCACCCGGCAGGTAACGTTCACTTTGTGCCTCTCGTCACACACGACTCACCTCGAGCAATTCCACCAGGTGTTCGGGAAGCACCGGAATCTGGTCAAGGCCGATGCCAAGGGCGTCCTCGATGGCATTCACGATGGCCGGCGCCGTGCCGTCCATGGGCAGCTCGCCCAGGCCTTTGGCGCCGGCCGGTCCGTGGGCATAGGGGACTTCGTCGAAATAAGTCCGGATGCGGGGTACGTCTGCCGCCGTCGGGATGATGTAGTTGGTCATCTGGCTGTTCACCATCCGCCCCTCTTGCCACACCACGTTTTCAAAGAGCGCATACCCGATGGCCTGAGCCACACCGCCTTCGATTTGCCCGCCGCCCAGCACCGGGTTGATGACCTTCCCCACCTCCTGCACGGCGACGAAGTCATCCACGTGCACTTCGTAAGTGAGCGAATCCACCGTCACTTCGGCGACGTACACCGCCCAGGCATAGGCGCTGTAGGCATCGCCCCTGTATTTCTCCTCGTCCCAGTGGATTTCCGGTGGAGGCTGGTACTGGCTGAAGGCTTTGAGCGGGCCGCACTTCTGGGTGTAGGCGGCGCAGGCCCGGAAAAATTCCTCCGGCGAGTAATCCGGTTTCAACAAGCCGCTGCCCACGAGCGTCTGTTTCACCGCCAGGCAGGCCGACTCCACCAACTTGCCGATAATCATGCAGGTCCGCGACGCCACGGTCGGGCCGCTGTTCGGGACAACGCCGGTGTCCGGCGAGGCCATTTCAATTTGGTCGTACTCCAGCCCGAGCGCCTCGGCAGCGATTTGGCACAGGATGGTATTGGCGCCCTGGCCGATTTCCGTGCTGGCCGCCAGAATCCTTGCCCGTCCGGCGGGTGTGGCCTCGACACCCACGACGGAGGCGAGATACTTTTCTCCGGAGCCGGTAAAGCCGGCGCCATGCAGGAAGCAGGCGAACCCGATGCCTTTCTTATCCCGCCGTCCGCGATTCTCCTCTGCGAAGCGCTGTGTTTTGGCGTAATACCTGGAGAGCTCGAAGGCGCGCTCCATCAACCCGGCCATATCCACTTTTTCCCGGATGACTTGTCCTGTCGCGGTGCTCTGCCCTTCACGGATGAAGTTGCGCCGGCGCAGCTCTTCGGGCGATAGCCCGACCACGCGCGCAACCTTGTTCAGGTGGCGTTCCAGTGCGAAGGTGCTCTGCGGGGCTCCGAAGCCGCGGAAGGCCCCGTGGGGTGGGGCGTTGGTGGCAACAGCCCGGCTCTGAATGCGGATGTTCGGACAGTGGTAGGGGCCAGCGGCGTGAATGGTGCCCCGTGAAAGGACCACCGGCGACAACGTCATGTAAGCGCCGCCGTCAATAACAAACTCGATTTCCATAGCCAGTAGTTTCCCCTCCTTGCTCACTGCCGTGCGGTGGCGCGTACGGGAGGGGTGGCGCTTGGTCGTGGCTGCCATATCTTCGGCGCGGTCGTAAATCAGCTTGACCGGCTTGCCGGACTTCCACGCCAGCAGCGCGGCGTGACCAGCGATCATCGAGGGATATTCTTCCTTCCCCCCGAAGCCGCCGCCGGTTTCCACCTGGATGACGCGAACCTTGCTTTCCGGGAGGCCAAACAGGCAGACCAGGGCCTTGTGCACGTAATACGGGCACTGCATCGAGCCCCACACTGTCACGCCCTCCTGCGGATTGGCAACGGCAATCATGCCGTTGGGCTCGATGTACAGTTGTTCCTGCGCGCCCGTGCGGTATTCGCCTTCCACAATGAAATCCGCCTGTGCCCAGGCCTCGTCCACATTGCCTTTCTCGACTCGAATCGATTTGAAAATGTTGTCCCGTCCCCAAATGATTTCCTTCCGGGCGAGCGATTCCTCAATGGTGAAAACGGCCGGTAAGGACTCAATCTCCAGCCGCACCGACCGCCGCGCTTCTTCCAGCAGGTACTTGTCCGGATGAGCGAGCAGAACTATAGGTTCTTCGGGATGGTTGACCACACGCTGAGCCAAACCGGGATGGTCGTCCGATAAGAGGACGATACAGTTTTTGCCCGGAATGTCGGTGGCGGTAACAATCGTGAACCCGTCCCAGGGAATGCCGCCTTCGAAGTGAATCCCCTTGATGCGACCCCGGGCGCACGGACTGCGGACCGTGGCGCCGTAAAGCATCCCGGGGAAGGTGAGATCGTCAATGTATCGTGCCTTGCCGGTTACCTTGTCCCCGCCTTCTTTTCTCGGAACGGCCCGTCCCACCAGTCGGTTTGCCATCGGACTCTATCCCCGAACGACTAGATTCAGTATTTGACCTTGTCGGGCTTCTGCTCCCACAAGGGAAACGCAACCAATGCCTCCTCTCGCATTATTTGCGTCATAGGAATCTTTCGATCCCCCAAAGGCCGGCTCAATTCCTCCGGGATGAAAGAATCGTCAAAGCCATACTGTGCGGCATCCGCAGCCGTGGCGGCAAAGTACACACAGGCGGGTCGCGCCCAATAAATCGCCCCGATGCACATGGGGCAGGGCTCGCAGGTGGTGTAGATCTCGCAGCCGGTCAATTGGAAATTCTTGAGTGCACGGCAGGCCTCTCGAATGGCCACGATTTCGGCGTGGGCGGTCGGATCATTCAAGGAAGTAACCTGGTTGGTTCCTTCGGCAATAATCTGACCATCCTTGACCACGACAGCGGCGAACGGCCCTCCCCTGCCCGAGCTGACATTTTCTATGGAGAGCTCAATCGCTCTGGCCATGTGGCGATTCGACATGGACTTCCCTTTCATTTTAACTACTCGCCGAACCAAACAAACTCCCCGAGTCCCTCAGACTTGCAGAACGCCGAACCACCCCGATGCCTTCCCTCTTGTGGCCAGTATAGCATTGAAGGAGACCGCGCTTTATAGAATGCCCATAGGGCGAGACGATGGGGAGCCACACCGGGCGCGACAACCACACGAGAATCCGTGGCGCGGAGTGGACTACTAGCTTAGCTACTTGGACCGGGAAACCTTACACTCCAGTACCAGGCTATCGGATTAAGTGCGAGGCGTGCCCCGAAGCACGCCTTGTTGGAGGCCGGCTTTCCTCAGCGTTACCAAGCTCTGCGGTTGGATAACTCTTCTACACAAACGAAGAATGGGGCCTGCTGGGCTCGAGCCTGTAGGTGAAAAGCCTTTCAGAGGAAGACCGCCGCCCCACACCCTCAGGCACACGTTCGCGTCCAGGCTGGCGATGGCGGGTTGCGGCCTGCGCACGATCCAGGAGCTCTGGGGTGGAAGGAGCTGGAGATGGTGCAGCGGTACGCCCACCTCAGCCCGAGCCACAAGGCAGAGGCAGTGGAGAAAATCGCCGCGATTTCACTACGGTATTCACTACACGGGGATGCTACAATACCCGTAAGTCCTTTGAGGCCAGCGTAGCTCAGTGGTAGAGCAACTGATTCGTAATCAGTAGGTCGTCGGTTCAATCCCGACCGCTGGCTCCAGTAGATCAACTACTTACGGCTTTCGCCCGCCTGCTGATTTTCCAGTGTGTCAGTTTTTGCGCCAACTCGGAAGGCGGAATCAAGGACCTTGACGGTCGGGGCGGTGGACCGGGACCAGGTGGGAGCGAAGCCTCGACGTCCGTCGCAACCGGGAGCCGCCCGGCTTCCATCAATGCGAGGGACTCACCTCGCCGCCCTATGCGCGTCGCAATCAAGATCGTGCTGATCGGGCGATTGTCAGAAATGGCGGGCCCTGAAGGGCTTCAGCAGAGGCCCGGAAACCGCGAAGAGGCGCCGCATCTGTTGGAAGTGCGAAGGACCGGAGATGCCGACCATCCGTCCCAGGGAGTGTTTCCATGAGTTCTGAGATACCTCGTGGGTCTGGGCTCAGAAAAGTCCTCCTGCGGCCTCTGGCCGCACTGTTGGTCGCAGCAATGATGCTCGTCGTCGCGCTGCCTGCCGCCCTCCCTTTCAGCGGCACCCATATCATCCTTTCGTACTCGCCTCCGGCGCGACAAATGCCTCCCGCCTGGACATTGGATGCGCAGGTGGGCGGAGAATTGGTCTCGGTCTCGTCTGCGACGCAACTCGCCCTTGAGCCTGCTCTCCGATCGCTTGTAGAGGGTCCCACGCCGGTCAGCACAGAGGAGCTCGTCCATCTGTTCAGATCGGCGGCCAACTGGGAGCGCGAAAGATGGGTGCAGCCCCCGGCGGAGATTGATCTCGTGAGTTCGAAGTCTTCAGTGGCGGGAAAGCTCGAGCCGTTAGAAGTTGAACGAGCGCGTGAACTTGATCAAAAGGGCACGGTCGGTTTCGGCAAAGCGGTTTCCCACGCTCGACGTCTGATTGAAGACGACGAAGAGGTCGTCCCCGGGACGGTAACTGAATCGCAGTCGAAAAAAGAAGACCAGAGTCCCGGACTCAGTGTCATGCTGGACGAGAGCCGTGGTGAGCCAGCGGTTGGTGAGGTTGAAGTTGACGCGGCTGTTGAGAACGTGGGTATGAAAGGCGCCCTGAGGAAGGTCGACGTTGTTGTATTGATAGGAAAACTCCGCTGAGAACTCGGCACGTGGTCGGAAGGTCGGTGTCAGCTCAACAAACTGCCGCGAGCCGCTGTAAAACTTTCCGAGACCTCCACGGATCCGCGCGGAACCAGGACGCTCTCAGGACGCCCGTTGAACTCCAAGGCAAAGTCCGGAAAACGGTACTCCCCCACAGGAATCGTGACTTCGGGCGTGATGTGGAAATTCCGTTCCAGCCTCTCATAGTGGTTGTTGACCGCAAACCCCACCATCGCTCCGGTTTGAAAATGGGTTCTCACCTGAAGGTTCTGCAGGCGCGACAGCAGGCGGTTTCTGGTGTCGGTCAAGTAGGTCAATTCGCTCCGGATGGATATTTTGCGGATGTTGAAGACGTCCGGTCGGGGATCCAGGGTGACGATTCCATCACTGCGGCGGATACCTCTCCGCTGGACGAACCCAATGTCGTGCCGGAAATCGTCTCCGATGTAAAGATGCTCGGCAAAGATCTCGTAGTGTTCTGTGAAGCGGTTGAACTTGACCCGGCCCAGCGTCTGGTCACCTTGAACTCCTGAAGT
>JACQTF010000165.1 GCA_016210925.1 Acidobacteriota bacterium | reverse complement strand
TTGAGCCTTCTGGCCGAATTATTCAGGCGGGAGGGGCAGGCCTGGACTTCCTATGGCGTGACCACCTTTGCCACGCGGATTCCCCTGCCGAGGGTCCTGAGTGGATACGACTTGCTGCACCGCAAAGGAGGCATGCCGATCAGGATGGCGGCCTTTTTCGAGACCCATCGGATGCCGTTTTTTCCCGAGGTGATTCGCACGACGTACCGTCGGACGGGAACCTTTTGGAATTTTGGCGACGATAAGCTATGGTTTGCGGGTGTCGCCTCCGAGCGGTGGGACGCGGAGCAGACGGACTCTTGTCTGGGGCCGGATGTGGATGCTCCCCCGGAAATCAAGGCCCAGGAACGGTGCCCGGCCCCCGACGGGCTCATGTGGGCCGTCCTCAAAGAGGCGACGAAAGCAGGCTGGCGGGTGGCCGGGGTCCACGGCGTGGGCAGCCATGGCGTCCGGCTCTTTACGCAGATGCTCGAAGAGGCGATGAAAGAAGCCAACCTCAGTGTGGAGGACATTCGTGAACTGAGGCCGACTTTAGAGCACGGCAGCGTCGTGGGAACCCTCCCCGATGTGGTTGCCAAGCTCAAACAATACAACATCATCCTCAGCCTGGGTCCCCGGTACCTGAGAGATGGACCGCTGTACCTGAAAGATTACGGGCCGAAAATCATACCCTTCATCCTTCCTTACAAGAGCCTGATTGACGCGGGTGTAAGAGTCGTAGGTCAAGCTGACAGCGCAGAGCCGCATACGTTGGGCGTCTTTTATTTCATCTGGCTCGTGACGTCCAGGCAGCTTGGGGACACGGTAATCCCTCCCGAGGAGGAGCGGGTAGACCGGGTCACTGCTTTGAAGATGTGGACCCGCTGGGCAGCCGAATACGTGTATAAGGAAGAGGTCCTGGGTTCCCTGGAGAAGGGAAAGTTCGCCGATTTCGTCGTTCTCGACCGGGACTACTTCACCATCCCTCAAGCCCAGATTCCCAAGGTCAGGCCCCTGCTGACTGTATTGGGAGGTGAGGTTGTGTTTCTCCACAGAGAGTTTGCCCGCGAGTTAGGGACTGGGCCCGTAGGCTTTCAACCACCGCCAGGCTGGCCGCAGGACGCAGGAAACCGATGATTCTTGGGTTGCAGATCTCCAGGTGCATGACGGTAGCGTTGCCCTTCCTGTTGCCGGCCAGGAATGCGCGACTCCCATGGTAGTGTAGGTGGGCACCAGACCCTCTGGGGGTCATGGTAGCTTCGTCCAGTCCAGTAAGGCAGAGGTCACCATGCGTTTTAAAGCCGCATCCTACGCAGTCACGTTCGCGCTTCTGGCGTTTGCGTCGGCCGGACCGGGCCCCTTGGGCGTGGGAACCCTAACGGGCGTAGTGAAACTCAAGGGGACTCCACCGAACTTTTCCCCCCAGCCGGTAGCGCGCGACCACGCGTTCTGCGGGAAAACCCAACCCCAGCAGGCCCTCGTGATTTCCTCGGCGGGCGCGGTCCGTTACGCTCTCATCAACCTGAAGGGCGTTGCGAGCGGGGAGCTGACCCCGAAGCGAGGAGTGCTGGACAATCGCAACTGCCAATTTATGCCCCACCTTCAGACGCTTCCAGTGGGTTCCACCCTGGTGGTCAAGAATAGCGATCCCATCCTCCACACCACCCACGGACATCTGGTGGAATATCTCCCGTCCCACGGAGCCGTGCACCCTCAGGGACAGGGGGAGGGCGCTGCACATCATCACGGGGACGAGGAAGTGGAAGATCCCCATCGCCGCCTGAAGCATCAGGAGAGCCTCTTCAATGTGGCGTTGCCGTTTAAAGCCCAAGAACTGGAAGTGCGGCTGAAGAAGCCGGGGCTCATTCACTTGATGTGCGAGGCGGGCCACGGTTGGATGAGCGGCTACATCCATGTGTCTGATACTCCTTATGCAGGTGTGACCGACCAGGAAGGTCGCTTTCGACTGGAGGGCGTGCCTGCGGGCGAGCATGAGCTCACCGTCTGGCACGAATACTTGGGATTACTCGTGCAGAAGGTGAAAGTGCTTTCGGGCCGAGAGACGCCGGTGATGTTGGAATACAGCCCGCCCTCCCACGCCCACTGAAGGACAAGTCCATCGCCAAGGGGAGCGAGTCCATCACGATTCACAGCTTTCTCGACCTGAGCCCCGACGGGAAATATGCCTATGTTCCCCATCCTCGGGAAGGTGCCCTCTACATTGTGGAGACGATGCAGAATCGCATCGTTTCTCGGGTGCCGCTGGAGGGCGGGTCCGAAAACGTTTTTTATTTGCCGTAAAGTGACACGAAAGTTCCTGATGATGGCCGCGCTGGCCCTGGGGCCATGCGATCTCCACGCCCTCTATGGTTTTCCCTCGGACATGGACAAGCTCCCGGGTCGAGGACGAAACGATTTCGGCTGCCAGACCTGCCATCTGAGCAAAACGGGAGGTGGGTTAAACTATTTCGGCGCCTCCTACCTGGAGCGGGATTTTAACTACGACGCCCCGGTGCAGGAGGAAGACTCCGATCGAGACGGTTTCACGAACGGAGAAGAGCTGAACGCTTACCCGGCCACCAACCCGGGAGACCCGGAATCCTTTCCCTGGAGACCTCCCAGCTTGTTGCGCTGGATGTTGTCAAACGCTGCTCTCGTTCTGGCCATTCTGGCGGGAGGCCTGCTTGCTCTCCGAAAGAATGATCCTGTTCCATAGGGTCACCACGGAATTGCACATCGGGATGCTGATGCTGGCAGGCCTCTGCATCGGTCTGGATCGCGTTCTGAAAGGGCGGAAGAGGAATGAGCTGCCCCAAGGCCCCGGGGCATTTCGGGTGACGGCGCGGTTAGGAGCAGGGATGGGTTTGCTCTGCCTCGGGGCGTCCATGGCGACGGGTCTGCTCTCCTGGCCCTGGGAGCGGCTGCTTGCAACCCGGGTCGTGTACGGGAAGATCTCTTACACCCTGGTTTCCCTCACCTGTTGGGCGCTGTTCCTGCTGTTCCAGCGCGGCCATGGGCCTCGCCGGGCTGGCCCGCCGGGCGATCTTTTCGCCGCCGTGGGAGTTCTGGCAACCTTGGGAGCTGCGTCTGCCGGAGGGCACCTGGGCACCGGCAAGAGCCTGCTGGACGAAGCATCTGCGCTGGTTTCCCTGGACCTTTATCCGGTTCTCGCTTTTCCCATTCCCTTGAGCCTGACGTTGATCGTAGGATGTATAGTGCTGATCTTGTTCAAAAAATGACGGAGTGGTGTTGCCCGCCTCCGGCGGAGGAATAGAACATGAAGAAATGCCGTTTCGGTTGCTGCAAGACGTGGAGCTGGATGATGCTCGTCCTTCTCGCAGCCTGGTGGAACGAAGGAGCTGTCTGGTCGCAGCCTTCCGCTCCCCCGCCGCGCACTCCCAAGAAGCGCGAGGTCAAGTCCGTGGACGATCTGGTGCGTTACGCCAAGATCCTCATCGAGCGGGACCGGGAAAAAGATGGTCATGTGCTGGGCATCCCCGGGATCGGAGGGGTTCAGGGGGTCAAACGGGTCCTCCTCGCGGCCACCACCGATGTGGACCCCTGGGTCCTTCAGGCGTTTCAGCGGGCGTTCAGCGACTACAACGTGGAAACGATTACGGTCATCCAGCCCGGCAGAGCGTGCCAGACCAAGCCCGAGGAAGCAGTCAGGAGTCGCGGGCGCGTCGGCGTGGTGGGCTCCGAATCGGCGAACGTGTCCCAGCGGGACACCCTGGATTTTTCCTTCATGGAAAAGATCGCGAGCCAGGTGGACAAGACACTGAACTTCGACGCCCGCGGCGTCCCGGCCATCGACTCGGACCTGGCGCGGGGTTACGAGCAGTTCATCCCGAAGGACCAGATGTGGAAGGCTCGGGTGATCCGCACGCCCTTCTACACTCGCTACCAGCTTGCCAGCAGCTGGGTGGATTATCCCGACGACCTGTTCCGGGCCATCGGGGAAAAGGTCTGGAAGAAAATGGTGGCGGGCAAAAAGTGGAAGCTGACCGATGAGTGGGGCAGCAATCTGGAATGGACCGTGGACGCGAAGCACTGGGAAGACATGCCCTCGACTCGAGGGACCAGCAGCAACGAGATTCCCAATGCCAGTTACGTGCATCCCAACGTGCGGCCGGTGATGAGTGCCGTTCCCGACATGAAGGGCGTCCTGGTGACGCGGACCCTGAGCGAGGGACCCATCACCGAGATCAAGATCTTCATCGACAAAGCCAACGTGACCCGGGTGGAAGGCGGCGGCCGGGCGGGGGAATGGTTCCGCGAGGCTCTGCAGCGCTATGGGAACCTGCAATTCCCGGGCTTTCCCGGGCCGGGTGTGGGGTGGGTGGAAGAGGTGGCCCTTGGGACTCATCCCAAAGCCAGTGCCGCCCTCGGGGGAGTCTGTGGGCTGGGCTGGGGAGAAAACCGCAGGCGGTCGGGAGTGGTGCACATCGGCATCGGATCCACCCGCAATCGCGAGACCCGGGAGGCCCTCATGAAAGGGACCTCCGGTCTGCCGCGGGGCGAACACCGGGATTTTCAGTTGGAGTTTCCCACTCTCTGGATCGACGGTGAGAAGATCATCGACAAGGGGCACCTGACGATCCTGGACGATCCCGAGCTTCGAAAGGTCGCCGCCAAGTACGGCAATCCCGACGAGCTGTTGCGCGAGGAGTGGATTCCCGAGTTCGAAACAGGGAGAACCGAAGGCGAACAATTCCCCTAAGAACAAACCTGAAACCCGAAACCTGAAACCTGAAACTCAAAAATCCGGATTCCCAAGTTTCAGGTTTCAGGTTTCCGAGTTTCAGGTTTTTGAATAACCATGAAGCTGATTCTTGGTGGAACGGTGATGCTCCTGGTGGGCCTCGGGAGCGTCATCGAGAGCCAGAAGATGCCCGGCGGTTATCGTCTGCCTCCTTACCTGCACCCGGTGCGCATTCCGCAGGTCCGGGATGTTCAGGCTCTGATGCCCTCCGTCGAAATCTGCCTTCGCGATTGGGCCGAGTTGAAGCCAACCGATCGGGTGGAGGTGGTGACCGATCCCGACGTGCCGCCATTGGTCCTGCAGGCCTTCCAAAGAGGTTTGGAGCAGCACGGGGCTGCTTACGTGGTCCGGACGCTTCCTGCGGACAGGCTTCTGGAGAAATCCGATGCGGATCTCTTGATTGAGCTGGCCTACGATCCCCTGGAAAGCAGCGCGGCGCAGACCTCTCACGGGAAGCGGGTGAAGGTACTGGCCGTACCCGAAATTCTGGCTTCTCCTTGGAGTCGCTTTCCCCGGCCGCTGTTCCACTCGCTGGTGCAGACGGCTCAGCGGTACGCGGCGCGAGGTTCTCGCATCCGCCTGGCGGACGGCGCTGGATCCGACTTGTGGATCAGCGACGTGCGCCCGCGCCTGTCCATGGACCCTGCGGTCCTCTACTATCCTCCCCTCGAACCACTTCGCTTTGAGCTCACGCCGCAATCCAAGGTCGAAGGCAGCGTGGCCACCCACAGCACCGAGCGAGGCCTGATGCCTCTTTTGCGGCTTCGCTTCCTGGAAAACGTTCTGCAGGAAGCGTGGGGCGGAGGTGCTCCCGGCGAGGCAATGCGAGCATGGCTGAGAAGCGGAAACGTCGTGCGCGTCGAATCCCTCCAGCTGGGGATTCAGCCTCAGGCCTTCCGATACGTGGACGGAAGAGGGAAGGGCTCCCTGGCCCGCTGGGGCCACTTTGCTGGCAGCCAGCGCGCAGGCGTCGTCACCCTCGCTCTGACTTTCGGGAACGAAGGAGTCGCCTTCCGTGGCCCGCGTCAGCTTCAGCTTTTCTTTCCCAGCGTGTGGCTCGAGGACGAGCCCTTGGTTGGGAACGGCTATCCCGCATTCCTGTTGGATCCGCAGCTGAGGCAGCTTTCCGCCATCCTGGGCGCGCCCAGTGCGCTGCAGATCACGTGCGCCGAGTACCTGCCTGTGGTGTTGCCCAAGCCGAAGGCCCCCACCCTTCCGAAGGTGAGTGGTGCAGCCGATCTGGAACGGGGGGCACAGACCTGCCTCAAGGATTGGGTCTTTTTGAAGAAGGGGGATCGGCTGCTGATCCTGACCGACGACTCGGTCCCTTCCATGATTCCACAGGCGTTTGAGAGCGCCGCAAAGTCCATGGGAGCTGGCGCCGTGGACCAGTTCTCACTGGGCGCGGCTCCCGCAGGGGAGCTGTCTGAACTGGCGCGCCAGGTGGGATCGCAGAAGCTTCCCTCAGAAGCCTGGAGACAGATCGAAGCGCACGACGTGATCGTCTCGCCGGCATTTCTCTTTCACCTGGATCTTTCCCGTGAGGGGCGGAGCTTTTCGGAATGGCTGGCCGAACAGCGCAAGCGCTTCGCCCACGTGGTGGCGGTACCGGAGCTGCTGGCCTCCTCCTGGGCGGTGTATCCTCCAGCCCTCCTTGAGGAGCTTGGAGAGGGATTCCGCCTGGCGTTCCAAAACGCGAAGGCCTGCATCGTGGCCACCCAGGACGCAGAGGTCGTGGTGAACTTCGAAGGTGGCAAACGCACCGCCTCCCTCGTCGGGCTGCCGTTGAAAGATCGTTTCGGTGCCACCGTGTTTCCGCCTTCGCCCCGCTTCAGGATCAACCTGGCCCCGGGCTCCAGCACCGTAGGCGACATGGTCACCCGCCGTTTCTTTGCCGAATCGGTTGAAGCGGTCTCCTTCGGCCTCACGGCCAGCCGGATCGAGGCTTTGACGGAGAGCTTTGCCAGGCGCTTCCTTCCCCTTTCGGTGGACGCCGGGTCGCAGCAACTGGTCGAGATCAGCATCGGCCTCAGTCCCCATGCTGCCCCGGCCAGTTCTGAGGGAGAAGCTTTCTCGCCGGGCATGTGGAACCGGTTTGCGCAGCTCCAGCGGTCCGGAGTCGCGCACTTCGTCACGTCGCACTGGCCGGCCTCGTTGACGTCTGATCCCTGGTTTCCCTGGGGCTTCGAGCTGTTCTTTCCCAGCGTGAACGTGGACGGAACGCGGGTGGTGGTCGAGCTGGGTCACGTCAACGATTTGGATCAACCCGCTCTTCGGGCCCGCGCTGCGAAATTCGGAGACCCGGAGCAGCTGCTGACCGAGCTATGGATCCCCACCCCGGGTCATGCTCAGTGAGGGGTGGAAATTCAGCGATGATTGATGTTATCCATCGACTGCTACGTTCGGATGAGCCGTGTATCCGCCTAAGTTCGTCTGAATGTCCTCGAAGAGGATATCGCGTCGCCCTTGATCAAGAGGCTGCGCACACAGGTCAAAGAGTCGGCGCGCGTTCGAGCCCTCTTTTCAGAAAGCACTGCTGATGGGCCGCTGCGCTATCATCCGTACGCCAAATGGTATGAGGCTCATTGGATCATGGCGACTTTCGCCGAAACCAGCTCGTTCAAGGGTTGATCGACTGGCAGTGGCCCGACGGTGGCTGGAACTGCGACCCGAGACCAGAAGCTCACAACTCTTCATTTCACGAGAGCCTCATTCCAATGCGCGCCCTGGCTCTTTAGGCCCTTGTTCGGGCTCAAGGTGATGGCGGAAGGGGGGCTCATTGGCGACCCTCGATGCAGTGAGGCCTTGGACTCCTTAGAGGAAAAACGCCTGCGGCGGACGCGCCACTTCGCTTCGGGCGGGCCGCTGAGCTCGAGGTTGTTAGACGGACTGTTTCGACGGAGAAATGTTGCTGCACGCGGGCTGGTTCTGGCCGGCGTTTTGTTCCTGGTAGCCGCGGTACCGCCCACCTTTCGGGGGCGTGCGCCTAATGCCGCCT
>JACQTF010000172.1 GCA_016210925.1 Acidobacteriota bacterium | reverse complement strand
GGCCATAGCCAGGACACTGCCCCCGAGAACCCCTACGAACAGGAATCCCAGCCTGAGGGAACCAGCCAACCAGCCGGCCACCAGGCCAATGCCTGCCAGGATGGCAGCGGCGGCCAGATTCGAAGGAGCTCTGGTCCTCAGCCGGACCCGCCAGGGAGGATTGGCCTCCGGCATGTCTCTTCGGAAGACCAGTGCCGGCCGCACCTGGGAGATGGCCAGCAGGGGAGGCAGGGTGAAGAGCAGGGTGGTCAGGAGACCCACGCCGATGCCTTGGAAGGCGATGGCCGGCGCCCACTGCATGCGAGTCGGCAAGGACACAGAGTCGGCGATGAAGAGCGGAAACAGGGACCGGACCAGGTAGCCCAGGGCGACGCCCGCGAGGCTCCCTCCCAGCGCCAGGAGCGCGGCCTGAGCAAGGTAAATTCGGGCGATCTGGAACGAGCGCCCGCCCAGGCACTTGAGGATGGCGACGGTGTCCAGCCTTTGCTGGAGGTGGGTGTGAATGGCAGTGGCCACGCCCAGGCCCCCCACCACCAAGGCCAGCAGGCTGACCAGGCTCAGAAATGTGGTGGCACGGTTCAAGCTGCGGGAGATCCTGCGGTCCCCCTGGCGGAAGTCGGACACGCTGCCCCGTCGCCCGAAGCCTTGCTCGAGGGTCTGGCGCACTGCCTCCACCGGCGGGGCCCTCGGGCTCAGCCGCAGCAAGAACCGGTGCTGGGCACGGCTGCCGTGCTGTACCAGGCCCGAGCGGTCCAGCGCCGTGCGCGAAAGCATGAGCCGCGGCCCCAGGTTGGCCATGAAACCGGAAGCCATCCGGTCCGGTTCCCTGTGGAGGACCGCGGCGATGCGGAACTCCCCTGCACCGACGCGAATAGGGTCTCCCATTTCCACGCCCAGGCGGATCAGCAGATCCCGCGAAACGACGACGCTGTGGACGTCCAGCAGGGAGCGCAGAGATCCGGTGGGCTGAAGCTCGACGCGTCCATAAAAAGGATACCGGCGGGGCTCCACGGCTTTGACAGCGGTCAGGATCATCCGGGACGCGTCCAGGGTGGAGACCATGGACAAGGTCTCCGTCGTCCATGTGCTCTCAACCCCACGACGCTCCAGCCCGGCCAACACCCGGCGCTCCTCCTCAGTGGGCAGCACCGACATGCGCACCGAGAGGTCCGCAGCCAGCAAGGTTCGAGCTTCCCGGAGTAAAGCGTCCCGGAACGCATGGCTGAAAAGCTTGACCCCGACCAGCGCTCCCACCCCCAGGGCGATCGCAGCCATGACAAACTGAAACTTGGACAGGGAGGCTCGCGCTTCGCGCCAGGCCATCACCAGCTCGAGGGGTTTACTTCGCCGCATGGGCACCAGGATTTTCAAGGGAAGACGCCGCAGCCGCGTCGTCGTGCACAATGCGGCCGTCCAAGAGCGCGACCCGGCGGTCGGCGCGGGCAGCGAGCTCGCGGCTGTGGGTCACCAGCAACAGCGTGGAGCGCTCCTGCCGATTCAGCCGCAGCAGGAGCTCCAGGACATGGTGTCCGTTGGCGCTGTCCAGGTTACCAGTGGGCTCGTCGGCCAGCAGCAGGGCGGGGCGGGTGACGAACGCGCGGGCAATGGCCACGCGCTGCTGCTCGCCGCCGGAAAGCTGGACGGGATAATGGTCCCTCCGTTCCAGCAGACCTACATCCTCCAGGAGCTTCCTTGCTCGCTCCTTGCCGTCGGTGGAACCACCGGCGAGCTCCAGGGGCATCAGGACATTCTCCTCGGCCGTCAGTGTGGGGATCAGATGATAGGACTGAAAGACGAAGCCGATCTTTCTTCCCCGCAGCAGGGCCAGCTCGTCCTCGGTCAGGCGAGTGATGTCCACGCCTTCCAGGAGGACGGTGCCGGAGGTGGGAGTGTCCAAGCCGGCGATGAGGCCCAGCAAGGTGCTCTTGCCGCTTCCGGAAGGTCCCATCACCGCCAGGAACTGCCCTGAGGGCACTTCCAGGTCGATCCCACGCAGGATCTCCACTCGTCGCGAGCCGTTGTCGATCACCTTGGTCAGGCCCTGAATGCGAATCATGGGAGTGCGCGATGCTGCTCGCTTTTATTGTACACTCGTTGCTTGCGCAGGCGCCCCACTTCACGGATCTTTTTGCTTTGCGCTGCCCTCCTGGCTGCCTGCGGCCGTGAAGAGCCCAGGCCGCCTTCGGGGCAAGCCCCCGTGCCACTTTTGGCTGGCGGCACCGACTCGCGGGCAGTCATCGTGGCTTTTGGAGACAGCCTCACAGCAGGCCCGGGCGTCGATCCGGAGTTCCGGTATCCGGAGCTCCTGCAGTCCGCGCTGGATGCCCGCGGCTACTCTTACCGGGTGGTGAATGCGGGGGTGAGCGGCGACACCACCAGCAGCGGCCTGACCCGCCTGAGGACCGTGGTGGCCCTCAAGCCCACCATCGTGATCCTCGAACTGGGCGCCAACGACGGCCTTCGTGGGCTGCCCCTGGCTGCATCCAGGGCCAATCTGGAGGAGATCATCGTCCGCTTGAAGGAGGCGGGAATTCAGGTGGTGCTGGCGGGAATGAGGATTCCACCCAACTACGGCCCCCTCTATACCCGACAGTTCGAGCAGATGTACCGGGACTTGGCCAGGCGACACGACCTGACCCTCGTGCCTTTTTTGCTCGAGGGCGTGGCGGCACGCCCCGAGCTGAACCTGGAGGATGGCATCCACCCCAACGAAACAGGGTATGGCATCGTCGCGCGCACCGTCTTGGAGACCCTCGAGCCCTTGCTGAGCCCATCGCCTTCCGGGCCCTGAGCGCCCCGTGCGGGACGGCGTGCGGCTGGCGTGAGCCGCCGGTGCGGATCGCGGCAGCGGCCTGCCGGATGCTGCTCTTGATGTTCTTGCCCTTGAGCTGGTTCTCGACGACCAGGGCGCGATACGGGACGGGCGCGACTCCGCCGAGCACGATGCGCCCATCCTTCCACGTGTCGTTCTCGACGGTGAAGGCCGTGGCCACCGAAACGATGGCGACCAAGAGGCTCATTGGCTTTTATGCTCAATCGGTAGCCGCCGGACGCGCAGGGTAGCATCTTCCAGTGCCACTATCGCCCCCCTGAGAAGAGGCTCTTCCATTTCGCGCAGCGAGCTTAAAATTCTCGCAAGCAGATTGTCGGGATGGGTGTTTCGGAGGCGAAAAATCATAACCGAGGGGGCTTGTTCTCCTGAAAAAGCCAGGAGATGCCCGTAGTCGAGGTCATGCGTGAGGATGGTTTCTTTGCGCGTACGAGCCTCCTCAACAATAGCCGCGTCTCCGGAAAAAGAAAGCCCGATCTCTCCCGCATGCCGGCATTCGTGCCCGGCCGCAACCAAGCGCCTGCCCAGAGACCGCGGCACGTTCATATTGAGCAAAAATCTCATTTAACCGAGGTCTCTCCGGAAGGGACAACCCGCTCCTCCATGGCCCAAGCGGCGTAGCCCAAAGCCTGGTAAATGTCCTCCAGCTCCAGTTCGGGCCACTCCTGAAGAATCTCGTCAGCAGTCATCCCGGAGCTGAGATAGCTGAGGATGGACGCGACGGGTATCCTCATACCCCTGATGCATGGCTTTCCAAAGCACTTTTCTGGATCCAGCGTAATTCGGTCGAACATGTAATGACGGATTTTCATGCGTCTTTGCCTCCCTGCCTGCTAACTGTTACGGTCAGGGCGGAAGCACCACCTACTTCTTCTTCCCCTCTTTCTCGCCGTAGGCAGATCCCTCCAATTGACCACCTTCACCACCTCTTTTCCCCGAAAGTCTATCACTTTTCACAGCAATCCGCTTCTAACCGACAAGCACCGTTGTAGCTGCTTGAACAGCCTTCGGAGACTCCATCCGGCAAGTTTCCCAGCCGTCCTTTGGGCAATTCTCGTGCCCACCCGGCCTTTACGGACCGCCTCGATGTCTCCCAGAAGGCGGGCGAGCCAACAGAGAAAACCCGGAACCTTATGGAGAGCCGGCGTCGCGGCGGGCTCTCCGCTGCTGGAGCTTTCCAGCGGCTTTGAGGGTGTAAGCCGCCTCGGCAATGGCCGTGTCCTGATCAAGCGCATCCTCCGGAAGTGCAGCTCCGTCCCTCCAGGGGCCTCCTTGCCGGGAGCCGGCCGCTGCCGGGCATAAAGGTTTCAAATGGCCGGGGTCTCGGATTGCGATTGGCCGACTTGGCCGACGCGAACCGGTTACCCGGTTGACAAGGAGATTTTCCTTGATATAGTAAGGGTATGGCAAAGGTCACATCCAAGCTTCAGGTCACCATCCCAAAAACCGTCGCCGAGGCGTATGGGATCAAGCCCGGAACCGAGGTCCGCTGGATACCCGCAGGCGAAGCGATCCGTGTGGAGCC
This sequence comes from Acidobacteriota bacterium, assembly GCA_016210925.1. Taxonomy (GTDB): domain Bacteria; phylum Acidobacteriota; class UBA6911; order JACQTF01; family JACQTF01; genus JACQTF01. The sequence continues at coordinate 1,216 of JACQTF010000172.1, read as the reverse complement.
TGCAAAGTCATCGTCCCAACCCAAGCTTTCCATGGAGAGACGCCTGGTGCTTTTCGATCGGATGACCAAACGGATCGAAAAGCTTCCACCCGTCAAGCCGGCAGCTCCCGGCGAAGGCAGGGGTTGGACTCGGGACGACCTGTACGCGGACCGCATGGAAAAGCATGGCAGGCCTCGTCGACACGAACATCCTCGTCTACCGCGTTGATCGCCACTTTCCCGAGAAGCGGGCGCGGGCCACCGCCTTCCTGCGCCGTGGCCTTGAGCGGGACGAGCTTCGCATTGCGCACCAGGCGGTGGTCGAGTTCGTGTCAGCCGTAACGCGTCCTCGCAAGAAGGGCCCGAGCATCCTGTCGCTGGGAGAAGCCCTAATCCACACCGAAGCTCTTCTCGACCAGTTCCCAGTTCTCTATCCTACCGAGGGTATCCTGCGCCTTGCTCTTCGTGGCATGGCAGCCTACCGTCTTTCCTGGTTCGACGCTCACATGTGGGCCTATGCCGAATTCTATGGCCTTTCTCCTCTTTACACCGAGGGTCTTGAGTCGGGCCTCCGAATCGGAACCGTCGAGATTCAAAACCCCCTCGCCTGATCCCCATTCAACTTTGCCCAAGGCGATCCGGACGCCGGTGACTTTTGGAGTGGACTTGCCGATGGGGAAAAATAGGAGAATCCGTCGCACCAGCGGCGATTCCGACATGGAGTACCTCAGCGACGGGATCACCGACAGCCTCATCAACGGTTTTTCCCAGGTGCGGAAACTGCGGGTCGTGCCCCGGAGCCTGGTCTTTCGGTACAAGGGTCGGGACGCGGACCCCCAGGCGGCGGGGCGCCATCTCAACGTCCGCGCCGTGTTGACGGGAAGAGTCACGCAGCGGGGCGACGTTCTCTCGATCGGAGCCGAGCTGCTAACCTGGAAAGCGTCTCCCAGATCTGGGGTGCTCCGTATGCCCGAAAGTTTGCCGACATCTTTGCCGTGCAGGAAGAGATCGCGCGGGAAATCTCAGAAAAGCTTCGCGTGCAACTGACCGACCTGAACCTGTACCCGCTCCCCAACGGACGGACCTTCGCGGGCGGCCGGGCAGAGTTCATTAGCTCGGTGTCCAACGCCACCGATGAGGACTTTGCCCCCTTCCGGGTGGATCAGCGATTCACCGATTCGGACAACTTCTTTGCCAGGTACTCCTTTGATGACGCGGAGCGAGCGCTGCCGAATGC
>JACQTF010000171.1 GCA_016210925.1 Acidobacteriota bacterium | reverse complement strand
TGCCCTGGCTATCTTTGTCATCCAGAAACCAGAACCCGAAGTTTCCATCTCCCAGTTCGTGTACCACGAGGTCCTCAAAGCGAGCCGTGACGCCTCCCAACATGGCCCGCGGGTGTCCATCGACATGGGACCCCACGTTGGAATTCTCCACAACCAATTTGTCTCCCAGCAGGTCGCTTGGTCCGTAACCCGAGGCGTACAGGAGGGATACCGTGCTGGAGCCGCCAGCCAGGATGATTTTCTTGGCTTCCGCTTTTTGCGCCGGTCCCCCTTTTTCTCGGTACCAAACGCCCGTAGCCACCCACTGGGCGCCCCGTTTCTCGATGATCACCTGTTCCACCTTCGTGTCGGGCAGAATTTCCACGCCATTGTCTTCCGCCGCGGGAATATGGGAGAGCAGGGTGCTCATCTTGGCGTCGTACCTGCATTGGGGCTGAGCTTCATAGTGGGTTCCGCACATGATGCAGTTCTTCTTGTGGACCAGCATCTTCTGGGTCTTGTACCCCAGCGACTGTGCTGCATCCCTGAACCTGAAGTGGTATTCCTGCAAAAGCTTGTCCGGGATGGTATGGGAATTCCAGATGCGCAGAAGCTCATCGACCGCCGGCTTCATGTTTTCCTTAGTCCAATCGACGCCCGTCTCCCGCGCCCACCATTCGTAGTCCTTATCGTCGGGAGGATGCCCTTTTCCTCCCCAGTGGAGTGAACCTCCGCCCACACCGATCTGCGTCCACCAGCCACCCGGGGCGCGTCTATTTGCACCAATCCGCTGCCTCATGTCCTGTGGTATGTGGGTGAACAGTTGGCGCCGGGATGGAATGCCATAGCCCCACTTGGGCTTGCCCTTGAAGTATGGCCCCCATTCAATCAGGGCAATTTTTAGCCGCTCGCCGTTGCTGGGATTCACCCCTTCCTTTGCAATTTTCGCCGCAACAATAGCACCTGCAAATCCGGCTCCTACGATGATGAGGTCGTACGATTTTTCTTTCAGCATGCGACTTCCTTAGGGCTTTGGGTTATAAATATGATTTTGCTGCCCTGGTCGAGGATCACTTCAAAAAGCTCAGGACCGCCTCAGCAAACGCTTCGGGTCGCCTGCGGAGAATATTTGGGTCGGCTCCTGGACCCTCAATAACGAAGCTCTTACTATGCGGCATCCGCCCCCGGGGCACTGCTGAGCGCCTTTTGGAATCAACAGAGCTCTTTCTTGATGACACTGTACTTAATTCTCGATGGTTTGAGAAGGAGGCTTCGGTCATGTGGTCCTTCAGCTTTTCTGCGCCACTTTCCCCAGCATTTCGGCACCGTCAGGATGCTCTTGCCGATACGCAAGTCTCGTTCCCGAGAACCCGCTGGGCTGGTAATCGGGCCGCATGCTTGGTCAATCTTGTCTGGAAACGCCCCAATACCTGGCCTGGCGCTGGGTTTTTTCACCTGCGTGGCGGAGCACGAAGGAGAACATGCGGAGGTCGATCTTGTTGTAGCTTGCCCAGCCGAGGCAGAGTGTGATCCGAATATCTACGGATCCATGCATCCCATGGGGCAAAGTCGCACGAGAAAATGTCATACATCGCGATGTTATAACAATTGCATTGAATGGGTTGGGAGACAATCTTTCCGCCTTTTCATGGCGCTGATCAAGCCGTGGGTGTTGGGTTTTTTTGCATGAGTACTAGGGAATCGTGGGTGATGCCACACAAAACCGTTCAAACCACCCTGGGTGATACCGCGCATGTTGGGTGGTATCCCCCCGAAATCATAATGGCCCTCTCCCAGGAAGGCGTCCACTTCTTCTTCAACGGCGATCTGCAACATCACCTGCGCACGCTTGCCGATTAGTTACGGCAGCGTCACGCCACGGATGCAAAACCACCGGCGTGCGGTGCCCAATTTCTTGGATAATCCGAAAGATTTTCTTGGATGACCGCCAGAATGGCCGGGATGGTTGTGCCCCCGGAACAATACACCTTTTGCAAATACACAGCCTGCGCGTTGGGGTGGGGCGTTTTCGCAGTTTTGGCAGAAACAACTTGACTTAGGAAGGCGCCCGATTTAGAAGTTGAACATGACCGGGTTCTTTGGGAACGGAAATTGCGTTTCGCCGAGCCGTCATTGCTAGCCAACATTGGGTAGGAACGGGAAATTTTCCGCCGTCCTTCAGCGTTCGTTGACGGTTAAAAAACGGGCCATCCGGGGGCTGGATTCCTGCACGCTCTCGCGACGTGGTCACGTTTCGGGGAGGGCGGTGTTGGCCTTTTTTGAGTGATAACGTGAATTTTCATTGAAGGAGAGACCAAAATGCGACGTGATTGGGTGTGGATCTTTTGTACGGTACTCGGTGGCTTGTTTGGTGGTGGGTATGCGCAAAGTGTCTCTGGGGTGCTGACGGACGAGTCAGGAGCAGTGCTTCCAGGAGTTTCGGTGGATGTCATTCATACCGAGACCAACTCCGCCCGCAACGCCGTCACCGACGATCAAGGAAGATACCGGATCACCAACCTTCCTGTGGGAAAGTACGAAGTCCGCGCCAGTCTTGCTGGATTCCGAACGGCCAGACGAGTCGGAATCAATTTGACCGTCGGCGAAGATGCGGTGGTCAACCTGGAGATGGTCATTGGCGAGCTCAGCGAGCAGGTCACGGTGACGGGAGAGGCTCCTCTGGTTGACCTTTCCGGAGCCACCATGTCGGGACTCGTGGGCGAGCGAGAGATGCGAGATTTACCGTTGAATGGCCGGAGCTTTGACCAGTTGATTACCCTGGAATCTGCCGCCGCGTACTACCGTCTCGCCGACACCGGGAGCACACAGGGATTCGGCACCAAGTTTACCATCAGCGGCCAACGCTGGGAATCCAACAGAATCTACCAGGACGGCACCGAGGTGGTGGGAGCTTCCAAGGCTTCCGACGTGCCTGGGAGCGCTGCGGGGCTGCAGTTGGGAGTGGACGCGATCCGCGAGTTTAGAGTCCTCACGAACAACTACAGCGCTGAGTTCGGAAAGAAGGTAGGCGGCCACATCATTACGGTCACCAAGAGCGGTACCAACGAGATCCATGGCAGTGTTTTCGCGTTTCATCGCAATGACAATCTGGACGCCAGGAATTTCTTCGACCCGGGCGACAATCCGCCGGAGTTTAAGAGAAACAACTTCGGTTTCTCCGTGGGAGGACCCATCAAGAAGGATAGCCTGTTCATCTTTGGCAATTACGAAGGACTGCGAGAGCGCCTGGGGCTGACGAATATCGCCATTGTTCCCGATGCGAATGCCAGGAGGGGCTTGCTGCCGGACCCTCGGACTGGGGCACTCGTTCAGCGTCCTGTCGCCCCGTCTGTGGTGCCCTATTTGTCCCTGTGGCCGCTGCCCAACGGTAGGAACTTTGGGGATGGAACCGCGGAGGCGTTTAGTTCTCCGTCGCGACCTATCGACGAGGACTACCTGACCACGAGATTTGATTATAATGCCTCCAACAGCGACTCCTTTTTCGCGAGCTATAGCCTGGATGACGCAAATAAGGACCAACCGCTGGTCAATCCTTTCTTCACGGAGGTGAGCCGGACCCGAACCCAAACGGCCACCCTGGAGGAAAAGCACATCTTTTCACCCACGTTGCTACACATCGCTCGTTTTGGTTTCAACCGGTCGTTTTTTAATCTGGACACCATCGCGACGATCGATATCAATCCCGGACTCAGCTTCCATCCAGGGCTTGGCTTCGGACAATTGGACTTCAGAACGGGTGTGACCAATGTGGGCAGCACCCAAGGGCCGAATTGGGTTGCGAATAACTCCTACCAGTTGACCGAGCAGATCGGCTACGCAGCCGGGAGCCACAGTCTGAGTATGGGGTGGCAGATTCAGAGGCTTCACAAGAATGAAGATTCCGTGGATTTCAAAAGGGGAACTTTCCGTTTCTTTTCTCTGGATGAGTTCATCGCGGGGCGGCCCGAAAGGTTCCGTGGGGCGGTGCCGCCCGGGGTGGGAGGGGTCTTAAATGTGGGCGTTGCCACGGATCCAAATCCGGTGAAGGGCTGGCGCCTCACCTATGGCGGCTTCTACGTACAGGATAAGTGGTCCGTGACCAAGAAGCTGAACTTCGATGTAGGCCTGCGGTACGAATTTACCACCGTGCCAAAGGAGGTGAACGGTCGTAGTTCCATGTTCGTCTTGGATCGGGTGACGCCGGAGGCTCGATTCATGCGCACCACCCCTGTGGTGGGAAAACCGATCTTCGAGAACCATTCCCGGAGAAGCTTCGCCCCCCGCCTTGCCTTCGCCTGGGATCCTATGGGTGACGGCCGGACGGCGGTCCGGGCAGGTTTTGGGGTGTTTTACGAACAGCTGGACAACATCTTCCGCTTCTACACTCACATCAATCCGCCTTTTTCGACCCGAGCTGATTTCAGCACGCTTTCGTTTCCGCGGCCCTTCGTGGGGCTGGACGTAAGCCAGATCCGAGTGACAGCTCGAACGATTGATCCCAATATCGAGCCTGCGACGGTCTTTCACTATAACCTCGGCGTTCAACGGGAGCTTTTCGCAGACATGGTATTGAAGATGTCGTATGTTGGTTCGCACGGTTATCACCTGTCGCAGAGCCCCGGAGTGAATCATCGCCCGGCTGATATTCTTCCCGACGGGAGGAAGTTCTTCCCTGCAAACAGGCCATTTGCAAATCCGGTCTTGGGTCCTATGGAAATGCTCATGTCCAACATCAACTCGTGGTACAACGCCTTGAATGTGGCAGTCGAAAAACGATTTGGAGGCGGGACGGGGCGGGTTTCCGGCCTCCGCTTAAAATGGGCCTATACATTTGCCAAGTCGATGGACGACAACTCCACGAACATGAATACTCAGGGGACGAACCAACGCGATTCGATGCTGGATCCCCTCAATGTAAAAATGAACAGGGCTCTGTCTGCCTTTGACATTCGCCACAACGGGTCGTTCAACTTTTCCTATGACCTCCCCAAGGCTGCCTCCGGTCGCGTTGCAGGCGCGTTTTTCAACGATTGGTCCACCAATGGTATTGTGTCGGCCAATACCGGCTATCCCGTCACGATCTTGGCAGGGTTCAACGTCTCCAGGACCGGCGAAGAGTCGGTTGCGGATCGGCCGGCTCTTCTCTCGGGGGCGAGCAACAACCCCGTGTTAGGAGGACCCGACCGGTACTTTGATCCGTTGGTCTTTGTGCTACCGCAAGCCGGGTTTTTCGGCAATCTGGGGCGCAATACCCTGAGCGGCCCGGGCCTGGTGACCTTTGATTTCTCTCTGGTCAAGAACATTCCCATCTCTGAAAAACGCAGGGTTCAGCTCCGGGCCGAGTTCTTTAACTTCTTCAATCGGGCCAACTTTGGACTTCCGCTGCAAACCCTCTTCGATTCCAGCGGAAGAAGGGTTGGGGCAGCGGGACGAATTACGGATACGGTCACGACGTCCCGGCAGGTTCAACTCGGCCTGCGGTTCGAATTTTGATCCGGCTTTGAATTTGAGTTTCCGGGAGGCTGCGATGTTGCGAGAGAAGATGTATGACGTCATTGTCGTAGGGGCTGGATTTTCCGGTTCCATTGTTGGAACAAAGATTGCCCAGAAAGGGGTGAACCCCAGCAGCGGCGAGCGGCTGAAAGTTGCGATGATCGACGGAGGTCCGTACTTTAAGGGCAAGCCTAAGTGGGGATACGGAATTCCTTCGAGGCGCCAAATGTTTACCCACATACCACAGGACATGAGGCAGGGGGACCGGGCAGGTAGAGTTGTGGAGGGCTATACCTTTAAGGGTGTGGGTGGGGGTTCAGTGCAGTGGGGTGCCAAGGGGCACCCTCCCGACGATAAGGATTACGAGTGGTGGGCGCGGGAGACGGGCGTGGACTGGACGAAAGAGAATATGAAGGAAGCGGTCAGGGAGTTTCTGCACATGTTCAACTCCCATACGATTCCGGACAATCTGTTGCACGAGTACCATTTGAGGTTCAGGGATGTGGCCCGATCGATGGGGTACAAGCCTGAGAAGATGCTGGTCCACAAGAAGAACTGCATCATGTGCGGTACCCACGCTGAATTTCAACCTCAATGCAGATATGATGCCAAGACGAGCACTCTTCTGACCTATATTCCCATTGCCGAAGAGAACGGCGTCGAAATTCTGCCGAACACCAAAGTCGAGCAGGTGATCATAGGGAAAAAAGGTACCCAGTGGGTGGCTACCGGTATCTGGTATAGAGAAAAAGGTGAGCTGGTGCAGAAAGCGGAAGCGAAGAAAATCATCGTTGCATGCGAAAACTTCGGCACGCCTTTGCTCTTGTATGCCTCAGGTTATGGGCCGAAAGATTTGCTGGGGGACAAATTGATTGTGGAGAATCCTAATGTGGGGTCGCATATTGACGGCCACCCCGCCTCGATGGGAGGGGTCAGCGCTCGTTTTGAGGACATCGTGGTCCATGAACCGGGGGACGGAAACTACGGATTTTGGTTTCTGGATGACAAAGATAGCCAGGGCAGCGACCGGCTGTTTATGCTCAGCGGGGCAGAGACGCATCCCAGCTCGTTTTGGGGGGCACATACCTATGCGCTGAGCTACTGGGCTCCCGAATTTGGGCACAAACACAAGGATTGGATGCGAAATAACTGGAAGGTGTGGCGTCATATTTCGGGTGGCTCTTTCTACGGGCCGATGGTCGCCTACTCGCACTGGTCAGCTCCCAAAGCCCGTCTGCTTCCGGATCGCTCGTTTCAGTTCGACCATGAACACCCGACGATTAAGAAGCGACAGAAAGAATGTAGAGACCTGCTATGGGCTGTCTTTGAGAAGATGGGGGCGAAGGAGGTTCGCGACGATCCTGCAGAGCCGGTCCGGCGTACCATCGCGAGCCCAGCAGGTCTCCGCCACGACGTGGGGTCTTGCCGGGCGGGCGAAGACCCCAAGAACTCGGTCATTAATGCCAACTTCGAGTGTCATGATATCGCGAATTTGTTCATTGTGGATTCTTCTACCCACCCCCGCGCCACCAGCCTTTGGAGCGGCGGGGCGGTGGTCGCAACGGTGGGGATCTTTGCAGCAGACCGTATCATAGCGAAGCACTTCAGCCGCAGCCAGATGTAGAGGCCTGGCGCGTCGGGTTCAAACGTTCCATCATTTCCACCTGTTTGAAGGCATGAAGGAGCGGAAAAAATGACCAAGAGGAAGGGAAGCCTACAACATCACTGCCGAGGTGCTGAAGGGCCTCACCATCTTATTAAGCGACGCAGAGCTGCGGGAGTTCAATGAGGCGAGTCGACCCTATTTCGGGGACAAGCCATTCCTCCAGCTCAGTGAAACTGAGCGGGAGCAGTATTTGAACCTGATCATAGACGGCAGTCAGGTGAAAGATCCCAAGCTCCTCCGGACGCTGCAGAAAGTCTACCGGCTGACCCGGACCAGGGTCTTCACCGTCTACTACAGTAATTACCCCGAGCACATTGTCCCCCGGGACGAAAATGACGTGCCCATCCTCCCCCCGGGAGATCAACATCAAATCACCAACCCCAACACCAAGCGAATCGTCACGGGCTGGGACATCGCCAACTACAAGCCGCAGCTGAGCTGGGAAGAAGAGGAAGAGCGAAGGGCCCGAGCCAAGAGGCTGGGCATGTGGCATGACGAATGACGAAGGAATTTGAGAAGCCAGAGGCCTTGATAATGATCGATTAAGGATGGCAGGCCTGTGCCTGAGCCTTGCGCGGCCACCGGGGACGGACGGTGACCGGTGGATGAAGCAACAATTCTCGCCTCATAAGCTGTTGGCGGCCAGCCGCTTCTTAAGATCGCAAAAGTCACGTTCTGGAATGGAAGCGGTTGTCCCGGGCTTTCGGGGGTAACGTTATGGTGTCCCGGGCTGCGCTCGTTTTCATCGTCGGGTTGGTTCTATTCGCTGGTTTGGTTGCGGGTCGCTGGCAGGGTCCGCTATCAGATCATCCGGCGACGCGGCGCTCAGAAAGAGCCCCGATCGATGGGGATAGAGAGCCCCTGCGGGTCATTCGCGATCCTTATGCGGCTTACAGTGCTGTCGCGGTAAGCGCGGAACACGATATGCTGGTTCTGACGGACGAAAATCTATTTCGGATCCTCGAGTACAGCCGGCTGGACAATACTCCTTCCCGGGCTGCGATGACGGAACCGAGGCGGATCGTCGGGGGAACAAGAACGCATGCGGAGATGATGTGTGGGGTCTACATCGACCCGAAGACTTTGGATACTTACGTCATCAATAACGACACGCAGGATTGGATGCCGGTTTTTTCCAAGAAGGCTCAGGGCAACGTAGCTCCGGACAGGGTGCTTGCAACCCCACACCGGACGTTCGGCATTGCGGTAGATGAGGAGAGCCAGGAGCTTTTCCTGACGGTCCAGCACCCTCCCGTCGTGGTCGTGTACCACAAGACGGCCAAGGGGACCGACGCTCCCATCCGCATCCTGGAGGGAGGTCGCACGGGGCTCGAGGATCCCCACGGAATAGCCCTCGATACGAAGAACGATTGGATGTTCGTGAGCAATTATGGGGCTGTCAGTGACAGTAAGGATGGCAAAAACTTTTCTCGAAGTCCCATCCTTGTGCAGGGGAACACTGTGCCAAGCTGGGTGATTCCGAACGAGGAGGAAAGACGGAGAAATATGGTTGCCGGTTCCGGCAGGTACGCCCCTCCCTCGATTACGGTTTATTCCCTCAAGGCGAGTGGGGACACCCCGCCTCTGCGGGTCATCGAAGGCCCCAAGACTCGGTTGAACTGGCCGGCGCACCTGGCGGTGGGTGAAGAGCGGGGAGAGCTTTTTGTGGCCAATGACGCTGACGATGGCATCCTGGTATTCCGTACCTCCGATCACGGCGACGTGCCCCCGAGCCGCGTCATCAGGGGTTCCATGACCGGGATGAAGAATCCCATCGGTGTCGCTTTGGATCTCAAGAACGGGGAACTGTGGGTTGCCAACATGGGGAACCACTCGGCCACCGTCTACCCGATCACGGCGAATGGGGATGTCAAGCCATTGCGTACGATCCGCGGAGGACCCAGCGACAAACCGGCCTTGATGATCGGGAATCCAGGTGCGGTGGGATATGATACCAAGCGAGAAGAGGTTCTGGTTCCGAATTGAGTGGCCCACCCGGAGCGGCTTTGCGCAGGCACAAGTCGAAATTCTCACTTCTCTATGCACACGATTCGGAGGTAAGCTAGTGCCGTTCCAACTCGATCCGACAAAGATCAAGCAGGATGGTCGATCCAAAGCATCCATGGTCCGCCAACGGTTGCTTTGTCTGAATCAGTTGGAACGGCACTCGTGCAAAAAAACTAACCCAGAGAGGAGCTTGGAATGAAGGCGTTTCAGAAAAGCGGATACCTGTTGTTTGCCCTCGTGACGTCCTGCGGATGGGCGATGGCCCAGCAGCGGGTGGTCATCCGGGGCGGCCAGATCGTGGATGTTCGAAACGGCAGCCTGGTGCCGAACGGCACCATCGTCGTGGAGGGAGACAGGATCGTTTCGGTCTCCCGCGACAGCGGTCGCGTGCCGGAAGGGGCGACGGTGGTGGACGCGTCGGGGAAGTACATTCTTCCCGGCCTGATCGATCTGCACGTTCACTACGACGATTGGTCGGCGGAATTGTACTTGAACCACGGCGTGACCACGGTGGTGGACCTGGGCAATGTCCATGAATGGATCAAGGCACAGAAGCAGGGGATCGAGAGCGGGTTGGTTCCCGGGCCGCGGCTCTTTCACGGCACGGAAAACCTGGACGGCCCTTCCGACGAACCTGACGACGCCAAACGGATCGTCAGAGCGGTCAAGGATCCGGAAGAAGCGCGGATGGCCATGAGGGAGTACATTGCGGGGAAGGTGAACGCGGTCAAGGTGTACGACGGTCTCACGCCGGAGATGCTCCGGGCCATTGTGGCGGAGTCGGAGAAGGCGAACATTCCGGTCATCGGTCATTTTAAGGACGTGCGGATCGCTGCGGAGGCGGGAGCCCACGGCATCGAACACACGGGGGCGGTGGCCAACGCGATCGTGGACAGGCAGGCCAGAGAGGAAGCTTTGAAGAAGGTGCGCAAGGGCTTTCGCCCGCCGTCGGAATCTTTTATGGACCTGCAGAAACTCCCGGAAATCGTTCAGTTGATGGTCAAAAAGGGACTTTTCTTGAATCCCACTTTGAGGATGAGCTTCGAAGGGGATCGGGCGCTTCGGGAAAAAGGGTTTCACTACGAGGACTTCGACCTGCTCATCAACGACTGGCGGTTACGGTACGTGCCGCTGGCCTTTCGTCTGGCGAATCTGAAGGAATACCAGGAGATCGGGGTGTGGCACTGGGCCGATTTGTCCCAGTACGAGCAGGATCTCTTTCATCAGGGCTACACCAACGCCCAGCGTCTGGTCAAGGCGTTTGTGAATGCGGGCGGCAAGCTGTACGCCGGAACCGACTCGGCCCACATGTGCACGCCCGGGCTGGCTCTGCACCAGGAACTGGAGCTGTTGGTGGACGCCGGTGCGAGCCCGCTGCAGGCGCTTCAGGCAGCGACCGTCAATCCCGCAGAATTGATGCGGATGAGAGATCGTCTGGGCACCCTGGAGGAGGGAAAAGCGGGAGACGTGGTCATCCTGGATGCTAACCCTCTGGAGAATATCCGGAACACGCGCAAGATCGCCCGGGTCATCAGCCGGGGCCGGGTCCTGGACGGGGAGTACCACGCGGACTTCCAAAACCCCATCCCCAGGAATTACTGGGAAGACAGCTCCCACTACTTTCCCTCTCCGGAGATTCAGTGGGTTTCTCCCGAGGCGGTGGAGGAGGGCACGCAGGGGGTCGCTCTGACGGTGAAGGGGACCGGATTTATCCCCTATTCGATCGTGCAGTTTAACGGCGCGAAGTTGAAGACGGAATGGGTGGATCGGTTTGAGTTGAAGGCCCGGGTAGCCGCCGAGCTTCTACGGCCCGGGACCTATTCCGTGAAGGTGGAGAATCCCGATTTTGGCTGGGGTTCTGTCTCGGTGGGGCAACACCTGGCACACCTGGGCATTCGGGACCGCGTCTCCAATGAATTTCGGGTGCTGGTCAAGCCCAAGGGAGGCGCCCCCATTTTCTCTCATGCGAGAGAAGCAGACAGAAAATAGTGCCGTTCCAACTTGATCCGACAAAGATTGAGTGGGGTTCTCGATCCGAAACACCAACGGTTCGCCAGCAGTTGCTTTGTCGCAATAAGTTGGAACGGCACTAGCTCAACGAGGGATTTCATGAAGGCCTTTCAAAAAGGGACATCTCTGTTGCTGGCGGTGGGCGCATGGTGTGGATGGGTGATGGCCCAGGAGCGGGTCGTCATCCGGGGCGGAAGCATCGTGGACGTTCGGGACGGGCGCCTCGTCCCAAACGGGGTCATCGTGCTGGAGGGGGACCGGATCGTATCGGTGTCCCGTGAAGGCGGTGCCGTGCCGGAAGGGGCGACGGTGGTGGACGCGGCGGGGAAGTATCTTCTTCCGGGCCTGATCGATTTGCATGTTCACTACAAGGACTGGTCTGCGGAGTTGTACTTGAACCACGGCGTGACGACGGTCGTGGATCTGGGCGTAGCGCACGAATGGATCAAGGCGCAGAAGGAGGGGATACGGACTGGGTTGATTCCCGGACCGCGGCTCTTCCACGGCACCAACAACCTGGACGGCCCACCGGAGGACCCCACCAGCTACTTTGTCCGGCCGTACGTCCACATCCTGAAAGATCCCGAAGAGGCCCGGGCCGCCATGAGGCAGTACATTGTCGGAAAGGTGGACGCGGTGAAGGTCTATGACGGTCTAACCCAAGAGATGCTCCGTTCCATTGTCGTGGAAGCACAAAAGGTGAACATCCCCGTCATTGGCCATTTCAAGGACGTGCGGGTGGCGGCCGCGGTCGGGGCGCACGGGATTGAACATAACGGGGCGGTCGCCAACGCGATCCTGGACAAGCAGGCGCAGGAGGAAGCCTTAAAGAAGGTGCGCAAGGGCTTTCGCCCGCCGGCAGAATGTTTTATGGATCTTCGGAAGTTGCCGGAGATCGTTGACTTGATGGTCAAACGTGGTCTTTATCTGAATCCCACCATGAGGATGTCCTGGCAGGGAGACCGGGCGCTTCGGGAAAAAGGTTTTCACTACCAGGATTTTGACCTGCTCATCAACGACTGGCGCCTGCGCTACGTGCCGCTGGCTTTTCGATTGGCGGATCTGAAGGAGTACCAGGAGATCGGGATGTGGCACTGGGCCGACTTGTCCCCGTACGAGCAGGATCTGTTTCATCAGGGCTACACCAACGCCCAGCGTCTGGTCAAGGCATTTGCGGACGCGGGCGGCAAGCTCTACGCCGGAACCGACTCGGCCAACATGTGTACGCCGGGGCTCTCTCTGCATCAGGAGCTGGAGTTGTTGGTGGATGCCGGTGCGAGCCCGCTGCAAGCGTTGCAAGCAGCCACCATCAACCCCGCGGAACTGATGAGGATGAAAGATCGTCTGGGGAGTTTGGAGGAAGGAAAAGCAGGAGACGTGGTGATCCTGGATGCCAGCCCTCTGGAGGATATCCGAAACACCCGAAAGATTGCCCGGGTCATCAGCCGGGGCCGGGTACTGGACGGGCAGTATCACGCGGACTTTAAGAACCCCATTCCTAAAAACGACATCGAGGACAGTTCGCACTTTTTTCCGTCTCCGACCATCCGGTGGGTTTCGCCCGAGGCGGTGGAGGAGGGCACAGGAGTCACTTTGACCGTGAAAGGGACAGGGTTTATCCCGTATTCCTTTGTGCGATTCGACGGTCAGAAACTGAAGACTGATTTTTCGGATGGATTCGAACTGACAGCCCAAGTGCCCGCACCACTGCTGAAACCTGGGACGTACGCCGTGACGGTGGAGAATCCGGATTTTGCCTGGGGCTCCATCTATGCCAGAGGTGCCACCGATCTGTCGCATCTGGGCATTCGAGGTCCTGTTTCCAATGAATTTCGGGTGATGGTCAAGCTCAAGGGGGGTGCCCCGATTTTGGCTCATCCCAGGGAAGGTGGCGAAAAGTAAGTCAGGGCCCCTCGTCCGATTCCTACTTTCGGAGAGTCAGATGGCAATCAAACTCCTTTTTCTTCTCCTGCTGGCCCTCGGTCACTCGACCGCGCTCGCCGCGTCGCCGCTGCTGATCAAGAGCGGAACCATCATTGATGGCACGGGAGGCCCCCCTTTCCAGGGAGACATTCTCATTCAGGACGGCCGGATCGAAAGAATCGAGCGCGCTTCAGGAGCGCTCAGCCCTCCGCCTGGGGCGCGCATCGTGGATGCCAGCGGCAAGTTTGTGCTCCCCGGGCTCATCGATTCCCACGTCCACTACCACGACTGGTCGGGCGAGCTGTATCTCTACCACGGTGTGACGACGGTGGCGGACCTGGGGAACAGCACCGAATGGAGCATCGCGCTCCGAGAGGGGATCGAGAAGGGAAAAATTGCGGGGCCCAGGCAGTTCGTCTCCGGGGCTCAGGTGGACGCTCCGCGGCCCGGAGCTTTCGCGCGGCCCCAGCTCATCGCCATCAAGGATCCCCGGAACGCCGCCGAAGAGGTACGAAAGCTCATCGCGAAAGGTGTGGACGTGGTCAAGGTCTACGAGAACCTGACGCCGGGGATGGTGGAGTCCATCGTGGGCGCGGCGCGGGCAGCGGGCAAGCCCGTCATCGGCCATACGAACGATGCGGTGGAAGCAGCGCGGCTGGGATACAAGGGGATCGAGCACACCAACGGCGTGGCCATGGCCACCTTCAAGGGGAAGCTGGATCCCGCGAAGTTACCTTTTCCGGGCTACGGCCGCATCGTGCACTCCTTCATGGATGAATCGAGGCTGCCGGAGGTGCTCCAGGTGCTGCTGGATCACGGCGTTTACCTCAACCCCACCTTGCGGCTCTGGAGCTGGCCGCACCTGGATCAGAAGAAGGGCTTTCTGGAAGAAGACTACGCGCTGCTCTTCCACAACACCGCCCTGGCGTACATCCCCATTGACTACCGGCTGGCGATCCTCAACGAGTACTTCCATCTCTCCAGGAGCTACCGCGTTGATGAGTTAAAGCCGGATGACAAAGAGCTCGTCCGCCGGGGATATCGGAACGCACAGAAAATCGTCAAGCAATTTGTGGACAAGGGCGGCAAGATCTACGCTGGCACGGACAGCGCCAACATCGGGACCCCCGGGCTGGCGCTCCATCAGGAAATGGAGCTGTTGGTGGATTGCGGACTGACTCCCATGCAGGCTCTCCTGAGCGCCACGCGCTGGTCGGCGGAGGTGCTGAACCAGGACAAGAAATTAGGCACGCTCGAGCCGGGAAAATTCGGGGACGTGCTCGTCCTCGAGGCCAATCCCCTGTCGGACATTCGAAATACGCGAAAGATCGCTCACGTGTTCAAAGAGGGCATGGAGATTGCGCGCGGTTTCACGGCCTACCATTCTCCGATCATCTACCGAAACATCCCGGAGGACTCGGGACATCTGAATCCCTCGCCCCTGCTCACCGCCATGACGCCCGAAGCGGTGACCGAGGGCTCCGGCGATGTCGTGCTGACCTTGAGGGGCCTGGGGTTCCTGCCGTGGTCCAAGGCGCACTACCTGGGCACGACGATCGCGACCGAGTACGTGAGCGACACGGAGCTGAAGGCCACCCTCCCGGCGCGGCTGCTGAAGCTGGTGGGAACCTTCCCGGTGGTCGTGGAGAACCCGCGGCCCGTGGGAACCGTGAACCTGAGGGCAGGGAGCGCGTTCAGCATTTTCGGGACCCGGGGGGCGGAATCCAACCCCTTTTACCTGATCGTCAAATTCAAATGACAGACTTTCATCAGAATCGACCTCCAATGAACATGATCCGTCCAAGGGTCTCCAGGGCGACCCGGCATTTTTTTCTAGCGGCGTGGA
This sequence comes from Acidobacteriota bacterium, assembly GCA_016210925.1. Classification (GTDB taxonomy): domain Bacteria; phylum Acidobacteriota; class UBA6911; order JACQTF01; family JACQTF01; genus JACQTF01. The sequence goes on along the minus strand of JACQTF010000171.1, from coordinate 7,337 downwards.
TGGCCGGCCTTTCAGCGCCCTTGGCGCTGCCCGCAGCCCTTGTGATCGAGGGCGGGACGTTAATTGATGGCACGGGGGCAGCCCCGGTGCCCGATACTGCCATCGTCATCGAGGGAGACCGGATCACGCTCGTTGGGAAGAGAGGCGCTGTGGCGTATCCCGCCGGGGCCCGGGTGATCAATGCCAGCGGGAAGTTCATCATCCCAGGATTCGTGGACAGCCACGCCCATTACCATGACTGGGCGGGAGAGTTGTTTCTGGTCTATGGCGTCACTACCGTGATGGACCTCGGCAACGCGACGGAGTGGATCCTGGCGTTTCGCGACGGGATCCAGAAGAAGAAAATTCGTGGCCCGCGACTGTACAGTTCGGGCGCACAGCTGGACGGAATCTCCACGAGCCCGCTCTCTTTCCAACGGCCCCAGCAGGTCGTGGTCAGCACCGTGGAGGAAGCCAGGAAGGCGGTGCACCAGTTGATCGAGCGGCGCGTGGATGCCATCAAGGTGTATGCCAACCTCACTCCCGAGCAGCTGAAGGCCATGGCTGAGGAGGCGCGGTCCGCCGGCCTCCCCGTCATCGGACATTCCTTCAACGCGAAGGTGGCGGTGGAGAACGGCCTGGAAGGGGTCGAGCACACCGATGCCGTGGCGCTCGCGACCCTCCCCCCTGAAAAGTTCGAGAAGTTCAAGACGGCGAACTCCTTTGAGGTCCACGCGCAGATGGAGCTGTCGAACCTCGACTCCGTTCTGCAGGCACTCCACGCCCGTGGAGCTTATCTCAATCCGACGCTCAGGATGGGGTGGCAGGTCATGTCGGTCCTGAGAAACAAGAATTTCGAAAGCGAGGACTTTGACCTGCTCTTCAAGACGGAAGGACTGAGCTACGTGCCCACGGAATACAAGTTCGCCATCCTGAAGGAGTACCGGGATGTGGGAGATGGTTACAGGCTGGAGGATCTGGATGAAGCCGGCCTGAGCAAGCTGAACCGGGGCTATGAGAACCTCCTGGAGATTATCCGCCGCTACGCCCGGATGGGGGGCAAGATTTACGCCGGCACGGACACCGCCAACATCTCCACGCCGGGCTTGAGCATGCACCAGGAGCTGCAAATGCTGGTGGAAGACGCCGGGCTTTCGCCGATGGAAGCGCTCCTGACAGCGACCAAATACTCGGCGGAGGTCATCAAGAAGGACCGGTTGATCGGCACCCTGGAGCCACAGAAGAAGGCCGACCTGATCGTCCTGCCTCGCAATCCTCTGGAAAACATCCGGAATACGCGAGAGATCGAGGCCGTGATCCTCGACGGGGAAGTCGTCGATCGCAGGTTCAACCCCCGTTACGACCCCGTCATCCGAAGGAATTATCCCGAGGACACGTCCCATATCTATCCCTCCCCCGTCATCAAGCGGATCCAACCGGAAGTGGCCGTCGAAGAAGGGCCCGATGTGCGGGTCAAGATCCAGGGCTTCGGGTTCATTCCCTACTCGGTCGCCCGCTTCATCAACCAGCCGCTGGAGACCTTCTACAAAGGTCCCTTCGAGCTGGAGGCGGTCATCCCGTCTCGCCTGCTGGCGGTCGTGGGAACCTTCCCCCTGGCCGTCCTCAATCCCCGGCCGACGGGAACCGTGTTCGCGCGGGGCGGAAGCGAGATCACCTACCTGGGCCCCCGGGAGGAGGTTTCCAACGAAGCCTTCTTCATAGTCAAATTCAAGTGAACGAGGATCGAGGATGGAGGATAGACGATCGCGATCCTCCATTCTCGATCCTCTATCTTCGGCGAACATGGAGTGCTACACGTCCTCGCGGCTCAGTTACAGCCATGGATATGGGATGCCGCTCTCGGATCTCACCGTCGGCGAAGTGCTGGTCCGCGCGGCTCGTGCTCACCCGGACGCACTGTGCCTGGTGTCGCGTCATCAGGGAATACGAATGACGTACGCGCAGTTCCTGGAGGCGGTCGATCGTGCGTCCCGCGCCTTCCTTGCCCTCGGACTGCAGAAGGGTGATCGGGTAGCCATTTGGGCAACCAACAGCGCCGAATGGGTGATCACGCAGTTTGCCACCGCTCGCATCGGTGCCATCCTGGTGAATCTGAATCCGGCCTATCGAGCCCTGGAGCTCGAGACTGCGCTCCGCGCGTCGGAAGCCCAGACCCTGATCTTGATTCAAGGCTTCCGGTCGTCCGATTACATCCAGATCCTGCGCAGTATTTGCCCTGAGCTGGAAGGAGTCCATGCGGGTGGGCTGCGGTCGGCGAAATTGCCCGAGCTGCGAAACGTCATCTATCTGGGAGAGGATGTGCCTCCGGGCCTGTTGGGCTGGCGTGATTTTCTCCAGGGCGCACAAGCTGTTCCCGAATCCGCCCTGGAAGAGCGAAGCAGCAGTCTCTCCTTCGATGATGCCATCAATATCCAATTTACTTCCGGTACCACGGGAAATCCGAAGGGAGCTACGCTGAGCCACCACAACATCGTGAACAACGCGCGGTTCATCGGCGCCGCCATGAAGATCGAAGGTAGGGATAAGGTCTGCATCCCGGTGCCGTTTTATCACTGTTTCGGCACCGTGCTCGGAAATATGGTCTGCGTCGCCTCCGGAGCAGCGATGGTGGTACCGGCAGCGTCCTTTGACCCGCTGGCGACTCTGCAGGCGGTTCACGAAGAACGCTGCACCGCCCTGTATGGCGTCCCGACCATGTTTCTCGCCGAGATCGAACACCCGGACTTCGAAAAGTTCGACTTGCGCAGCCTGCGGACCGGGATCATGGCTGGGTCTCCATGCCCGATCGAGCTCATGCGCAAGGTCGTCGAGGTCATGCATTGCCGGGAGATGACCATTGCCTATGGGTTAACGGAGGCTTCTCCCGTCATCACCCAGACCCGCGCAGAAGATCCCATCGAAGTTCGCGTCCGTACCGTTGGGCCTGCGTTGCCGAACACTGAGATCAAGCTCACGGATCCCAGGACGGGGAGGATCGTTCCCATCGGGCAGCCGGGGGAGCTGTGCACCCGCGGTTATCATGTCATGAAGGGTTATTACAAAAACCCACAGGCCACTGCGGAAGCGATCGACGAGGAGGGCTGGCTGCGTTCCGGCGATCTTGCCACCATGGATGAGCGTGGCTACGTGAAGATCACGGGCCGGGTCAAAGACATGGTGATCCGCGGCGGGGAAAATATCTACCCGCGAGAGATCGAGGAGTTCTTATACACCCACCCCAAGGTGAGCGAGGTTCAGGTCATTGGAATTCCGGACGCCCGGTACGGCGAAGAAGTGATGGCGTGGATCCGCCTTAAGGAAGGCGCCGAGTGCACCGCGGAGGAAATCAAGGCCTTCTGCAAGGACCGGATCGCCCATTACAAGATCCCGAGGGTGGTGAAGTTCGTTTCCGAGTTCCCCATGACCGTCACGGGAAAGGTCCAAAAGTACAAAATGCGGGAGATGGCTATTGAGGAGTTCGGGCTGAAGGAGGTTGCACGCGTCCCAACTGCTTGAGGGAAGGAAGGCCGGCTGGTTGATCAAGCACGCCCTCCACCCGCGGCAAGAGCTCCCGTGCCACTGCAATCGGAAAGTCCACCTCTGCCAGCTGCTTCCGTCCTTGGGGATCATCGAAACCGCGCCTCCACCCACTCGATCAGAGCTTGGGCGATAGCGACTCTCCGGCCTCCTCAAGCAGCGTGAGAAGGCGGGCCAAATCATGTCGTATGGGAAGGCGACCCTCCGCTTGATCAGTAGACCTTTGAAGGCTTTTTCGGCAGCCTGTTGCGCCTGGAAGCAAAGGTCTTCCAGGTACGCCTCGGGAGGGCGCGTCTTCGCCGGTGCCAAGCTGCTACGCGCACGGTTCAGCCACTCGAGAGGATCGTCAGGAGTAAGCCGCTCAGGCGACATACACCACCTTGCCTCCGTCTTCTTCGGTTTGAAGTAAAGAACTTCAGCTCTCAGCTCTGAAACCAATGGTTCAGCAGGGTGGCGGTGAGCCAGGCGACAGCGCCGCACACGGGGAAGGTGAGGATCCAGGCGGTGACGATCTGCTGGGCCACGCCCCAGCGCACGGCGGACAGGCGCCTCATGGCGCCCACCCCCATGATGGAAGTACTGATGGTGTGGGTGGTGCTCAAGGGGATCCCGAGCACCGCTGCGATCTCGATGGCGGCGCCGGCCGCCGTCTCGGCGGCGAACCCATGAACGGGCTCCAGGCGGGTGATGCGCAGCCCCATGGTGCGGATGATCCTCCAGCCCCCCACCGCCGTTCCCACGGCCATGACCGTAGCGCAGAGCAGGATCACCCAGAGCTGCACCTCGAACCTGGGCAGCACCCCGCCCAGGACCAGCGCCAGGGTAAAGGCGCCGATGAACTTCTGGCCGTCGTTGCTCCCGTGACCGAAGGCCATGAACGCTGCCGAGAGCATCTGCAGCTTTCCGAAGAGGCGCCGGTTCATATCCCGCCGTGACCGAGAGAAGATCCGGTAGATGAGCGCGATTAGAAACAAGCCTCCGAGGAAACCCGCAAACGTGGAAATGAACAGGCCGATGATCACCTTCCTCCAGCCCTCCCAGAGGAGGACGCTGGGCCCCGCGGTGGCCAGTCCCGCTCCTGCCAGCCCCGACACCAGCGCATGGGTCTCGCTGGTGGGCAGCCCGTAGTATGCGGCCAGGGTGCTCCACATCACAATGGCTACCATGGCGGCGCCCACCGTGTGGATGGTGATCACTTCGGACTTCACGATGTCCTTTCCAATGGTGGCAGCCACGGCGGTGCCTGACATGGCGCCGAGGGCGTTGAGCACCGCTGCCATGAGCAGTGCTTTGTGGGGCGGCAGCACCCGGGTGGAGATCACGGTGGCGATGGCGTTGGGCGCGTCCGTCCAGCCGTTGACGAACTCCGCGGCCAGGATCAACAACAGCCATGGGAGAAGGGCTAGAATCGCAGAATCCATCGTTCTCCTTCCTCGGCAACCGGCCCGGCTGTCACCCCGCACCTACCAATTTTTTTTGGCAGGTCTTAACCAATGTGCGTAGTAGGTGCGGGGTCACTCCGGGCGAATCAGGTCCCCATAGGTTTCACGCCTTCGGATGACGCGATACCGGTCTCGGTGGACCAGGACCTCGGCCGCCCGAGGGCGCGAGTTGTAGTTGGAAGCAAAGACGAAGCCGTAGGCCCCCGCGCTGAGGAGGGCCACGAGTTCGCCGGGTCGGAACTGAGGCAAGCGGCGATCCCGAGCGAAAAAGTCCCCGGACTCGCACACTGGACCTACCACGTCCATAACCCGAAGAGGACGGGACCCCTTGCTCTCCGGCCAGATCTGGTGGAAGGAATTGTAGAGGCTGGGCCGGATCAGGTCGTTCATCGCTGCGTCCACCACGCTGAACAGCTTCTCGCGGTTGGACTTGGTATAAAGGACCCGGGTCAGCAGGACGCCCGCATTGCCCACGATGACGCGGCCGGGTTCCAGCAGGAGAGTGCAGTCCAGGTCGCCGATTTCGCCCAGGACGGCCGAAGCGTACTCCTCCAGTTCCGGGGGATGCTCGTTCCCGTACGTGATCCCCAGTCCGCCCCCGACGTCCAGGAACCGAAGGGGGGACCCCTCATCCCGCACCTGGAGCCATAGCTTCTTGATCTTGGAGACGGCATCCACGAACGGCCCCAGCTCCGTGATCTGGGAGCCGATGTGGCATCCCACACAGACCAGGCGCAGCCACCGGCTCGATCGGAGCTTTCGGGCCAGGGCCGGTGCTTCCTCGGCGGGGATGCCGAACTTGTGCTGGCGCAGGCCCGTGGCGGTATAGGGATGGGTCTTCGGGTCCACGTCCGGGTTGACCCGCAGGGAGACGCGAGCGACCCTACGCTTGCCGCGGGCCAGCGATTCCAGAAGATCCAGTTCCTGGGGCGACTCGGCGTTGAACAGCAGGATGCCGGCTTCCATGGCTTCCAGGATCTCCTGAGGGCTCTTTCCCACCCCGGAGAAAACCACCTTCCCTGGATCGGCGCCAGCCTTCAGGACCCTGTACAGCTCTCCCCCGGAGACGACGTCGAAGCCGCTTCCCAGGCGGGACAGGAACCGGAGGATGGAAAGATTGGAATTGGCCTTCACGGCGAAGCAGGTGAGGTGGGGTTTGGCGGCAAAGGCCGCGCCGAAACGCCGAAACTGTTTCTCCAGGGCGCTGCGGCTGTAGACGTAGCAGGGGGTCCCCACTTCCTCCGCGATGCGCTCCAGGGGTACCCCCTCGCAGCACAGGTGACCACCTTGGTAGTGAAAGTCATGCATCAGCGTCAATGACAGCAGGATTCCTCCTCAAGCATGGTCTCCTGGAAGGGTCACCACCCGGTTTATTAGTTCCGGTTGGTCCGGGTTGCGCCCGGCCAGGATCGCCCGCCAGAACGCCAGGAGTTGCATCAGATGGATCAGGTAGATGGGACCGAAGAGCTCCTTCACCCGCCCGCCAAAAGTGACGGAATCGTCAACGACCGATAGCAAATCGTCCGGGAGGCTGCTCCCGAGAAGCAGGATCCTGGCCCCTGCTTGTTTGATCTCCTGGGACAAACGGTTCAGGTAGGAACGCTCGGCTTTCGAGGAAAAGATCACAACGAGAGTCTTGTGGTTCAGGATGGCCTTGTGGCCGTGGCGGAACTCCAGGGTCTGGTGTGCTTCCGCCCGGTCGGCGGCCATTTCCTGGATCTTCAGCATGGATTCCCGGGCCAATCCGTAGCGCGGTCCCGTGCCCAGGAAGATGAACTGGGTGAGGGAGTCGTCCTGGGCCAGCCGGCGCATTCGTTCCCCGTTCTGCCGCAAGCTCTCCTCGATGACGGCGGGGATTTTCGTCCACTGGGAAGCGTTCGCGCCTCCGGCGTGCAAGTCCGCCAGGTACGCGATTCCCAGCAACAGGACGGTGAAGGCTTTGGTCATCACCACGCTGTGCTCTTCCCCCTCCGAGAAGACCAGGGAAAGGTCCGCCAGGCGCACCAGGGCCTTGTCGTCGTAACACGTGAAGGCGATCAGTTCCCCAGCGCCCTGTCGTTTCAGCTTGCGGACTGCCAGCAGCGTCTCGGAGGTCTCGCCCGTGCGGGAGATGGCCAGCACAAGGGTCTTGCCCCGACCAGGCAGGTAGGTGCGAGGGTAAAGCAGAAGCTCCGAGGCCGGTACAGCCCGGCAGGAAACGCCGTTCAGTTTCGCGATCATGTGCTGGGCGATCATGCCCAGGTTCAGGGAGGAGCCGCAGCCGGTGAGCAGCACCTGTTCATAGCGGTGAAAAGGATACCTCCGTGCCAGTTGCTCTCTCTGGCCGTCCAGACGTTGCAGCGCGGCTCGGCAGGCACGAGGCTGGTCCTGAATCTCTTG
>JACQTF010000162.1 GCA_016210925.1 Acidobacteriota bacterium | reverse complement strand
CGCGGATGGTTCACTCAGTTGGGCACCAGGATCTGCTGGCGGGCGGGATCGTAGGCCATGGCGCCGGGATTGCCGATCCCGGCGCTGGGCGCCTCCCGCGGAGCGCTGGCGATCGTGCGCAGGGGAGCCTCATTGCCCTGGGCCGTGCGACGATAGACGTTCGCCCGGTGATTCCCCCAGTTCGAGACCCACAGCTCGTCGTTCTTCGTGTCGATGAAAACCCCAGTGGGCTGTGCGATCTGCGTCGCAGGGCCCTTGAGGACTCGCAGGGGAGCCACATTTCCCTGTACAGTCCTGCTGAAAATCAGAATCGAATTGTCACCGTCGTTGGCCACCGCGATCTCGTTATGTTCGGCGTCCCCGGAAATGGCCAGGGGGTAATTAAGGCGAGTGAGTGGGCCCTGAATGACGCGCAGCGGTTTGGCGTCGCCCGTGGCCGTCCGAGAATGGACGGTGATGGAAGGATCGTCGAAGCGCCCTGTGGAGGGGGTCAGTTCCGGAAGCTCGGTGGGCTCCTCGCTCCTGCGTCCTGCTTCAGGCCTTCGCCCGCCCTCCTCGCGCTCCACCTCGCCGGGCTGGACGGCGTGATACGAACCGTGGTTGGTCACGAAGATCTCACCATGGGCCACGTCCACCCAGACGCCGTGGGGGTCGGCCAATCCCGTGTGAGGCCCCTGGATGAACCGCAGCTGCTTCTCATCCCCTTGGGCCGTCCTGCGGTACACGTTGATCTTGTTAATGTGCTGGGTGGTGATCCACGCCTCGTCGTGGGTGTTGTCCACGTAGACTCCCCAGGCACCGTGATCCACGGCCAGGGACCTCAACGGAGCCGTATTTCCCTTGGCGTCCCGGGAGAAAACGATCATCTTGTCCAGAGTGTCATTATTGACCCCGAAGATCTCACCGTTCTTGTAGTCGAAGAACACCCCGCACACGTACTCGATGTCCGTCTTGGGTCCACTGATGATCGAGAGCGGTTCCGCAATACCGGGATATTTCTTGCTTCGGTCGTACAACAGCAAGTTAAAGCGATTCTCATCGCTCACGACGATCTGATGGTTTTCCGGATCCACGCCGATCCCGGCAAAGCTGTAATAAGGATCCCATACCATTCGGAGGGGTTTGATGGGATCTCCGGCAAGACTCGGGGCAACCTTCTCATCCGCCAGAACCGTGGGGAACAGGTCGCACATCATCGATCCCGTCAAGGGCTGGTAGTCCACCATCTGGAAGGAATCGTTCCCCCGGGGGAGTCGGCTCGCCGCCGGCGCGTCAGAGCCAGGCACCGGTGGCGAAAACAAGACCCAGGCAGCACCGGCGCCTGCCAGCGTCGCGAGAAGCACCGTGAGCGTGCAGACGAACATCCTACGGGAAGTGGCTATGCGCAGTTTCATAGGTTTGCCTCACAGGATTTCATTCTTCCGAACCAGGGTTGTGCCTAAAGTGCGGGAGAGTTCCGAACGCTTCTCTCAACTATCACAATGCGAAAAAGAGAGTCAAGCGGCAATTTTCCTGCAACCTGCGATTTTCCCCGACCCTGCAGGAATCGAGCCCTCAGATCAGAAAATGTATTTCAGACCAAACTGGACCTGCCGGGCCGATGTGCTGGTGCCGGTGATCCGGCCCGCGTTGGCATCCGGCCGTCCAGCAGTCGTGAACGGGGTCATGTCCGGCGTCGCGAAGTTGGCACGGTTGAACAGGTTGAAGAACTCCGCCCGAAACTGGAAGCGGCTCTCTTCCGTCAGCTTGAAGTTCTTAAAGAGAGAAAAGTCCAACGTGGCGACGCCTGGAGAGGTGACCGTGCCGCGACCCAGCGTGCCGAAGAATCCCAACCGGGATGGGGTGAACTGGCTCACATCGTAGTACCGGTCTGGGCCGCCCAGCAGGGGGTCGTTGTTACCGCCTGGGATGAGGTCCACTCGCAGGCTCTCATTGTCCCCGATCCGGTCCGTCTGAGCTTCGCTGCTGTCAATGACCGTGAGCGGATGACCATCCACCAGGGACAGGATACCATTGATTTGCCACCCATTCACAAGAGCGGCGCCCACTCCGTCGAGATTTGCCTGGGGGAACTCATAGGTGAAGTTGCCCACGAAGCTGTTGCGAATGTCAAAGCCTGCACGACCTTTTTTCAACTGCATGTCCCAGAAATAGATGCCCCGCTGGGTTTCCGGAAGCTCCTCCCCGCCGCTGGTCACGCCCGATCCTTGGTCGATCGCCTTAGAAAGGTTGTAGGCCAACTGCACCTGAAGCCCGCGGCTCATCCGCTTCTGCGCACCCACCGCCAGGCCCTGGAACCAGCTATTGGCGTTGGAGGACTGAATTCGGACCTCCCCAAAGTTCGGGTTGATCGCGCGACCTCCTGGCGGGAAGAATTTCGGTCCTTTGGGGTTTTCCGGCCAGCCCTCCCAGCGATTAATGTTAGGCAGGCCTTGCGTCCACAGGTGCAGAGCTCTGGAGCCTGTATAGCCCGCCGAAACCACCCAATCGGACCCCAGTTCCCGCTGCAACGTCAAGCTCCAGCGATACATATAGGTGTTCTTCAGGTCAAATTCGAAGCTCCGGATATTAGGTCGACCCCGGAGCAGCGAGAGCTGTGTAGTGAAGGCATCGGGGAACCGCAACGTCGTGCCGGCTCTTTCGGCATCCCGATCCTCTGCCCGTCCGACCAGGACGAAGGGCGGCAGTTCCTGGAGAGAGGTGCGAAAGTTGAAGAGCATGGGATGTTCATAGAAGAGGCCGAATCCGCCGCGTAGGGAGGTCTTCCTGGATCTGGGCGCCCAGGCAAATCCAAAGCGTGGGCTGAAGCTTTTCAGCGTAGGATTATCGTACCAGTCATCGATGGTCCCGGCAAAGGTGAGATTCGGAAACTTGGCCACAATGGAAGCCGGCACCGAGACAAAGGAGTCATTAAAACTCACCAAATTCGAGATCTGATTGTCGTCTTCTTCCGGAACGGTCGTGAACTCGTACCGCAATCCCAGGTTCAACGTCAAGGACGGGCGGACCTGCCAGTTGTCCTGAAAGTACACCCCGACGAAAAGCTGGCTCAAATTACGCTCCGGGTTCTCGGAACCCGGCAGAAACACCTGGAACCGCCGGGGGATTCCCCTCAGGAAAGTTTCCAAAGTCCGGAAGTCGTAAATCCCATTGCAGCCCCGGCTGCAACTGTCCTGTTTATACCGAAAGCGGTTGATCTCTCCTCCCAATCGGAAAGAATGGTTCCCGCGGGTCAGCGAAAGGCCATCCTTAAACGTCAGGACTTTTTGCTCGTACTCACTGAAGTTGACCCGAAAACCAATAGAACTCAATTCGCCCGCATTGATCTGGCCCATGAGCTCGCGATTGGGATGGAACCGCAAGCCGCTGAAGTCGCGTTTGCTGAGCGGAACGTCGCCAAAGACATCGCTGACGCTGTATCCGAAATTGAACTCATTCAGAGTGGTCGGGGAAAGGACGCTGGTGTGGCTCGCCGAGACCACATGCTTTTCGCTGGTGATGCCATTGCCTCCGGAATCTCCCTCCGTCAAGTCGCCTAAAATCCCGAAGGGCGACCGTTCGCTGTCATCGAAGTTGTAGGTTCCGGAGAGGGAGCCCAGCTTTTCGCTGGCGAAGTGATGGTCAATTCGAGCCGTCACAAAGTCGCTCTCCGTGGGCTGCCTTCCGTTTCCCGCAATTCGCACTGTCCCATCGCCGAAGTCCTGCACCACCGTATTGCCCTGGCCGGGAATGGGGTACAAGTCCAGATAGGGCTTCGCTACCGGGTTCACCTGGACCGTCCTGTTGGGCAAGATGCCCCGCCGCGCATCCAAAGTGGGAACTCGCGCCTCGTCGGTCGTGCTCAACCTTTCCCGCAAGCCCTCGTAGCTTCCAAAGAAAAAGGTCTTATCCTTTATGATCGGCCCTCCTAGAGAGCCGCCGAGCTGGTTCCGCTTAAATTCCGGCTTGGGGTTCCCGAAGGCGTTATCAAAGAAGTTGGCCGCGTCCAGGTTGTCGTTACGATGGAACCAGAAGGCCGAGCCGTGAAATTCGTTCGTTCCCGATTTGGTCACGGCGCTGATAATGGCCCCGGCCTGGCTCCGATATTCGGCCGAATAGTTGTTTGTAATAATCTGGAACTCCTTGATCGCGTCCACGCCCAGGTAGGCTCCAGAGGCGCTCTGCGCATTGCCTGACAGATCGGAATTGGAAACCCCGTCCAACAGGTAAACGTTCTGGGTCTGCCGGGAGCCAGCCACCGTCAGCTTCGCCCCCAGGCCGCTGAATACGCCTTGTGCCCCAGATGTGGGGATTTGAAGCACCCCGGGCTGCAAGAAGGTCAACTGGGTCAGGTCCCGGTTGTTGAGGGGCAGGTCCCCCACCCGCTTCTCATCGACCAAGTTGGACACCGTGGCAGTAGTCGTTTCCACCAACGCCGCTTCACCCGTCACGGTGACCGCTTGCGTGATCTCACCCACCTGCAGGACCAAATCCACCACCGCATGCCGTCCCACCGTCAGGCCGATCCCTCGTCGAATGGTGGTCTGAAATCCGGAGAGCTCCGCGGTCACTTCATAATTGCCCAAGGGCAGGCTGGGAGCCTCATATCGCCCTCCCGCATCGGTGACCAAGCTGCGCGCCACACCCGTATCTGTGTTTTTCACCGTGATTTGGGCTCCCGGTATAACACCCCCTGTCGTGTCCGTCACCGTTCCGGAAATCGTCCCTGTCGTCAGCTGGGCGAACAGGTTTGACGACAGGACGAACAAAAGAGAGAAAAGGACCAACAATTTTCGGCTCATTTCAAAACCTCCCCTGCGGTCAATCGTCGTTCCGATCCCTTGCGGGCTTGGCAGGCCCTTCCGAGGCCTATCCGATGGTTCTTAAAAGTTGGATGGAGGGAACCCCGTGCGTCGGCAGACGCCATGCTGAACGCTGTCGCCGGTCAGACGCCCGGAGCCCAACTGCCCGCTAAAGGGCACCTCCTCAACGCGCCGCCGAGGAACGTACCACCCAAAGAATCAAGCCTGAGGCTGGGGGTACTGTAGTGCAAAGCCGGAAGCCCTGTCAAGGGCGAGTTTCGCTCTCTTCGCTCTCAGACTAAAAGATTTCGGGAAAGTAGTACGTCAGCACGGCGTTGAGGCGCATGTCCGCCACGATGACTTCTTTGTTTCTGGGGTCCAGAACCACTCCGCGGGGTTTCTTCAACGTGCTTTTCGGGCCCCCGATCACCCATCGGGGCGGAACGTCTCCGTCATCGTGGATGCTCCAAACGCCGACGAAAGCTCCCTCCGGCTCCACCGCGTCGCCGGCGCCGGGTTGGGCAGCAATGATCCACCCCCGGGGCGGATAGACTTGAATTTGGTTGATCCTGATGATGCCCGATTTCGGGCCCCGGATCGCCGCTCGAGGCTTCACGTTTCCGTTGTCCGTACGGTTGAAGATCAACAAGGCTCCACGGGTGCCTCCTGTTCGGCTGCTAAAATCACTGTTAAAGCCGACGATGATCAGATTGTGGACGGGATCCACAGCGATAGCCTGCGCACGCCGCAATTGAGTGTCAGGACCTCGGATGACCCGGATCGGCGCCACGTCGCCCTGGCCCTCCCGGGGGAACACCAGAATCGAATCTCCTTCGGGAACGAAAATCTCGTTGTGTACCGGATCGACGTCCAGCCGATCTGGACTGTCCAGTTGCGTGCTGGGACCCTGGATGATTCGAATGGGCGCCTCCTCTCCATCGACGCCCGCGCGAAACGTCAGAATCGCTTGGGCGAAGGGATTGGTCACCAGCATTTCATCATGGATCTCGTCCACTCGGATGTCATGCATCGTCCGGCTTAATTTGGTCGCTTGCCCGGCGATCAACCTCTTGGGCGGGGTTGCACCCTTCGCCAGCCTGGCGAAGGCCGCAATTTGCGGGTGGGCCACTCAGTTGGGCACCAATATCTCCTGCCGCTTGCTGTCGTACGCCACGGCGCCCGGGTTCCCGATGGCCAACGCCAGCTTGCCTCGTGGTGCAGCCCGGATGGTGCGGAGCGGCGCCGTATCTCCCTCCGCCGTACGCGGATAGACAGTGGCCGCGTGATTGCCCATATTCGAGACCCACAGTTCCTGGTTCTTGGTGTCCACAAACACGCCGGTGGGGTTTTTGATCCCGGTCTTGGGACCCTTCAGCACCCGGGTGGGTGCCACGTTGCCACCATCGGTCGTGCGGAAGACCAGGATCGAGTCACCGACGTCGTTGGCGACGTACAATTCCCCATGCTCCGGATCCAGGTAGATTCCAGCCGGCCAGTTCAACTGGGTTTTGGAGCCTTCGATGACGCGCAGCGGCCGGCTGTCTCCGCTGGCTTTGAGCGGATACACCGTGATCGAGGGAGGTTCAAACCTGCCGGAACCAGCCACATTCGCGTTGCTGGCACTGCCGTGATTGCTGACAAATATCAAATTGCTCTTCATATCCACAGCAATCCCGTGGGCATCCTCGAGCTGCGTGTTGGGCCCCTCCAGGGTTCGGATGGGTTTCTCTTCCCCTGACGCCATCTTGCGGTAAACGACCACCTTGGGAGGATGCTGGACCGTAAGAAAAAGCTCCTGGCTCTCCTCGTCCACCGCGATGCCGAAGGTCCTGTGCGGAGTATGAAGCTCCCGATCCGGAGCCACATTTCCCTTGGCCTCCCGAGAAAAGACGACCATCGTATCCACCGTGTCGTTATTGACGGAATAAACATCCCCGTTTGTCCGGTCCACATAAAGGCCGCAGTTGAATTCCACTTTCGTCTTTTTCCCGCCAATCACCCGGATCGGTTCGGTCATCGCCGCTCGGGCGGGGGTATTGTCCAGCCGGTCGTACATCAGGATCTGGAACAGGTTTTCATCCTGAAGAGCTACTTCATTACGCACAGGGTCCACCGCGATGGCGCTATAAGTCGGATCGGGATCTCTAATCACCCGGCGGGGAGCTCTGTCTGCATCGACCGTCTTTCTTTCCTCATCAAAGGCCGCCCCGGCGAAGAGCGCCCATGCGGCCGCAGCTCCCGCCAGGCCCGCCAGGGATGTTAACGCAACCACGCCGGCTCTTTGCAATCGGTGAGATGATGGAGTCATATCGTTGCCTCCTCCCTCGGCCTGATCTGAATCGGGTGAGCTTTGTGACCTCAGCCGTGCTCAGACCGCACTCAGTTCATAACACGGTCCTGCCGGAGAACAACAGTTTTTTTATAGAACCCAACACGACCCCTGCGGAGCATGTTCCGGGGCGTCCCGCGTGGAACCTCTGCGGTCCGCTGGAAAGGCATGATGGGTTCGTGATAAAAAGCCGTGAGGCACAGTCATGATTCTTTCCCACGCAGGCCCGCGGCGGCAGTCGTTGGCCGGAGCTCTCTGCATCATCCTCTCACCGGCATCCTTCGGATCGCCGGGATCGACCGGTTCCGGCGTTGTGCCCGGCTCATTCCAACGGCTCTGGTCCGAGCTCGAGCAGCGTTACGGGGAGGTCTCCGCAACGTCGGGAAGCGTCCGGGTGGATGCCGGACCCGGTTCCCCTTTGCTTTTGCGATTTCGAGTGCGGGAAGATGCGGAAGCCGGCTCCTACCCTCTTTCGGCCGAGATCGACCAAGGTTAGGATGCGGAGTCAGGAAGCGCCATCGCAGGCTACGTGCGGGTGCTCACGGACGAAATG
>JACQTF010000168.1 GCA_016210925.1 Acidobacteriota bacterium | reverse complement strand
ATACCAGGCGGTATGCCCAGGAGGGGGCCTCAATGAGTATCAAGTGCATGCAGGCGACCGCCTTCGGCGGCGCCTGATGCCCGACGTTAGCTGGCCAACACAGACAGGTTAAACCATGACGACGCAACAAGAGAAGTTCCAGCTACTCCTGCGGGAGCTGTTCCAGTTCGACTGTGCCGACCTGGACTTCGGCATTTACCGTATCATGAACTACAAGCGGGATGTGATCGAGAAGTTCATCACGCAGAACTTGCCGAAGACAATTGCCGAAGAGTTGGATCGCGGCGCGCTGGCGGATCAGTCCCAGGCCGCCAAGGAACTGAAAGAGGTCGCCGAGCAGATCGCCCAAGCGCTGGGCAAAGAGGCCCTCGATGCCGATGGAAACCTGGCGGAGGCGTACCACGGCACCCCGCTGGGCAAGAAGTACATGGACCTGAAGGCCAAGGCCGCCGGCGGTCGTAGCCGTGAAGCCCTCGAAGCCAGCATCTTCAATCACCTGTATACCTTCTTCAGTCGCTACTACCAGGACGGCGACTTCATCTCGAAGCGCCGCTACTCCAGGCGTCAGAGGTACGCCATCCCCTATAACGGCGAGGAAGTCTATCTGTACTGGGCCAACAATGACCAGTACTACGTCAAGACCGCCGAGCACTTTCACGACTATAGCTTTTCCTCGCGCGGCGTGACGGTGCACTTCAAGCTCCAGGCCGCGAGCGTCGAGCAGAACAACGTCAAGGGCGACAAGCGGTTCTTCCTGCCCCGCGTCGAGGAAACGGAATGGGACCAGGATACCGGCCAACTCGTCATCCCCTTCGAGTACCGGCCGCTGACCGGGCAGGAAGAGATCACCTACGGAAAGAAGAACCAGCAGGATGCGATCATCGCCGACGCCCTGACGGAGATTCCCAAGGGGCTGAAAAAGGCGGACAAGGACACCTACCAGCATTCAAGCTGGTTGAGCATGTTGGAGAACCGGCTCTCAACAACCCGACCAGTTTTGTCTCAGGCCGGACTCATCTTCTTGACCATCGGCTTCATTGAGGTTTCGAGATTGCGGCTTTTGTGCGACGCCCTATTCGGTCCCGACAACTTCCTTGCTGACATCGCATGGGAAAAGCGTTACACGCGGAGCAACAATGCCAAGCGCTTTTACAGCCTGAAGGACACCGTGTTGTGCTATCGCTCCAGCGATGCGCTGGACATCATTCGCGAGTCCAGAAGCGAGAAGTCGACGAGCAACTATTCGAATCCCGACAACGACCCGAGGGGACCTTGGATTAGTTCCTCATACGTCAATCCGGCGACGAAGGAGCAGCGCCCCAATCTGGTGTACTCCATCCGGAACCCTTTCACTGGTAAGGACGTGGAGCATCCGACTCATGCGTGGAAATATGATCCCGAGCTGAACGTGGAAAAACTGGCCCGGCCGTTCAGCTACAAGCTGCACATACGCGCCGGCGGCCAGACCCGCGAGAAGGTCGCGGACATCCCTGAGACGTTCAACTACCTGCTCGGCCTGCACGTCCAGACGCGGAAGGTATATGATGATGACGGGCGGCGATACCTGGTCTATCGCGGCCGAATTGACCACCGGCGGATCGTGGTTATCTGGCGCGACACCGGAGGAGAGGGGTTTCTATCCGGACTTCATCCTGTGGATCATGGATGGGAAGAAGCAGTACATCGTTTTTCTGGAGCCCCACGGAATGCTTCACGCCGAAGCGTACAAGCACGACGAGAAAGCACGCCTGCATGAATCGCTGCCGAACCTGGCGAAGGGTATAGGCGCGAGAAGCAAGCGGAAGGACATAACGCTGGATTCGTACATCATCTCAGCGACGCCATATGATGATCTCCGCAAGAAATACGACGACGGCACATGGGACAGGGCGAAGTTTGCCGATGCGCATATCCTCTTCCTGGAGCGCAGCGAAGAGTACGACTATATCGAAAGGATATTCACGGAACAGCTCACAAGGCGCTGCACCTGACCGCTGTTCCGCTGCGCTCCATAGCGGCAGGTGAGCTTTAGCGAAAGCGGGAAGATTGGAAGGATGGAAGACTGGAAGGCTGCAAGACTGGGGAGATGGCGTTTTTCAGTCTTCCATTCTTCCAGCCTTGCAGCCTTCCATTAGAGGGTTGGGCCTGGACGGGAGGGACGGTGGCCTACAAGGACCTTCGTGAGTTCGTCAAGAGGCTGGAAAAAGAGGGAGAGCTTCGGCGAATCGCCGCGCCGGTGGATCCGGAACTGGAGATCACCGAGATCACCGATCGGGTGAGCAAAAAGGTGGGCCCCGCCTTGCTATTCGAGAATGTCAAGGGCTCTCGCGCCCCTGTGCTGATCAATACCTATGGTTCCCCTCGTCGGATGGCGATGGCCCTGGGGGTCGAGAAGATCGAGGACGTGACGGCCCGGGTGAGCGACTTGCTGGACTTCAAGTCTCCCCAGGGCTTGGTGGAGAAGATCAAGCTACTGCCCCGGCTGGCAGATCTGGCCCACTTTTTCCCCAAAAGAGTCAGGGACGGCCTTTGCAAGGAAGTCATTGTCCGGAAGGACTTTTCCGTTCTGGAATTTCCCATCCTGAAATGCTGGCCACAGGACGCTGGTCGCTACATCACCATGGCACTGGTGTTCACCCGCGATCCCGAAACGGAGAAGCGCAACGTCGGAATGTACCGGATGCAGGTTTTCGATGGCCAGACTACCGCCATGCACTGGCAGACCCACAAGCACGGCGCCGAGCACTTCCGCCGCTACGAAAAACTCCACCGTCGAATGCCCGTGTCCGTGGTCATCGGTGCCGAACCGGCGGTTCCTTTCTCCGCGGTGCTGCCTCTTCCGGAAGGTCTGGACGAGCTGATGCTGGCGGGTTTCCTCGGAGGCGAGTCCGTGGAGCTCGTCCCCTGCGAAACCAACGATCTGGAAGTCCCCGCCAGCGCCGAGATCGTGCTGGAAGGATACGTGGACCCGGGCGAGCGCAGGAGGGAAGGACCCTTCGGCGACCACACGGGCTTTTACTCCCTGTCGGACTTCTATCCCGTGTTTCACATCACCTGCATCACCCACCGCAAGGATCCGCTTTACCAGTCTATCATCGTGGGCAGGCCGCCTCAGGAAGACTGCCACATGGGAAAAGCCATCGAGCGCATCTTCCTGCCGGTCATTCAAAAGCAGCTGCCGGAGATCGTGGACATGAATATGCCCTTCGAGGGGGTCTTCCACAACTTGATGATTGTCTCGATCCGCAAATCGTATCCGGCCCATGCCCGAAAGGTGATGAACGCCCTCTGGGGAATGGGCCAGGCCATGTTTTCCAAGTGCATCATCGTGGTGGACGCGGACACCCGCGTACACGACTTCAGCGAAGTGGCCTGGAAGGTGCTGAACCACATTGATCCGGAGCGGGACATCCAGTTCACGCTGGGCCCCGTGGATGTCCTGGACCATGCCTCCCGCCTTCCTGCTTTCGGTTCCAAGATAGGCATCGACGCCACCCGAAAGTGGAAGGAGGAGGGCTTCGCGCGGGAATGGCCCGACGAGATCGCCATGAGTCCGGAGATCAAGGCGCTTGTGGATCAAAAATGGCCGGGGCTAAAATTAGATTGACCCCGCACCTACTTCCGCATAGGAGCCGGGGAACCGCAAAATGAACGGAAACTCGAAAGGGGTTTCGGCAAGCTTTCTGACGAGTCTCTCCGAAGTAGGTGCGGGGTGATGCGCCTGCGCCGGCATCAACTGAAGGAACTCTTGGAATTTCTGTACGCGAAGTACAACGCTGAGTTCCTCCACACGGACCCCCTCAGCCTGCCCCACCGCTATCCGGATCCCCTGGACCGGGAAGTGGTGAGCTTTCTTTCCGCGGTTCTTGCCTTCGGGCGGGCCGACATCATTCGTGACCATCTGGAGGCTCTGCTGGGCCGCATGGGGCCTTCCCCCGCGGCGTACCTCCGCCGATTTGATCCCCGGGAGGGAGAAAGGGCTTTACAGCACTTCGTGCACCGGTGGATTCGCGGGAGAGACCTTGCGTGTCTGATGCATTTGCTTCGTCAAGTTCTGGAGTCCCACGGGTCATTGAAGGCGCTTTTCCTGGAAGGATTTGACCCTCACGAGGAACATGTGGGGCCGGCCTTGTCCCGGTTTGTGGGCCGGCTGTTGTCCCAAGAGTGTTCGCCCTTTTATCGGTCTGGCCTCCTGCCGCCAAAAGCGAGGGTGCGCTTTTTTTTGCCGTCTCCCCAGGATGGCAGCGCGTGCAAGCGCCTGAACCTTTTCTTGCGCTGGATGGTGCGGCAGGATTCCCTGGACCTGGGCCTTTGGCCCGAGGTTCCCACTTCGCGGTTGGTGGTCCCCCTGGACGTCCATGTTTACCGCGTCTCCCGGGCCCTGGGCTTGACCCGGTTAAAATCTCCCGGCTGGAAGATGGCTCTCCAGATCACGCGCAGCCTCAAGCGCTTTGATCCGGAGGACCCCGTCAAGTACGATTTCAGTCTTTGTCGCCTGGGAATGTTGAAGGAATCCTGCACGGGCTGGAATCCCTCAAACCTAGCCCAACCTGTTTCTTGATTGTCTTCACGATCCCGCAGCTCCGCGCTCGCGCGGGTGCACGAAACATGAGATCCAATGCCTTGCCCCGTAGCTTTTACGAGCGACCCACGCTTCAGGTGGCGCAGGACCTCCTCGGAAAGCTACTGGTCCGCGTGCTGGAGTCCGGACAGGCCCTGGTGGGTCGAATCGTGGAGACGGAAGGCTATGTGGGCGAGGACGATCCGGCTTGCCACGCGCATCGGGGCCTCACGGTCAGGAATGTGGTGATGTACGGCGAACCGGGCCACGCTTACGTGTATTTTACTTATGGCATGCACCACATGCTCAATGCCGTGACCGAGCGTCCCGGCTTCCCGGCGGCGGTGCTGATACGGGCCCTGGAGCCCATGGAAGGAACGGACGAAATGTTCCGGCTTCGCCCCAAGGCCTGTGTCAGGGAGGATCTGATGAATGGACCGGGCAAGATCTGCCAGGCCATGGCCATCAACCGGGACTTGAACGGCTCGGACCTGTGCGGTCACCTGCTGTTCATACGACGCACGCGGCAAGAACGAATCCGGGTGGTGCGAACACATCGAATCGGGATCCGGGAGGGACGAGAAAAGCTCTGGCGCTTTTACATCGCCGGCCATCCATGCGTATCACAGAAGTAACGGAGACGACGACCCGTCGGGCCCCGACTTTTGGGGAGCCCCTGCTGGGTGCCCACATGTCCATCGCCGGCGGTGTGGATCGAGCGATTGAGCGCGGCCGGGAAGTGGGCTGCCGGACCCTCCAGATCTTCGTCAGGAACAACATGCAGTGGGCCAGCCGCCCGCTCTCGGACCAGGAAGTGCGGCGTTTCGACGAACTGCGTGCGGTCACAGGGATTTCACCCATTGTGGCCCATGACAGCTACTTGATTAACCTGGCTTCCACGGACACCGTTTGCTACCGGAAGTCCATGCGGACGTTTCGGGAGGAGTTGGAACGCTGCGAAATCCTCGGCATTCCTTGCCTGGTGACTCACCCAGGCGCGTGCTTGACCTCGACGGAGGAGGACGGCCTCCGGCGCATTGCCGATTCGCTCAACGAACTTCTGAACCGGACGCGGGGTTACCGGATCCAGGTTTGTTTGGAGACCGCCGCGGGCCAGGGGACTAACGTGGGCTACCGGTTCGAGCACTTGGCGCGAATCCTGGATCGGGTAAACCAGAAGGACCGCGTCGGGATTTGCATCGATACCTGCCATATCTTTGCAGCGGGCTATGACATTCGCACCCCCGAAGGGTATGAGCAGACCCTGGAGAGTTTCCACCGCATCCTGGGGATCGACCGGGTCCGGGTGATCCACGCAAACGACAGCAAGAAAGGCCTGGGCTGCCGCGTGGACCGCCACCAGCACATCGGTGAGGGCTTCATCGGTCTGGAAGGCTTCCGCTGCCTGGTGAACGACCGGCGGTTTGAGCACGTGCCCAAGATCCTGGAGACGCCCAAAGGCCGGGACATGAAGGCAGACGTTGAGAACCTGCAGCTGCTTCGCAGCCTGGTCCTGCCGTCCCCTGTGGTCAAACGTCAAACGATCGACGAATGACGATTGACCTTTCACGGTTGACGTTCTTATTTGAGGGTGACGGGAACAGGGATGAAGGTCACGATGAAGACCAGCAACGCCACGAGGGCCACACAAACTCGCCTCATGCCCAGGCTCTCAGTATCGTCCAACGTCCGCGGGTGGTGGAGCCCCAAAAGGAGCAGGATGACGCCGAACAACAAGTAGGAGGGAATGGGCCAGGCCAGGATGCTCAACGGGATCAACGATAGACACGCCGCTTTGGAAAGCAGGCGGTGTCGGTGACTCCCAAACAACGCGTAAGTGATATGTCCTCCATCGAGCTGCCCAATCGGGAGTAAGTTCAAGCATGTCGCCAGCATGCCGAACCAAGCCGCCCATCCGATGGGATGAAGGTTGATGGTCTCATTTGCCGCCAGGGGAGGCAGCAGCCACCAGACGGCGCCCTTGAAAATAAGAGGCTCGCCGAAAGAGGGGCCACTGAAGCGGTCGGGATCCCAGGGAACGACGTCGGACGCGCGCACGCCCGCCACCAGCGCCAGGGCGGCCACGACAAAGCCCGCCAGGGGGCCCGCGATCCCCACATCGAAGAGAGATCGGCGGCCCCAAAACGGTGACTTGATCTTGATGAAAGCTCCGAAGGTCCCCACGAACGTGGGAGCCGGAAGAAAATGGGGAAGGGTGGCGTTGATCCCGTAATATCGACAGGTGATGAAGTGACCGAGCTCGTGAGTTAACAGGATGAAGAGGATCGTAAAGGAAAAGGGAAGTCCCCGGAGAAGCAGCGAGGGACGTCTGAGAACCGCCCGGGACAGTTCGCCCATGCTGCTCACCTCGGTGCCCGTAAAAGCAAGCTGAAATTCCAATCCTGCGTAAAGGGTAGTAAGGATGGTGAGCAGGAAGAGCGCGAGCGGGAGTCCGAACCGAGGCCGAGTGCTTTCCGCTTCAGGATTGATCAGGACATACGGTTCCTGCGAAGGGCCCAGGTTCGAAACGGGGGACTGATCTTCCACAGCGCCACTATAACATAGGTCTGTAGGCCCCCAGAGACAGGATCGCTCGCTCGGGGCACTACCGGATCTGTTCGGGTCTGATTTCTTTTCCGGGTTTGAATCGGATGGTTCTTCCAGGGGGGATTCCCACTTCTTGGCCGGTCCTAGGATTTCTTCCGATGCCGCTCTTGCGCGGCTTGACGATGAAGACGCCAAACCCGCGTAACTCAATGCGGTCACCCTGACGCATCGCCTCCTTTAAGGTGTCAAACACCGATTCTACCGCGAGTTCCGCCTTGACCTTGGTGGTGTTGAGCTTCTCTGCCACTCGATTTACGATGTCCTGTTTGATCACCGAAGACCTCCGCCTTAAGTGAGTGAAACTATTATATTTTCGGTGTTTATCCTTTGTCAAGGCCTTTGTCAGGAGCTAATCTCGGCTGTAGAAATGACTTAGGGGAAAGTTGAAGGATCTTTACGCATCTGCCCACCACGCTTGAAAATCCCTAAAGGTGTTAAGATTCAATATTTAAGCCAGCCACCTCTACGAAGGGCGCCCAGGGCGCCCCGGAGGGGTCGGACTCGGATGTTATAATGGGAGCACAATTTTAGCGCAGTCGCGCCTGGTAGGGATCCGGAATGGGAAAGCAGGAATACGACTTCGAGGCGATCGAGGTCAAATGGCAACGCCTCTGGGAGGAATCCCGGGCCTTTGAGGTGCGCGAGGACACTGACAGGCCGAAGTATTACGTCCTGGAGATGCTGCCCTATCCTTCGGGAAAGCTCCACATGGGGCACGTGAGGAACTATTCGATGGGGGACGTGCTGGCCCGCTTTAAGACCATGAACGGCTTCAACGTTCTTCACCCCATCGGATGGGACGCCTTTGGGTTGCCAGCGGAGAACGCTGCCATCAAACACCAGACGCACCCGGAGAAGTGGACCCTGGACAACACTGCCCACGGCAAGAGTCAGATTCGGCGATGGGGAATCAGCTACGATTGGCGCCGGGAAGTCACGACCTGCCTGCCTGAATACTATCGCTGGAACCAATGGTTTTTCTTGAAGATGTACGAGCGCGGCCTGGCCTACAAAAAGCGCAGCCTGGTCAATTGGTGCCACCTGTGCCAGACGGTCCTGGCCAACGAGCAGGTGGAAGGGGGGCGTTGCTGGCGGGATCAGAGCCTGGTGGTCCAAAAGGAATTGGAGCAGTGGTTTTTGAAGATCACCGATTACGCGGACGAGTTGCTGCAAGAAACCTACAGGATGTCAGGCTGGCCCGAAAAGGTCCTGGTCATGCAGCGAAACTGGATCGGCAAGTCTGAGGGGACCATGGTGGAATTTCCGGTCGCCGGACGAGAGGTGCGACTGGCGGTGTTCACCACGCGCGTCGATACGATTTACGGGGCTACGGCCTTGCTTCTGGCGCCCCAACACCCAATGTTGCCGGTCCTACTGGAGGGAAGCCCCCGGAAAGACGAGATCTTGAGCGCTGCCGACTCCTTGCGGCAGCAGGTGGTTGCGGATCGGTCTCTGCAAGAAACGGAGAAACAGGGCTTTTTCACCGGCGTTTTCGCCACCAACCCGTTCAGCGGAGAGAACGTCTCTATTTGGATCGCAAACTTCGTCCTGATGGAATATGGGACGGGGGCGGTGATGTCAGTCCCGGCCCACGACCAGCGGGATTTTGAGTTTGCGCAAAACTACCGCTTGCCCGTGAAGGTGGTCATCTTCCCGGAAGGGAAAGAGCTGAAAGCGGAGGAGATGCAGCAAGCCTATGAGGAATTTGGGGTGGTCGTCAACTCCGGTCCCTTTTCGGGGCTCAAATCCCAGGAGGCCATTCCGAAGATGTCCCGTTGGTGCGAGGAGAACGCCATCGGGAAGTCTGCGACCACCTATCGGCTGAAGGATTGGGGTATCTCGCGGCAGCGTTTCTGGGGGACGCCCATACCGATCATCTATTGCGAGGGTTGCGGAGCTGTTCCTGTCCCCGATGCTGACCTGCCTGTGCTGCTGCCCAAGGTAGCTGCCATCAACAGCGCAGGGGGCTCGCCGCTGGCAAACATCAAAGAGTTCCTGGAGACCACCTGCCCCCGCTGCGGGAAACCCGCCCGGCGGGACACGGATACCATGGACACTTTCGTGGACTCTTCCTGGTATTTCTACCGCTACACGGACGCCCGCATCGCCACGGCGCCCATCAACCCGCAGGCGGTCGCGTACTGGTTCCCTGTGGACCGATACATTGGGGGCATCGAGCACGCCATCCTGCACCTGATCTATATGCGCTTCTGGACTAAAATGATGCGCGACCTGGGGTTGATCGACTTCGACGAGCCGGTCACCAACCTGTTTACCCAGGGCATGGTGTGCAAGGACGGGGCGGCGATGTCGAAGTCCAAAGGGAACGTGGTGGACCCGGATGAGATCGTTTCCAGGTATGGCGCCGACACGCTGCGCCTCTTTATCCTCTTCATGGCGCCGCCGGAGAAGGACCTGGAGTGGAGCGACCAGGGACTCGAGGGCTGCTCCAAGTTCTTGAATCGGGTGTACCGCGTGGTCAGCCGGCACCAGGAGCGGGCCCGCGGTGTCGCGGGCGTCGTCTCCCCTCCCGAACTGACTGAGGCGGGCAGAAAGCTCCTCCGCAAGGTCCATCAAACGATTCGCAAGGTGACTGTGGACATCGGGGACCGCTTTCACATTAACACCGCCCTGTCCGCCATCATGGAGCTGGTCAACGAGATCTACCTGTACGAAGCTCTGGAGGAGTCTTCGGAAGCTTCCAGTCGCCTGATAAAGCAGTCGCTGGAAGCGGTGGTGCTGCTCCTGTCTCCCATGGCT
>JACQTF010000167.1 GCA_016210925.1 Acidobacteriota bacterium | reverse complement strand
TGTGCTGGGGCCTGATACGGATCATCCATCCACACCTGGACGGCTCGTGAAACACCCTCATCTCTGGCGGTCGAGAAAGCCGCAGAAAACATCTTCCTGTATGCATCCGGCAGGCTATCCAGATTTGAAGATGCCAGGATCCGAACCTCGGTGCCATCTTGCGCGGTAGGGCGGCTTGCTCTATCATCACAGCTAACAGGTAATCTGTTGTTTGGTGGGATCCAGCCCGGGGAAGCGCCTGACTTTTTTGGTGCCTGACGGCAAAGGAGTAGGTTATGAATCTGGCTACGTTAGTGGGGATGACGGTGAGCCTGGGTTTTGGGGTGGTTCTGGGCGGAGGCTTGGTCAGCTGGCCAGCAACAGAACGGAGTTCTTCCGGCCAGGCGGCGCCCAACAGACCAGCTCCCAAGGACGATTTCCAAAGGTCGGCGGAGATTTATGACTTTAAGACGACTGCCAGGAGTGGCGCCCAGCGCGGGGAAGAAATTTACTATTACAAATGTTGGATGTGCCACAACAAGTATACAAAAACGGCTCCTTTGCTGCATGATCTCTACAAGCGTCCGAAGCTTTTATCCGGGCAGCCGGTCAATGATGAGACGGTCTCACAGAAGATCAAGAACGGCGGCCCGGCAATGCCGGCCTATCGATACACCTTAACCGATGCGGACTTGGCGGATTTGCTGAGTTATTTTCGGGAGGGGAAGTGTTGCTTCGAAGCGGACGAGCCCCCGCGCAACCCTCGCTATCGCTACTGAGGACTGACATCACAAACGGGGGAGCACGTCTTCCCCTGGTGCTTTTCCAAGGAGGGCCCATGCGGAAAGTGAAAGTCTTACCCTGTGCGGCAGCTTGCCTCATCTCGGTTTCGGTGCTTGCCCTGTTGTCGCTGGTGCCGCCGGTGGCGGGTGCCCAAGCTCAGCACAAGCTTCTGGGCGGCGCCAGGGGCGTGGTGCGCTCCTCGAAAGGGGAACCACTGGAGGGCATAGGTGTCCAGTTGATCTCTCCGAAGACGGCCATCCGCACCACGGTCTACAGCAGCGAAGAAGGCTACTACGAGTTTGCGCCCCTGGAAGCCGGCCTGTATGCATTGCGGATTGCGCGCCCGTTCGAATTTCACCCGTACGTGAAGGAGTCGGTGCGGATCGAGGGAGCGACGCGGCTGGAGGACATTGTCCTGGAGCGCGTCACCGACTCGGAGTATCTGCCGCCGACGCCCGAGATTTTGGCTCAGCTCACGGGCGTGGAATGGATGATGAATCTTCCGGGCACGGGCAAAGAAAAGAGGGTCTTTACGCTTTCCTGCGGCTTTGGTTGCCATTCCTACCAGCAGATCTTTCGAACGCGGTATGACGAGCAGAGCTGGCGCCTCATCGTCCAGCGGATGCTGCGGGGCGCCGGCTCACCCCTGATTAATATTCGCCAGCCGGGCCCCCAGAGTCGGGGTCGCTCCAGCTTCCCGATCCCAGAGGAAGAAGAGATCGTCATCAAATGGCTCGCCAGCGCCCGGGCACCCGGAGCCAAAGATCCCCCGTTGCACGTGCTTCCCAGAGAGCGCGGTGCGGCGACGCGCGTCATCATCACGGAATATGAGCTGCCCCGGATGGTGCTGGCTCCCCACGATGTACACGGCGATTCGAAGGGGAATATCTGGTACACCCCGCATCGGAGCCCGTACATCGGAGCTCTGGATCCCCGCACGGGCAAAGTCAAAGAGTATCGGTTGCCCGACACGCCGGGCGCCTTGCCGGGGACTCACCGCGTCTGGGTGGACGAGAGAGACATCGTCTATGTTTCCGAGAATTGGGCCCACAACCTGACGAGGTTCGATCCGCGGACCGGGACGTTCAAGCAGTTCCACTTTGAAAATGCCGGGCCCATCAATTCCCCGGGCTTTAGCAACTTCGCGATGGACCCGCAGGGCAACGTTTACGAAACGCTGGAGGACGCCGTTGTCAGGATCGAGCGCGACACGGGCAAGATCGTTCAGCGGTGGCCTCTAAAGAAAATCACCAGCACGTACGACAACATCGTCAGCCTGGATGGACGGTACTGGTCTGGAGGGGCCACCGGGACCAACATTGTGTCAGTGCTGGACACGCGGACGGGCGAGCTCCACGACCTGGAGACGCGGACCCGCGTCTCGGCCCCGGCCAGAGGTGGGTTCGACCCACAAGGGATTGCCTGGTTTGGGGGCAGAGGTGGCATGCTGCTCAGACTGGATCCCAAAGCCCTTCGGGTCACCGAGTACTATCCTCCCATCCCTTACGTCGCTTTCTACGAGGCCATGCCGGACAAAAATGGAGAAATATGGGCGGCGGCGATGCACTCAGGCCGTTTCCTACGATTTAACCCCCGCACGGAGCGTTGGACTGCCTATCTGTTGCCGGAGCCCTATTCCCACAATCGCAGGACCTGGATTGACAATTCCACCGACCCGGTCACGGTTTGGTATGTAGACCACAACGGCTACATGGTCCGCATCCAGCCCTTGGAATAGTGCGGTCTTATGGCCGAGGCGTTGGGAGGGGGCTACTGGTCGAGGTTTCTACGGTGAACTTTTTGTAATCCGAATACTCGCTGGTGGCGTCGATCTTAAATCCCTTCAGAAGCAGCAGCCTCCCGGCGCCTGAAAAATGATCCATCGCCGGGAGCCAGATCTCTTCGTTGACTTTGCGGCGCTGGAAGGAAGCCTTTGCTCCCGTTTTGAGACGGCCGAGCAGGCCCAGTCCAAGGGTGACGTCGTCGATGGATTCCAGCTCAGCGCGGATCAGCTGATGCTCCTCTTCGTGGACCCACGCGCGCCCTCTCCATTTCTTCAAGATCTTGGCAGCGTCGGTTCGGGGTTTGTAATCGACCCGCGGGGAAAAGGTCAACAGGATGGCGGAATATCCATCCAGGATCTCCCGACCTGCCATTTGGATGTCGTAAAGGCGGAAGATCTCGTCCGTCGCCTCGCCCTCCTTGCGCCGCTCTTCCGCTTCCTCCGCCAGACGCTTCTCCCGCTGATCGGTCCTTTCCCGCTCCAGCCTGCGCGCCTGCTCCAGGGCCTTTTTCTCCTGCTCCCGATCCTGCTTCTCGAGTTCCTTCGAAGCCACGGGTTTCCCGTCCCTGGAGATGACCCTTTTATAGGGCCTCCCGACCTGCAGGGACGGATAGACTCCGTAGACCACCTCAGAGCTTTTCTTGACCTTTCCTTTCCCGTCCAGTTGGCGCGCGGTTAGTTTCTGAAGATAGGTGTACTGGCTGACAAGGAGTCGATCGCTCCGCAGGTTTTTGCGGACCTGCTATAGAAACGAGCTCAGCTCAGGCAGGGGCTTGCTTGCCTCCTGGTCGGCAAACGCCTCGCCGATCGACACGACTGCAACGATCGCAGCGGTAAACGCGAACTTCCTCATGGTACACGCCAACAGCCGCTATTTTAGGATGGCAAAGACCCGGGCGGGCCCCCCGGACCCGCCTTGAATTTTCATCGGCGCAATCATGACGAAGGCGCCCGTCGGAGAAAGACGATCCAGGTTGGCCACATTTTCAATGCCGTACAATCCCGCGCCCAAAATAATATGATGCGTTCTGGGATTTTCCCGGCGAGCACTCACGGAACCGCCATCGAGACTTAAAGCATCCGTCCCTACGCCATTGATTTTTCTCTCCTTGACGAGAAATTCAGCCGCCTCTTTGGCAAAGCCAGGAGTGTGCCGCGTTCCATTGGCATCCTGGTTCAAATATTTGCCAGGATCATCCCAGTATCGGCTGAAGCCGGTGTAAATGAAGACCACAGCACCTTCGGGGATGGACCCGTGGGTTGCTTCCCAGGCTTTGATATCTTCCACGGTCAGGAGGTAGTCGGCGTTGTCCTTAACTTTCGCCGAGATGTCCAGGACAACCGCAGGAGCAAAGAACCGTTCTACCGGTATCTGGTCCACGGATGCTTTTCCCGCAACGTAATGGTTGGGAGCATCGACGTGAGTCCCCATATGTTCGGGAGTCACAATTCTATTCGAGTAGGAGCTGCCTGTGTCCAAAGAACTCATCTGCTCTAATTTGAAAGGGGTATAGGCGGGTGAGGGGACATAGGGAATTTTGGGGTGCAGCGTGTGAGTTAAATCTATGATTTTTGCTTCTCCGGAAAGGATTGCTTCTAACCAATCGCTGGCGAGGCATGGAGCGGCTGTCAGCAAGAACAAAATAACTGACAGTCTGAAAAATAATAAAGCTTTCATCCTCATGATGGAATTCTCCTCTGACGATTTTCAGTCGGGAACGAAGAGGTTCTTGGTGTTCCAAGGATGCAGGCGCAGCCTCGGGCGCTCGAGGGGCGAGGTGGCCAGCAGGGACGGCGTGCCGCTGGACGGGTCGACGGCCAGGTGTTCGGAATCGAGCGTAAAGGAGATGAAGGCGATGCACATCTCATCGGTGGTCGCCTCGCCCCATCGCACATCCTTGGGAGGGTTGTTGGGATTATTCGGATTGTTGACAGAATTGTCGTAGTAAGCCGTCAGAGACAGGCGAGTGCCTCCTTTTAGCGGGACCGGCTCCTTGTAAAAATAATTTCCCTGCCACTGGAAATCCCAATCATCAATGTGGATCAGGCAGCGCTCAGTGCCATCCGGAGCGGTGGCCTTGACCTGCGTTTCCCGTCCCAGCAGGTGCATGTGGGGCGCGATGCCGATGAGATGGGCGTCCACGCCGGGCAGCGTGGTGAAGGAGGCTGTGACTTCGTGGCGGCTGGCACCGGCCGGTATCACGAAGGTCAAATTCCCCAATGGAAGGACGTAGAGGTTCTTGTCGATGGGCTTTTTG
The DNA here is from genome assembly GCA_016210925.1 of Acidobacteriota bacterium. Taxonomy (GTDB): domain Bacteria; phylum Acidobacteriota; class UBA6911; order JACQTF01; family JACQTF01; genus JACQTF01. The sequence goes on along the minus strand of JACQTF010000167.1, from coordinate 3,017 downwards.
GCAAAGTAGAGGGCCGCGCTGGTGCGATCGGGGGCCAGGCTTCCTCCCGTGGCGCTGTAGTGCACCTGCATGATCACCCGCGACTGCGCGGCAAGCTTCATGCCGACTCCCTCAGGTAAGAACTGCGGCCGGCTGCCGGGCGCCCAGCCACCTAGGGTTTCGATGGAGGGGATGCCCGGTCCTCCAAAGCAGGCATACCCGGGCTCGGGGTCCTGGGCGTCGAGCTGGACCGATGCGCCCGTCCGGTCCACAAACAGGATCACGTGGTGGACGCTGGTTCGATTTCCGGGCCGGATGTCCACCGCGGTGGCAAAGCGATCGCTGGCCTGGGCAGTGGGAAGCGTGAAGCAGCGATACACGTCGCCGCGGGAAAAATCCGGTTTGTATTCGGCCTCGGGCGCCAGCACCAGGTCCGGCTCCCCCAGCACCCACCGATTGGGGTAGGGAAGTGGCGCTCCCACTTCCTGGACCGGTCCTTCCTGCGCTCCTCCATCGACCCATTGGACGATCGTATTCAGCTCGGCGTCACTCAGGCGCCGCTCGTCTCGGAACTCCCCGCAACTCGCCAGCGGTTTCCAGGGCGGCATCTTCCGGGCTGTCACCATGCTCTTGATCAATGACGCCCGTGCAGCGGCATCGGCGTACGTCATGAGCGAAAATGGAGCGATGTCCCCCGGATGATGGCAGCTCTGGCACCGCGCGCGAAGAATCGGAGCGACTTCACCGTTGTAAGTGACGACGTTCGCCGGGCTGGCTTGCCCGAGGATACGGTCCACGAAGTGGACGAGGCCCGCGCACAGCGGCCCGAAAATCACCCAAAAGAAGATCTGCTTCAGCTTCATTTCGACTCACGCCGTACCAGCTCGGCGGATCACGCGACGGTCACCCCGCTGGCGGAGCAGGCTGGTACGGGGCCACGGTTGGATCGTGTCGTGGATCCTTTCTCGATGGATGGGATCTGCGCCTACTTCCGAGGGGCTGAAAGCTTCGGCCTGTGCCGCCAGCCCCGGTGTCCCGACGTAAAAGGGCAATCCAGCCAGGGTGCCCTCCTGCGACAGAATGGCCGTGACGACCAGGCCGCGGTCGGAGCTGAAGAAAGCGGTGCCCACGAACTCCGCCGGCAAGCCGGGAACCAGCTCGCCAAAGAACTTCGCCAGGTGGTCGGAGGAGTCGAGCTGGAGAGGAAGCGTGGCGAAGACCTCTCCGGCAGTGTTTCTGAGCGTCATGGTAATGCGAGCCGTGGAAGTGGTGGCTCCGGCGAGGGCAAATCCTGTATCGGTGTTCCGCGACTGAGACCGGTTCACCGGGAGGGAGAAGCTCAGCAGGATCGGCGAGGAGGGAATTCCCACGGTGGCAAGAGTTCGGCCTCCGGCATCCGAGAGCATGAACTGGGCCAGCGCCACGAGGGTCCCGGCCGTGGCATTGATGCGACCCCAGCCCACGGTCAGGCTTCCTGCGCCATCGCTGGTGAAGCGGGCTGTGCCTCCCGGTGAGATCGTGACGGAGCCATCGCTGGTGACCGCGCCGCCCAGCACCGCGAATCCCATGTTCATGGCGGTCGCTCCCCTGGTGGCGCGATCGTAGGTATCGATGGTGACCGCGATGGGCGAGCTACCCGTGTTGGTCGCGAAGAGAATCGTGCGGAATCCCCCGCCGTTGACCATCTGGGCAAACCGGTGGCGGCTATCGTTGGTCACCTGCGCCGAGGCCCAAGGACCGAAAGCCAGGATCACCAAGAGCGCCCCGCTGGCGAGAACTTTCACGTCCAGCCGTTTTCTCCCACTGAATACGAAACTGATATATGATTTCGACCAAAACGTCAAGTTCCGATCCTGGGCTTGCCTGGGCTGGAAGCATGCTGGCTCGAAGCGATGACAGTGGACCGATGGCGATGATCACCGGGGCCGGGCGTGGGATCGGCCGGGCCACGGCCCAGGCCTTTGCGGCCGAGGGCTATACCGTCGTCCTGGCTGAGCTGCGCCGCGCTTTGGGGCAGCGCGCCGAACGGGAGCTGGTCGCTGTGGGGGCCAGGGCTCTTTTTGTCCGCACGGATGTGGCCGACCCTGTATCCGTCGCGCGCAGCGTGCGGTCGGCGCTCCGTCGGTTCCGCCGGATCGACTGCCTGGTGAACAATGCAGGAGTGCTCCGGGTGGGCAAGCTCACGCAACTCCCGCTTCGGGACATGGACTGGATGCTGGACGTCAACCTCCGCGGCCCGCTCCTGCTCGTCCGGGCCCTGCTCCCTGCCATGCTCCGCCAGGGATCAGGATCCATCGTCAACGTCGCCCCCCTTGCGATTTTTCGACCAGATCGCGGCTGTCGACCTCGATCTGGTCGGGGCACCCAGCGAGCACGAGGTCGCCGCCCAGTCGGGCGCTATTCTGCGCTTGTGGCCAGTTTTGTAAGATCGGCGGAACCATAAGGAGGAAAATCATGAGGGAAGTGACACAATCGAACAACAAATCACGATCAAAAACCTGGCCCGTGATATTAAGCCTTTCTTTGCTCGCAACGTGCAGTCAAGGAGCCCAACAGGTGTCTGCAACCGCCGGCTTCGCAGCAGTGAACGAAACGAGGTTGTACTACGAAATGATGGGTGAGGGGCATCCTCTCGTACTGATCCACGGCGGAGGTGCCGACAGAAGGATGTGGGATGACCAATTCAAAGCCCTTGCCGAACATTGTAAGGTCATTCGCTACGATCTTCGCGGTGCAGGAAAATCGGAAATACCGAAGAAGCGGTTTTCTAATGTCGAAGACTTACACGGCCTGCTGAGATTTCTCAACGTGGACAAGGTGTACCTTCTCGGCTTATCGCGGGGAGGAGGGGTTGCCGCCGATTTTACTCTTGAACACCCGGAAATGGTAGACGCCCTGATCCTGGCATCTTCAAATCTGGATAGCCTGCCGGATGCATACAGGAAGATGTTTTCTGCGGCTTTCTCGACCGCCAGAGATGAGGGTGTTTCACGAGCCGTCCAGGTGTGGATGGATGATCCGTATCAGGCCCCAGCACA
>JACQTF010000185.1 GCA_016210925.1 Acidobacteriota bacterium | reverse complement strand
TCCATCGGGGCGGTCGTCACCATGCAGAAGCACCTGAAGGCACCCATCATGTTCATCGGTTTGAGCCTGCCCGAGCACGGCTACCACGCCCCCAACGAGAACTTCGACTGGGGCCAGGCGTCGGGAGGCATGAAGGCCCTGGTTCGCTACTTCGACGAGATCTCCAAACTTGAAACCTGAAACTCGAAAACCTGAAACCCTATGTCGGAATCGAAGGAAGATCTCTACCTCAAGGCCGCGAGTTTGTTCGCCGACGGCAAGGTGGACGAGGCGATCGGGGAGTTTCAAAAGGCCCTGGGGTTAGATCCCCTTTTCTACGACGCCCTGCAGGGGCTGGGGATGGCCTATTTCCAGAAGGGCATGCTGGACGAAGCCATCGAGGTTGGCAAAAAGATGGTCGAGACGAATCCCGACGATGTCCTGGCTCACACCAGCCTGTCCATGTTTTACCAGAGGAAGGGCATGATCCCTGAGGCAGAGGCGGAGGGAAACAAAGCCCGCGCCCTTGGACTAAAAAAATAGTCAATGGTCATTAGTCAACAGTTATTGGTCAACAGTCCAACAGTCAAGTAGATGTTCGCTGTTGACTGATGACTGTTATGAAAATGCACGTTGTTGCGTCAGGGCACGCCTTTCAGGCGTGCCGATCCCGTTTAGGGCATTGAGTGGGCTTCAGCCCCTGGGGTGACCTGACCTCAGCGGCTGAAGCCGCGCTCCTGGTTAACTTTCGTGGCACGCCTGAAGGCGTGCCCTGCCTCGGCGACAAGCCATTTTCATCAAAGGTGGTGCGCCGCAGGCGCATGATGTCTGTTGACTAACCTCCGAGGAGGGCGGAGAGGGCGCGGCGCAACATGACGGCCAGCATGTGGCGCCGGTACTCCATGGTGGAAGCCGAGGTCTTGAGGGGCCTGGCAGAGCGCAAGGCGAGCCGGACCACTTCCTCCATCAGGTCGGCGTGGGCCCCTTGCTGGCCGAAGACGGAGTTCACGCCCGGGACCAGTTGCGGTGCCGGGTTGACCGCCGTGAGTGCCGCCCGGACGTCGTGAATTCGTCCATCCGGGCCCTTTTTCGCCACCACCGCCACCCCTGCCAGGGGATAATCCACGGAGCCGCGGATTCTGAATTTCTGGTAGCTGCCAAAACAGTCTGCCGAAGCAGGCGGGACGAAGACCTCGGTCAGGATCTCGTCCGGCCGCAGGTCGAACTTGGCCCGGCCCTCGTTGACGTAGAACGACTCGATGAGCACCCGGCGCTCACCCCGTGGTCCGGCGATTTTTAATTCGGCGCGAAGGGTCATCAAGGCTGGCGCCAGATCTCCGGAGTACACGGCCCAGCAGAGTTTTCCACCGGGAGCCACGTGGCAGACGGTGCCGTCTTTCTTCAGGCAGAACCCGCAGGAGACCCGCCAGGAATAGGACTGGTTGTACCAGTAGCAGCGGGTGTCCAGGCAAAGATTTCCTCCCACGGTGCCCATGTTGCGGAGGTTGGGTCCCGAGACGGTCGCCGCCGCCTGCGCCAGAACCGGGAAATGTCGAATCAGGACGTCGGACGTGGCCACCTGGGTGATCGTGGCCAGGGCCCCGATGCTGAGGCCTGCCCCCGGCTGGTAGCGGATGAAGGCCAGGTCTCGCAGCCCCTTGACGTCCAGGACCACCTCAGGCTCGAAGAGCCCCTGTTTCATCGAGATCACCAGGTCCGTTCCGCCCGCCAGGATTTTGATCTGCCGCCCATTTCGGGCCAGGATCTGGAGGGCGTCCTCCAGATGCCGGGGGCGATGGTACTCGAAGGGTGCCATCATCGCGGCCACCTCCGACCCTCTTTTTCCGCCAGGGCCTTCAGGATTTTTTCGGGCGTGACGGGCAACTCGCGGATCCACGCCCCCGTAGCGTCGTGGATCGCGTTGGTGACTGCAGGGATCACGGCACCCAGGGACCCCTCGCCGCACTCCTTGGCGCCGAACGGGCCTTCCGGGTCCACGCTCTCCACGATGAAGCTGTGGATCCGCGGCGAATCCAGTGAACCCGGCGTCTTGTACTCCAGCAGGCCCGGATTCATCACCAGGCCGTTCTTCAACAACGTCTCTTCTTGCAGCACTTGTCCCAGGCCCATGGAGACGGAGCCTTCGATCTGCCCTTCCACCGTCAGTGGGTTGAGCGCCCGGCCGCAGTCGTGGGCTACCCAGATGTCCTCCACCTTCACCTGCCCGGTCTCCATGTCCACAGAGACCTCCGCAACTTGAGCGCTGTAACTATAGGCTGGACTGGGCCCGACGCCAGCTCCCTTGAATTTCCCGCCTCGCGCCTCCGGCGGTGGCGCGTACGAACCCTTGCCGATCAGTGTGCCCCCGGACAGGGCCAGCGCCAGCGGCACGGCGCCCTGGTAGGAGATGTTGCGGGACGGGTCGTCCTTCACGAAGATTGCCTCGTCCTTCAGCTCGAGCTGATCGGGCTGGGCTTTCAGCTCGTTCGCCGCAGCTTTCAGGAGCTGGGCTTTCACTTCCTGGGCGGCCCTTAGCGCTGCGTTGCCCGCCATGAACGTCACGCGGCTCGAGTAGCTTCCCAGGTCCACAGGTGTGAGGTCCGAATCTGCGGAGACGATGCGTATCTTCTCGATGGGCAGCCCCAGCGTCTCGGCTACGATCTGCACCAACATCGTGTCGGAGCCCTGGCCAATTTCCGAGGTGCCCGAGAAGATCGTCACGCCGCCGTCCATGTCCACCTTGAGAATCACCGTGGAGTGGGGGAGGTCGGCCCGGATGATGGAATTGCCCGCGCCGCTCACGTAGTGGCTGGCGCCGATCCCGATCCCCCTTCCTCGGGGCAGCTTACCCCACTTCCCCTTCCACCCTGACGCTTCCACCACCTTCCGGATGCACTCGGGGAAGCCGTAGCTGGTGACCCGCAGGTCATTCACCGTTCGGGTGTTGGGGCGCAGGGTGTTGCGAAGCCGCATCTCGGCCGGATCCATGCCGATCTCTTCCGCCAGCATCTCCAGCACCGTCTCGAAGGCATACCGGGTGTTCACGGTCCCGTGTCCCCGCATGGCGCCCGACGGAGGCTTGTTGGTCAGAACCCGGTACACATCGTACTTGATATTCTCGATGTCATAGAGGGCCGCCAGCAGGGCGCCGGAGTAAAGGATGGTCACCACGCCGTAGCTGCAGAAAGCTCCCCCATCCTGGATGGCCGTCTGCTCCACGGCGGTGATCTTGCCATCCTGAGTCACGCCGATCTTCATATCGATGTGAGTGGCAGGGCGGCCCCGGTGCAGGTAAAAGACCTCCTCCCGGGAGCAGGTGATCTTCACCGGTTGTCCGGCGTGCAGTGCCAGCCCCGCAGCGATGATCTCAGGAGGGAGGGGCTCGTCCTTGCCTCCGAAAGCCCCGCCCACGAGCGGCTTGATCACACGGATCTGGCTCATGGGCAGCTTGAGGACGGAGGAGAGCGTGCGGTGCAGGTAGTGGGGGGTCTGGGTGGACGACCAGACCGTCAGACGGCCGTCCTCGAACTTCGCCAGGGTGCTGTGGGGCTCCATGGCGGCGTGGGTGACCTGGGCACAGTAAAAGTGTTCCTGCCGGATCACGTGGGCCCGCGCGAAGCCTTCGTCCACGTTCCCGAAGTGGTGGTGATATTCCTTCTTCACGTTCCGTGGGCAGTCTTCCTGGATCAGGAGGTCCTGCGACTGCATGGAGGCCCGGGCGTCGAAAAAAGCGGGCAGCGGCTCGTAGTAAACCTGAATTCGCTGGAGGGCCTCGAAGGCGGCTTTCTCGCTGGTGGCCGCCACCGCCGCCACGCCTTCGCCCACGTAGCGAACCCTGCCCACCGCCAGCACCGTCTCGTCCCGGCCCACAGGGAGGATCCCATACTGGGTGGAAACATCTTGACCCGTGAGCACAGCTTTAACCCCGGGAACTGCCCGAGCTTGTTCCGTCTCGATGCGCAGGATCCGGGCGTGGGGGTGGGGGCTGCGCAGGATCTTTCCCACCAGCATGCCGGGAAGGACAAGGTCGTCGGTGTACTTGCCCAGCCCCGTGACCTTGCCGGGCCCGTCTACCATGGCGGTTCGTTTGCCGATCACGGTGTAGTCGGACATCAGCCTCCCATCATCTTCTGTTGCCCTTGTCCCCTCAGCATCTCAGCAGCTTTCTCGATGGCGTCCAGGATCTTGGTGTAGCCCGTGCACCGGCAGAGGTTTCCAGCGATGGTCTGGGAGATTTCCTGGCGGGTCGGAGTGAGGTTCTGGTCCAGCAGCGCCTTGGCGGTGAGAATCAGGCCGGGAGTGCAAAATCCGCACTGCTGGGCGCCGAAGTCGCAAAAAGCTTTTTGCAGCGGGTGCATCTCACCGTTCTGGGCCAGGGCTTCGATCGTGGTGATCTCTTGGTCCTGGCAGGCGATGGCCAGCATCATGCAGCACTGCACCGGCACGCCGTCCACCAGGATGCTGCAGGCCCCGCACGATCCGTCATCGCAGCCCGCCTTCGTCCCGGTCAGGCCCAGCTCTTCCCGCAAGACGTCCAGCAAGAGCCGGTTGGGGGCAATGGCTACCTGGTGCTCCTGGCCGTTCACCCGGAGGCGGACCAGCTGTTTTCTTGGGTTCATGCGCCTATTCGACCGTACTATTTTGACACAATCAACAAAATTCCGAAACGCCGGGTGGGCGGTCGGGTGTGCGACAAATTTGTGGGACAGAGTTTGACGGATGGCTCTGGGTGCGCTATTCTGAATATAATAATATATT
>JACQTF010000174.1 GCA_016210925.1 Acidobacteriota bacterium | reverse complement strand
CTGCTGCGACCCGTACCGGAAATTAGACTGGTAGCCCGTCCCCTTGGAGAGCGCCCTGCCGTCGGGCCGGGTCTCGTGGGCCTCCACGCTCTTCTCGGTGGCGATGAACGGCGCGTGCTTCATCATGACAGTGTTGTAGGGATAGGCCGGGTTGTACTTGACCCGGACCATGCACCGCGCCACCTTGTAGAACGGATCGGCTGGTTTCCACCCGATGTAGGGACGATCGGCGGCGTTGGCATCCACGTATGCATAGTCACCGTCGTTGAGCCCCAGATCCCGCGCCGCCTGGGGATTGATGTGCATCTGGTGCTCTCCCACCCCAGGCGACCGGGGGTCATTCCGGTAGGGGTCGCCGAAGTTGCTGTCCCAAATGGCGTGCCAGTCGCAGACACTCCACTGGGAGTGAACGCGGTGGCGGGTCTTGGGCGTCATCAGGTAAAAGCGATAGCCTTTTTGCCAAAGGGGGTTCTCGGTGCGCCTGGCCTGCGCCCAGGGCATCTTGACGTTGCGCACCGTCCGGGCGTCCCAGTGCATCTCCGAGAGCGGGATCCCGTAGTCGTCGGGCCGCACGTAGGGGTTCGAGCTGACGATCACGTTGGGCAGGTAGGGGGTCGCTTCGGGTCCCTCCCGGTGCACGATGAAGTTTTCGCCGTACTCGATCACCTCCGGCTCGTCGTTGTAGGCCTGGAGCCTGCCCGTGGGGGTGAAGAACGGCACGCTGTCGTGGATCTGCTCGTAGAACGGCACCCGCGGGTAGGTGCGGAAAAGCATCAGGGCCGCCCCAGGCTCTCCGTACTTTCCCGCCATGATGTCGCGGACGGTATACCCCTGGGTCGTCGTGGAGCTGTCCAGGAGGCGCTGGATGTACACCTCCGGCTTGCCTTCCAGGGCGAACTTCCAGTAGTCGGCGAACCGCTTGTCCTTGAGGATTTCTCCCAGGCGCGCCGCCAGCTCCGCCAGGATGACGACGTCATCCTTCGTGTCGTGCGTCGGCTTGACGCCGCCCTTCCAGATCTGCAGAAAGGGGTTCGAGCAGGAGGCAGTGATCTCCAGGGTTTGGAACTCCGTCCAGAAGTTGGCCGGGAGGCCAAAGTCGGCGTACTCGATGGTGGAGGTCATCTCCACGTCCACCGAGACAATCATCTCCACGCGAGGATTCACGTTCTTGAACATCTCGTACGACCACTTGGCATTGTTGAGCATGTTCACGTTGGAGAAGAACATGACCTTGGTGGGGGTGGGCATGTGGGTGTGGCCGGTGAAGACCTTGCGCCCGTACTTGGGGGTGTCCACAATGAGGGGCTTGTCGCCGTGGTTCCAATAGGCCGGCTCCTCGTCCTTGGCGTAGCTCCCGACGGGTACCTCCTTGCCCATCGCGTTGGGATCCAGGCTCGGCTGGAAGGGATCCTCCCCGACCCAGCCCTTGAAGCCGGGACCGCTCCACGGCGCTCCCTGGAACAGGGCGGCCTTGTAGTTTCCGGCCCAGGTGTGGCAGCCGGCCCCGGGTTTGCCCACGTTGCCCGTGAGCATCAAAGGCAAATAAAAAGCCCGGTTCGCTTCCGTGGCGTGGAACCAGTGGTTGATCCCCTCGCCGATGTGGATGGCCACAGGCTGAATGGCGGCGATATCGCGGGCCAGTCGAAGGATGAGCTCCTTGGGGGCATGGGTAATCTCGTGGACCGAGTCCAGGTCGTAGTCCTTCAAGTGGATCTTGTACATCTCGAAGAGGGGGAGAACTTCGATCTCCTTTCCGTCTACCCCCTTCACCGAGAATCGGCCCTCCAGGGCCGGCGTGAGGCCTCGGGCGTCCAACTTGTCCCCGACATCATCCCGCGTCAGGGGAACGATGGACTTGGACTTCAGGTCCCAGATCACGAAGTCGCCCACCTTGTCACGCTCCTGCGGCGTCAACCCGTGCAACTTGACGCTGGGGCCCTGGGAGATATCCGGGTTCCGATATCCGGGAATCACGTCCTGGGGCTTCAATCGTTTCAGGGTATCGGTACGGACCAGCAGGGGAAGGTCCGTGAACTTCCTCAGGAATTGCTCATCGTAACGCTTTTCGTCCATCAGAATTTTGGTGATGCCCAGGAAGAGGGCCGCGTCCGTCTCGGGCCTGATGGGAATCCAGTAGTCGGACTTGGTGGCCGGCGGGCTGTACTCGGGTGCGATGGTCACAATCTTGGCTCCCCGCTCCATCAGCGTATTGAAGAAATGGGAATCGGCCATCTTGTTCTCCACTAGGTTTTTTCCGCACTGGATGTGGAGCTTGGAAAAGCTGAGCTCGTTAAAGTCCACATCCGAGGCCTGCAGGCCGTGCACGAAGGGAAAGCCCGGAGCCTGGTCGCCGTGCCAGGTGTAGTTGGACCAGTTCCGGCCGCCCAGCGCTTCTTTGGGCTCCACCGTGCGCACGTGGGTGTCCAGCAAGGCCAGCATGTTGGAGAACCGGTACAGCCCGTACTTGCCGATGACGCCCAAAAGCCCCATGCCGCCCCGGCACTTGATGGTCCCGGTACCGGCGCCGTGCAGGGGCTCGATCATTTCCTCCGGGTAGCCCTCTTCCCGCAGCCTCCGCGCGCCTTCCTCCCCGCTGTATTTTTTCGCGATGTGGACCAGGCCACGAGCGATGTAGTCGTAGGCGTCTTGCCAGGAAGTTTTCAACAGCTCGTCCCGGCCGCGAGAATCGAAGCGATAGCGGGCGCGGTTCTCGGCGGTCAGTTCAGGAAATCCATCGTCAGCCCATTGCTTCCAACCTTTGCGAATGAGGGGGTATTTCAGGCGGTAAGGCCCGTACTGGCGCCGGTGCACGGTCAGCCCTTTCTCGCATCCCCGCGGGGACCAGTGAGGTGTGGCCCGGTTCCCGAACAGGTCAGCGTACCGGGCGACATCGTAGTTCGGCTCGATGCGCAGGATGACGCCGTTGCGAACGAAGGCGCGCATCCGGCAGGCGTGCGTGTCATTGGGAGAGCAGATGTAGGTGAATGAGCTGTCGTACCGATATTGGTCCCGGTAAACTTCCTCCCAGTTCCGATCCGGATAGAACTCCAGCGGGTTGCCCACCTCCGCCACCGGTTTCAAGGTGCGAAAGCCGATCGATTTGTACAGCAGGGCGGCGGCACCCGCTCCCCCCACGCCTGCGGCGATGATGAACGTTCTGCGGCTGATCTTGGGCATCTTCCTGCTCCTTCGTCTGCCTGTGCCGTTCCAATTTAATGCGCCGAATTTATGCGGCGTAATCTACGATACCGGTCGCTCGGCGCGCGACCTGAGAGTGGCCACAAATAGTTGGAACGGCACCTGTGGTCAGGCACTCTGCGGCCGGGTCACCAGCAACCTGCTTGCATCTGATAGAGCTCCAGACAGCGGCTGCAGATCCCCTGGGACGATTCCCAATCCGGATAGTCCTGGCGGATGAGACCCACAATGGCTTCCCGCTCCTCGGTCACCCAGTCATGGGTGGGAAAGTGGCAGAGGGGACACTGGGCGCCCGGCGTTCTGGGATTGGAATGGGAATGGGCCCTCGCCATTTCCTGAAGCTCTGCCTGGGTGACGTCCTCGCTGTCCCACAGTTTGTACAGCATCAACTCCAGGGCCGAGTCCGAGAGACGTGGAAAGACGGCCTTGAGCTCCCGACCGCATTCCTCCCGGCTCACGAACATCTCTCCCCGCCGCGACAGCCTGCCGTACAGGGAGATGTCCCAGAGGGTCCGGAAGCGCTGGCGGATCAGTTCTGGAAAACGGGTGGTGCCCGCTCCCGCAGCCAAGGCTCCGCCGGAGAAGTGGGGATTCAGCAAATCGGAGAGCCGAAGAAACTCCCGAGCCAGGAAACGCAGCAGGGCATGAGGCTCTCCGAAAAGTTCCGACTTCAGCGTCACACGAGCGAAGGCGGGATCCCCGTTTCGCACCTCCAGGCCGGGCCTCTGCTTTCCCTGAGCCTTGGCGAAGGTCAGCTCCCGCAACTTCTCCTTCACCTCCGGGAATCGCCGGAGCACGTGGTGGATTCCCTCGGACAGTCCCAGACGATGAAAGAACCGCTCGTGAAGAACTTCGAACTCATGGGTGCGGCTCTCTGCCGGATGGTCCTTGTAGATTTGGTCGGCCATTTCCCGATAGCTCTCGGAAAACACGAAGTCCCCCCGATGTTCTCGCCGGATCAGCTCCAGGCTCACCGCCTCCTCCACCAACTCAGGCTCGAATCGAATTCGCATAACCGGCTCCCCCCGATGAGGAACACGCGCGGTACGTCACGGACTGGAAGCAAAGAACACGCCACACCCAAGGCGCCGGAAGTGTTGCAATTGATGGGCCTCAGGCTGCGTCCTTTTCACGCGAATTGGGGCATACTCCATAGACGCTGGGCGAGATAGCCCAGAAACGCCTTGATTTCCTGTCCCACAAGGGTTGATCAGGCTACCCGCCACCGGGATTGCGTTTCGTCAAAAAACGAAGTCATAGACAAGTGGATCGTCCAGGGGTGGTGCCGATGACGGTGAATGGAGAGAGCGTGCCCTATCCCTACCGCGTGCCAGCTTTTCTGGCATGGCCTGAGTCAAGCTTTCACCACCCGGGCCCGCCAGGTCTCATTTTTCTAACTCAAGGATCTGCCAGTAGGTGACGGATTTTTGTCCGTCGCGGTCCCCAGCGCCCCCGTCCCACACTGCAAAGGCCACGTTCGTCCGGTCTCCAGGAGTCAAGACGACGTCGCCCTTTGAGTTACCCCGGGCGAGCGAGCGAACCAGGACAACCTTCCAAGAGCCACTCTCCCAGGCCCCGCGGCCCTTCACGTTCTGCTCCTCGGACGGCCGAGGTGTAAGTGTACCGAATCCCTCGGCAACCAGATCTTCCACGGCGCTTGTGCGCTTAATTCCCGACATGGGGTTGCCGGCTCCATGACCCGTCAGGAACGCCGCGTCCTGGGTCGACGCGGATGAGAGCGCCCGATGGCCAACCTCTTTCCGTTTTGGATAATAGGCCGAATCCAAGGGATAGTCATCCACAACCATGCCGGGATAGAGATCGTCTACGTCTTGAAATTTTTCTAGGTCCATCTGGCGATCCGACCGCCACTGCCAGATGTTCACGGGCTTGCCCTTGGAACCCATGGTGAAGTGTCCCGGCGGTTTGGTCAAAGGGAACATGACCGCCGCTGCATCCGGGTAGTCCTGGGGTCGAAGCATCAAGCCGTCTACTTTGGAATCGTTCCACTCCAGCAAGAAAGCGATCTCCTTCCCGTTATGAACGGCACTCACCTTCAGAAGACCCGGCGCTCCTTCACCCTTCCACAGGCGCATCAACGGGATGCTCACACCGCCCATTTTTTCCCAAACAGGGTCATACGGATTGGCGGCCAAGGGTTGATCCTTTCGATAGGCCGTCAGAGTCAGATTACTGACCTGACTGGGGATTTGAGGGCGATCGGGCCGCACCAACGACTCTACGTAGTGAGTCACATCCCACCGCTCCTCCTCTGTGAGGAGCTCCTCGTAGGACGGCATAGGAGTGCCTCCCATCCCGGTGGTGAGGCGGAGAAAAACGTCGCGCGCGGATGAGCCACCCTTGAAACCACCGGACGTGAGGTCTGCCGGAAACGTGGGATAACCCCACTCGTCCCGTAAGGTTTTCGCCGAAGGCCCATCGCCGCGTCCGGAGACGCCGTGACATTTGGCGCAACCTCCTTTCTGATCGTCCTCATAAACCCTGCGGCCCAAGAGAAGCCGTTCCGCGGTCGATGGAGGTTCCACCCCTGCGGAAATTACCGGTGGCTTGGTTGCTCGAAATTCCGCCGGAACCAGGCTTATGGCGTAGTCGACCAGCGCCCAACGCTCGCTGTCTGTCAGGTAGGAAAAGGACGGCATGGCGGTTCCCGGAATTCCTCTGCGCAGCGTGTCAAAGAGGTCCTGTCTCGTGGGAAGCTCACCCGTGGCAGTCGTACGAATCTTGTATATGCCCTTTGTAAAATCGCGCGGTTTCGGGAAAAGGAACGTTGCCGCGGGCCCATCTCCCCTTCCAGCGTCTCCGTGACAGGCAGCGCAGTTCTGCACGTACAACTCTTTTCCCGGGTCGGTCCCAATTGAGCGCGACCGAAGCAAAAGAACAGCTGTGAACGCGAGACCGACGAGAACAAGTAGACTGACCAGAAGCCCTCTGACCCTGATTTTGTAAGCCACTTTAGCTCGCTCCTCCTGTTCCATCGTCTGTCCCCAGAGAAAAAGGGCAGGACGCCGAGGACCCGCAGGATGAATCCTCCCACTGGGATACGTGCCCCACCGGCCTGACATCCATGGGACGAAGCGCCTGAGGCTTGGCCCCCACTTCATCCGCCTCCATCAGCACAAACTCCCGAAGCACTCGCGCCAGAGAGGCGTAGAAGCCTCCGCCCGCCTTTTTCCCCAGAACGGTCGTGAAAGCAGAGACCCACCGTACCACATGCTCACCCAAGAACTTCGCCTGCGCTTCTCGCGAGAGCAGCGCCTTCCCTTCCTCGCCGTTCTCTATGGCATAAGCCTCTTTCAAAGCCAGATACGACAGAAACTCCAGTTCCACAGAAATGTGATCCAGCCTCTCCTTGGCCTGGTCCGAGACCTCGACCCCCCAGGCGCGGTAAAATCCCCCGATGTCACCCAACTCCTGGGACTGCATGAAGATGTGCTCGCAACCCCACTGGGTCTCGTACGGCGGACACTCCATCGAAATGACGTGACCGAAAATTCTCAGGTATTCCGACTGAAGAGCGGCTGGGTTCTCCAGTCCCTCTTCGAGAAATCCGAAAGCCTCCCTGAAGCCCTCCGAGCATGGGAGGACAACGACGGCCTCATTTGCCATCGCCCAGGAATCCCTCAAGCCGGACAGAACGCCGTCATCGGGGTACAGGTACGCGGAAGAAAGGAAACCGTAGAGTTGGCTTCTGGCTACAACCCGCCTTGCGACCTCTTCCCGGCTGATCTCAGATGGAGTTGGAATGCTTTGCAGGCCTGACATAGATGGGCTCCTCGACGGTCACTCGGGCAATCTCTTTGCCGTCCTTTCCGTAGCCGATGACCGTGTCGTTGAACATCTCCCAGTTTTTCCCTTGGATGGCTGTTTCGAAGACCTTCTTTCCCTCCACCACCTCGTACTTGAAGATGATCTCTTGCGTGGCACGGCAGAGTTGGATGACGGCCAGGAGTTCTCTTGACGGAGCGGCATACTTCTCGATGGCTTCGTCCACTCCGGGGCCAAACATCTGCCTCAGGTAGGGCCGCGGGACCCACCTGGGAGGGATGTAGTAACCATTGGGCTCGGTTCCGAATTGTGGATAGAGAGGAAGTCCCACCTTCGCTACTTTCACAAGAAAGTAAATGGGGTTGTAGCGATCCTCCACCCAATCTCCGGTCTTGGGGTCAATCCTCACCAGGCCCTGGACGCGAATTTTGCCCACGCAGGCCGCCATGCAACGGGTCTCGATGGGCGCGCCGTCCGGGGTAACATGGGGATCTTTCCCTTCGATCCTCGGATAGCAGGCGATGCACTTTTCCGTGACCCTGGTGGTCGCCCGGTACATGGGTTTCTTGTAGGGGCAGGCCTCGACGCATTTCCGGTACCCTCGACAACGCTCCTGATCAATGAGGACGATGCCATCCTCCTTTCGCTTGTAGATCGCCTTCCTCGGGCACGCCGCCAAGCAGGCCGGGTAAGTGCAGTGATTGCAAAGCCGCTGGAGGTAGAAGAACCACGTCCCATGCTCGGGCAACTTGGCCGGATCTCCCCAGCGCCCCGGTGCTCCCTTTTGGCCTGTGGCCGTGTCTTCATAAATATTCGGGAATCGCCACTCGTCGTCGGAAGGAATGTATCCCAGGGCGACCTGGTGGCCTTCAGGGCCATTGCGTTTTTCGGCCGCCTCAAAGATGGTCATCCCTTGGTAAACGCCGTAAGGTCTTTTGCTTCCGTCCTTCTGTGCGGAGTCCCAGGCCATGCCTTTCTCCTGCCGCTGGTGCTCCTCGTCCAGAAGTCTCAGGATTTTCGCGTCCCAGAATTGGGGGTATCCACCGTAGGGCTTTGTCTCCACGTTGTTCCACCACATGTACTCCTGTCCCCTGGAAAACGTCCAGGTGGATTTGCAGGCCATCGTGCAGGTCTGACAGGCGATGCAGCGGTTGATATTGAAGACAAAGGCGAACTGCCATTCTGGATGCGCCTCCTCGTACGGGTAGCCCATCTTTCTTCCCAGTTGCCAGTTGTAAACATCAGGCATCGCCCTTTACCTCCTCAAGCATTCTTTTCTTAACCTCATCCATCCGAAGACGAAGCGACGGATCGCCCTTCCAAATCCCCCACTTCTGCCTCAGACTCGTAACAAGGGCGACGACGTACGTCTCGCCCTTTTGCTGATGGATCCGGTGGGTGAATCGGTAGAAGGGATCGCGGAAAAGGCGAAGCAAGCTTGCATCGTCCCAACCGTCGCGAATGTACTCCTCCACGATACACTCCGCCGTCTGTTCGAGATCTCCTTCGGGGAGCGCCATCCCCACCAGCTCCATGGGGTCGTCGGGCTCGAACTCTTTTTCGGTCATATGGCCGCCTTTACGTCCCTCAGACTTTCACCAGATTCCCCTTGAGGTACTGCTCCATGAAAGCGCTCTCGTTGGCGGGGCTGAAGCCGGTCCTGGCCGGCTCCCAGACGCCCTTGCCACCCAAGCCGCCGTCCTCCGCTTTGCTGATTTTGGTGAGGGTTTCCTTGGGGGTGGAATTAATGCCGTGGTTGTCCGCCTCGTAGCCGAAGACGAAATGCATGGCCGCCTTGGACTTGTGGAACAGGGAGTCGGTTTGGTGCATGGGCATGAGCCAGGAGATGGTCACGCTTTGCTGGGAGCCGTAACGGAAACTCGCCTGGTAGCCCGTCGGAGACAAGGCCCTCCCATCCGTTCTCTCCTCATGCGCCTTCACCGTCCGTTCCGTGGCGATGAAGGAGGCGTGCTTCATCATGGTGAAGTGGTAAGGATAGGCGGGGTTGTACTTGACCCGGAGCATCAAGCGGCTCACCTTGTAGAAAGGATCCCGCGGCTTGGCGCCAATGTACGGGCGGTTGGCGGGATCGGCGTCCACATACACGTAATCGCCGTCATTGATGCCCAGGTCTCTGGCGGCCTGGGGGTTCATGTGGAGCTGCCAGTCATTCACGCCGGGCTGCCTCTTGTCCATCCGGTAAGGGTCGCCAAAGTTCTGGCTCCAGATCCAGTTCCAGTCCGTCACGGTCCACTGGGAGTGGACCGTGTGGCGAGACTTGGGCGTGGTGCACAGGAAGCGGTAGCCCGCCTCCCACAGGGGATTCTTTGTCCTCTTGACGTTGGCCCAAGAGAGCTTGTTGTTCGCCACATGCCTGGCTTCCCAATCCAGGCCCTGCTGCAGCATGGCCGGCGTGAAGCCAAAGTCATCAGGCCTGATGAACCGGTTGGTGCTGACGATGACGTTGGGCAAGTAGGGAGTGGCTTCGGGGCCCTCCCGATGGACGACGAAATTCTCGCCGTGTTGGATGGCCTCTGGGATATCGCAGTAGGCGTGGAGTCTCCCGGTATCGGTGTAGAAGGGAATGCTGTCGTAGACCTGCTCCCAGAAGGGGACGCGAGGATAGGTCCTGAAGAGCAACAAGCAAGCACCGGGTTCTCCGTACTTGCCGGCCAGGATGTCCTGTACCGTATATCCCTTCGTGGTGGTGGAGCCGTCCAGGAGGCGCTGGATGTACACCTCCGTCCGCTTCTCCAGGGAGAACTTCCAGTAATCGCTGAAGCGGCGGTCGCCCGTCAACTCTGCCAGTTTCTGGGCCACCCCGGCCATGATGAGGGTATCGTCCTTCGTATCGTAGAGGGGCTTGATCCCTCCCTTCCAAATCTGGAGGAAGGGATTGGAGCACGAGCATGTGACCTCGTGGGTCTCAAATTCCATCCAGGAGTTGGCGGGGAGAACGACGTCCGAGTATTCGGCGCTGCCCGTCATCTCGATGTCCTGATTGACGATCAAGTCAATCTTGGGGTCGGTGTTCTTGATAAGGTGGTACGCCCACTTCGCGTTGTTGATCAGGTTCACATTAGTGAACCAGATCGCCTTGGTCGGCGTGGGCATATGGGTCTGGCCGGTGAAGACCTTTCGGCCGTACTTGGGCGTTTGGACAATGAGGGGCTTGTCCCCATGGGCCCAGTACCCCACCTCCTCTTCGCGGGCGTAGGGCTTGACCCGAATGTCTTTGGCAGGGGCATCCGGACCCAGAAGAGGATGGAAGGGATCCTCGGCGACCCATCCCTTGAACCCAGGACCAGCCCACTTCGAGCCTTGGAAATTGGCCGCCTTGTAGTTTCCAGCCCAGGTGTGGGAGCCCGAGCCGGGAATCCCGATGCTCCCCACCAGCATCAGGGGCAAATAAGTGGCGCGGTTGTGGAGGGTCGCGTGGAAGTAATGGTTGATCCCCTCGCCGTAGTGGATCGAGATGGGATAGGCCTCGCGCGGCTTGCCTTTCAAGACAGGATCCCAGAACCGGCGGCCCAAGTCCTTGGCCAGTTGCTCGATCAGCTCCTTGGAGGCGCTGGTGATCTCCGCCACCGTCTCCAAGTCGTAGTCCTTGAGATGAAGCTTGTACATTTCCCAAAGGGTCCAAACCTCGACCTCCGAGCCGTCCACCAGCTTGACCTTCCCTTTCCACTCCAATTCAGGATCAATCCCCTTGGCCGTCAGCCGCTCCCCCACATCGTCTCGGGTGATGGCCTTGAGGGAAGCGGTCTTTTTGTCAAAGACGACACGGTCCCCCAGCTTTTCATATTGTTCTTCCTCCAATTCCTGAATGGCGAAAGAGGGACCTTCGGAGGAGAGGCCCGGTTTGTAGTTCGGGAAGACCTCGCCCGCCCTCAGTCTCTCCAACGTGTCGGTGCGCACCAGGAGGGGGAAGTCGGTGAACTTTTTCACGAAGTCATAGTCCACCCAGCCGTTCTCCATGAGGGCCTTGGACACGTACAAAAAGATGGAGGTGTCTGAGAGGCCCGGGCGGACGGGAATCCAGTAGTCGGCCTTAGTGGCCGGTGGGTTGTACTCGGGGGCAATCACGACGATGCGGCCGCCGCGCTCCATCATCTCGGTGAGCCAGTGGGCCTCCGGCATCTTGTTCTCAATCAGATTCTTTCCCACCTGAACGCTGAGCTTGCAGAAGCGGAGGTCGTTCATATCGATATCAGAGGTTTGGAGGCCGTGGACGAAGGGTTGCCCGGGGGCCTGGTCGCCGTGCCAAGTATAATTGGACCAGTTGCGCCCGCCCTTGGCTTCCTCGGGACCCACGTCCCGCACACGGACATCCAGGAGGGCCATCATGTTCGAGAAGCGATAGAGTCCGTACTTGCCGATCACTCCCAGAAGCCCCATTCCTCCTCGAAATTTCATGGTCCGGGTGCCCGCGCCTTCCCAGTGCAACAGCATCTCAGGGGTATAGCCATCCGCCAGAAGCCGGCGCTTGCCCTCGTCGCCACTGTAGGTTCTGGCGATGGCCATGAGGGCCTTGGCCAGGTAGGTGTTCACCTCATCCCACGAGACTCGGACCAATTCATCCGTCCCGCGGCTGTCGAATTTGTATTTCGTCCGAAGCTCGGGGTGGTCGGTGAGCGAGGGGAAGCCATCATCGGCCCACTGCCTCCAGCCCTTCCGCATCATGGGATATCTGAGGCGATAAGGGCCATAAACCCTCCGGTGTAGCGTGAATCCCTTGAGGCACATCCTGGGATTCCAGGCACGGGTAGCCTTATTGCCATAGAGGTCCTGAATCTTATGGTGATCATAGTTCTGCTCCATCCGCATGACGACGCCGTTGCGCACAAATGCCCGCACCCGGCAAGCATGCGTGTCGTTAGGGGAGCAAACATAAGTGAAGGTGCTATCGAACCGATACTGATCCCGGTAGATCGCTTCCCAATCCCGGTCCGGGTAGTAATCGAGGGGGTTGCCCACTTCCACCACCGGTCTCAGCGTGCGGAAGCCCATGGACTTATACAGCAGGGCGGCAGCGCCGGCGCCTGCCACGCCCGCCGTAACGATGAACGTTCTCCGGCTGACCTTACGCATCTTCCTTCTCCTTCGCCCGTCAAGGGTCAGACGCTTTACGATCGACTAGCCAGCCGCCTTCAGCTGGTATCTCTCCAGCCTCAAATGAGGGTGACCCGCGGCACGCGATGGCTGGAAAGCAAGCAGCACGCCACATCCAAACGTTGGGAAATCTCACAGTTCATGGGAACCTAGACGCGTGCCCTCGCCCACATTGGGGTATTACACCAACTCGCCGCGCAAAATGCCCCAGTCGCATAAGGCAGATCCTCGCCCATCAAAAAACACCATCGCGTGTTTCCCCCACCAGGCGTCAGCTACATCCGTTCCTTGCGATATTCAAGAAGCGGCGTGCCCTCCCGCCGCATCTCCTCCATTTTGCCCAGGAGATCCTCCTGAAGCGACGGCGGGAGTCTCTCGATGTAGAGAGACAGGTTCGCAGGTCGATCAGGGCCCCGACCACCTTTGCGTGATCCGAGTGAAACTGGCTAATCAAGCTTCTCTTGGCCATTGCAATTCCCTCCAGAATCCTCGACCACCACGATCCAGTCCCGCAGAAGCCCAGCATCGAAGCCAGACCGATGTTCTCGCCGGATCAGCTCCTCGACCGGATGGTATTCAAACTGAGTCCGCCTCGCGACCTGGCCCCGGTCCACCTCATGGCCCAAAGGCAACCGGCACACCACAGTCGAAGGCCGGAAGTTCTCACGTCAGGTGGTGTTGTGGCGCGTGCTATAAACTATGTTGGGGCAAATTCCGCAGCGGTGGGCGAATTGCCACAGAATCGTCCGAGTGCGGCGGTGCTTCGTCCGGGTTGACGCGACGCGCCGGACCCTAGCGCGCAAGCGGACGCGCCTTTGGGCACCCACCGCAGGCCGGCGTTACTTGCCCCAGATCGAGGCTACTCAATCCCAGCAATGCGGCCTTTAGGGTAGCGAAACTTTACGGAACCGCGATTGCATTGCCTTCCATGGGGACAGGCCATGCCCGCGACGCGGCTAGGCTGCGGAGCACTAAATTAGAAACCCTCGCTGGCGCATCCGATGATCCAGCCAGCTCAGGAAGAGAGAGGTGGAGCAGAATGGATGGGGTTGAACATTGGCTCGCAGATCTTGAGCGCATTCTCCAAGGCACGCCTGAGACGGTGATGGACGTACGCATCGGCGTCTTCTATACGGCCGCGCGAATCTCCAGCGGCCACACGGGCGTGGCCTTCACGCCGCGCGGGCTCACCGACACGGTGTGCTGCCCCCGCTCAGCGGCTGCCGCCCCGGCGGCCGGTCACCTTGCAGGGCAGGACGCGTGGACCCTGGCTCGCTACGCCTTGTCGCCGGTTTCCCTGAAGAGGGCCGTGGGAGTGGCTGTGCTCAATGCGCTTTCGGCCCAGGCGATGGGCCGATACGGAGTCCCGGGCGGGCAGCTGATCGCCGGTCTCGACGCCCTGGAAGCGGCAGGCGTCCGCCCGGAGGATCGCGTGGCCCTCATCGGTGCCTTCAGCCCGTTCATCAAGGCATTGAAGGATCGAGCGGCAGCGCTCTGGGTGGTGGACAAACATCGCGACGCCCTCAAGCCGGACGAGGCTTCGCTCTGGAGATCGCCGGAACAGGCAGCAGAGGTCCTCTCACAGGGCACCGTGGCCATCATCACTGGCTCTGTCCTGGTGGAGGGCGGAATCGATGCCCTGCTGCAGGCAGCAAGCAAGACACGCAAGGTCGTCCTGGCCGGACCCACCGCTTCCCCGTGGCCACCGCCCTTCTTCCAGCGGGGCGTGCACCTGCTGGGAGGCATCCGGGTCCTGGACGCACCAAAGATGCTGCAACTGGTCAGCGAGGGAGGCTCCGGCTATTTCTTTGAGAGCGCCGCAGAGAAGATTTGCGTGATCCGGGAGGCCTGATCCCGGTCACCCTCGGATGAGTTGGAAACTGGCCCGTTGCATCCCGCACTCTAAGGTTGGTCCTGACGCTTTTCGATGGGCAGTCCGGTTGCCATCATGAGTTCATCGAGGTTTCGATAGAGGCCCTGGGCTTCTACTCCAAAACACCGATTGAACCGGCTGCGGAAATTTTCCAGTGCTATAACGGCAGCCATCTCCACGATCTGCCCCTCGGAGTAATGGCCCCGCACTTTCTGGAACAATTCGTCCGTCACCCGGGGTGGCGTCCTCGTCATGGCCTCGGCCAGTTCCAAGGCCACCTTTTCAGCCGGGGTAAACAGATCGCTCTCTCGGAAGCTGGACAGGGCCAAGATCTTTTCTCGGGACGCGCCTTCCTCGCTAGCTCCGCTAGCGTTTGTGTCCAGTCAGAACGGACAACCCGTCAGCGCCGCGGCCCGGACGCTAAGGAGGCACCTGAGCATCCTGGGAAGCTGCCCCGATTTCTCCATGGCGGCCCCCAGGGCCTTGGCAGCTTCCAAGATCGGCGGGCAATAGGCGTACAGGCCCGTGCTCTGGAGCACCATCCCGAAAACCGACCGGTCCCTTTGAAAATGGCTACGGCTCTCCGGCGCAGCTTCCTCCTCCCTCAATGGACGAATCCGTGGCATGAAGTGTCTCCTTGCCAATCCCTCAACCCGTCCCGAACTGGCCATGTTTGCCCGAGGGTAAGGGGTGCGTTTCTCCTCTGCCGGCCCTTCCGGAAAGGAGGTCAAGTCGAGATCCGCTGGAAAGTGGTGAAGGCCACGTAGAGCAAGATCATGACCTCCACGGCATCCAGAACACCGATGGTGGCGAAGCGGAACATCATCCCTCTCTCCCCGGTTCCGATCCCACCATCGCCGAATCCCCACCGGTGTTGTCCGCCAGGTTGTAGCCAGCCCGGGCCAGCGCCTGGTGCAGGGCTTCCATGGCTCTCGGACTGTCCACGTGGGGCGCCACCGTCACCTCGGGGGCAGCCTGCAACCGGGCGAGCCAGGCGTCAGCATCGGCGCCGGCCAATCGGTCGCAGAGCTCGTACAGACCCCCGGCCCCTTCCTCCAGCGCGTTGTGTGCGGCGAGGATCGATTGAATCGTCCGGAGGATGGTCCGGTTGGGCGTCGGCACCAGCAAGGCGGCCAAGGCGGCGTGGTCGAGGCGCAGCCTGGCGGCCATGGGAAGCGGCTCGCCACCGCGCCGCCGCTGGCAAGAGGGCAGAAGGATCTTCTCCTCCATCGCAATGTGCTTCAGGAGTCCCGCTCGAAACCGCGCATAAGTAACCCGGTCGATCTGGTCCGGGGCGGCGACGGCGCGCCGGAGCAACGCGTCCAGGCGCGCGTGGTCCTCAGCCATGAAGTGGTGAATGGATCCGCGCGAGCGAGCCATGCTGCACCCTCTTGCAATGTGAAAGCAACAAGCGCTCCAGGCCGCCGGGAAAGAGACCCTTGAACCGCCCTTGTGGTCCCTGTATGCTGGCCCCGTTGCAGGCAGAGGATGGAGCGAACGGCATAGTAACTCGGGGTTTGCACGCAATCCACGTCAAGCGGGTCTACGAGCCACCGGCAGCGGAAGACGGTGTTCGCCTGCTGGTGGATCGCCTCTGGCCGCGCGGCGTGCAACGGAAAGCCCTGCCCCTCGACGGTTGGTTGAAGGACGTGGCACCCAGCGACGCCCTCCGCCGCTGGTACGCACACGATCCGGCGCGCTGGAATGAGTTTCGGAGGCGGTACTTCGCCGAACTGGACGGCAAGCCCCAGACCTGGCAGCCCATTCTCGAAGCGGTCAGGAAAGGCAACGTCACACTCCTCTACAGCGCCCGCGATCCCACGCACAATAACGCCGTGGCGCTTCGAGGGTATCTGATGGCCAGGCGGAAGGGCACGTAGCCAATGCATCCCTCTTACTTGTTTTCGGTCTGGCTGCACCTTTTGGCCGCCACGGTCTGGATCGGAGGGATGGTTTTTCTCAGCGCGGTCCTGGTCCCGGTGACACGGCGGGAAGAGTGCCGCGGTATTGCCGCCTCTCTGATTCAATGGACGGGCCGGCGCTTCCGCTGGGTGGGCTGGCTCTGCTTCGGCGTGCTTTTCGTCACCGGGGTCTTGAACCTGGCGTACCGGGGCTTTGGCTGGGGGGACCTTTGGAGCGGCCAGCTCTGGCAGGGGGATTTCGGACGGGTCCTGGCGATCAAGTTGCTGCTGGTAGCCGTGATCCTTCTGATCAGCGCGCTTCACGATTTTGTTATGGGTCCCCGGGCGACAGCGTCGTGGCGCCACAATCCCGCGTCCGCAGATGCCGTACGCCTCCGGCGCCAGGCCAGTTGGATGGGAAGGGTGAACCTGGTGTTGGCCCTGTCCGTCGCAGCACTCGCGGTGACCCTGGTGCGCGGGTTGCCCTGGTAAACAGCGAAGCAAGAGGCCGTGACCTCCCGAAAGCGTGCTCGCGTGCCCTTCATGCCACGGTGGGTGCGCCAGTCCGACAAGAGCCCGTCGCGGAGCCGAATCAGGTCCCGTGTCATCGTGTAAGGACGTCGAAACTCAGTTCCTCAAGCCCTCAGAAATGCATACTCATCAGGAGTCCGGCATAGATCCCTGAAGCGCTGCACCGCCGCCGCGGGCTCTTCAGGACCGTCAGGATTCATGGGCGTCCGTATATTGCCGGGCATCCAAGCGACGATAACGAGATGGGGATAATAGACCATCTCCCGCGCAGCGCACTTCGTCAAGGCGATCAAACCCGCTTTGGCGGAGGCGTAACTGCTAAACCCCGGCGTCCCGTTCAATCCCTCCATGGATACGGTATTGATTACCAGGCCTGCCGTTTGAGCGGCCATGATCGGCAGTGCATACTTCATGGTTAGAAGCGGGCCCGACAGATTGGTGTGAAGGACGTCCTGCCACTGGAGAAAAGAAGCGGTGGCAATGGGGTCGGGATATCGCAGCGCCGCATTGTTGAGGAGCACGTCCAGAGTGCCGCTTTCGCTCATGATCTGCGAGAAGAGCCTTCTGACGCTCTCTTCCGAGCCCACGTCGCAATCCAAGAATCGGACACTCTTCGAGTACAGGCTGGAGTTCTTCAATGAGCTAGCCGTTCGAGATACGGCGAACACCCGCCCGCCGGAGTAGGCCAGATCGTCCAGGAGAGCTTTCCCGATACCGGATGTGCATCCGGTCAGCAGAATCGTTTTATCACGCACGTGATTAGATGCTATGTTCGGTCGGGGCTCCCTAAAGACGGGTCGCCTCTGGTAAGCTCCTTCAAACTTTTAACCATCAAAGGAGGAGGAGCTATGG
>JACQTF010000164.1 GCA_016210925.1 Acidobacteriota bacterium | reverse complement strand
GCGCTGAGCAGATGCGTGTAGCCGAATTCCGCCCTTCGCGCTTTCTCGAACGGGTGGCCGACCTTCCCAAGCTCTCAGCCTGTGAAGAAGGGTGGAGGGGGGTACGCCGGTATCTGGCAGCTTGTGGCATCCGGCTAGTGATCGAAGAGGCACTGGCGAGCACAAAGATCGACGGTGCCCTGTTCTGGATCAGGAAGCGATTCCCTGTGATCGCCCTTTCGTTGCGGTATGACCGCGTTGACCATTTCTGGTTCACGCTGATGCATGAGCTCGCGCATTTGGCGAAACGCACTAATCGGCCTATGCTGTATCTGGACACCAACCTGGTTGGGCCAGAAGCCCACGCCAAGGGTGACAAACCCTCCGTAGAACGACATGCGGATCGAATGGCGAGCGAGTGGTTGGTGCCGTCGAAAGAGCTGAATGCCTACGTCGCCTCGGTCGGCGGGCGCTATTTCTCGAAGCCCAGCCTTTTCGGATTCGCAGAGAAGATCGGCGTACACCCAGGCATTGTGCTTGGCCGTCTTCAGTATGAAGGCAAAGTAACTTATTCGCATTCCAGGGAATTTCTTGTAAAGGTTCGGCACGCTTTAACCGCCTAGAAAGTTGATCGTGGCGTAGTTGCTCAACCGACCTGGCTCTCCCCATGAGGCTTGCACGCACAGGACCGGACTACGGAGCGCGAGATAGGCCATGTGGGACGCTGCGTTGCGGCCGTTTTCCGCTGCCGACCGCAACCGCGGTAGCAGCGTGCGGCAGGCTTTAGACTGTGCTCCGCCCGGCCTTCTGCGGGGCGCCTGCACCGGACGAAGTCGCTGTATAATGCGGGCGGTGAATAGACTGCGAGGGCTGCAGTCTCTGGCACTTTGGCCCTCACATCGGACCCGCATACCTATGGGAAGCCAGGGAAATACCGCGTCCTGGTATTCTCACTGCTCAAAGATTCAAATCCAGAACCCGCCCAGAAAACGGATCAACTGATTTTTCGGCCGCCACAGGGGCAGGGAACAGAACAGGCAGCCCTGCTGTCCTAAATCAACTGGGAAACTCTGTTCCATACAGTGAACGCCAGAGAGCGTATCCGTCTGGGTTGTTCTCTATTTCCTTTTTTCGGCGATTCCGCTGATCGACTACTTCAACGGCTACCCTCATAACAACATCGTCAGGGCCACCCCGGTGCAAAAATGACGCATTCTCGAAGGGACGAATTACGGCTTCAGGTTGATCCGCGCTCCAACGCACATCCGGTCTGGTACCTCGGACCCATGTGAACCATTTGACCTCTTTCACCCACAGCGTAAACGGGCATTCATTCTGTATCACAACTCCGTCCTCCCGGTGGGTCGGACCAGAGCTCCGATTATTTACGTTGAGCTTTACCCGAATGGGCTCCTGCAAGGCCGCCTGTTCTTGAAGGACCTGGGCAATTTGGTGGATACGCCCGGTGCTGCTCAGCAGCGATTTAAGCTCTCTAATTCGCCTCCTCGCAGGATAACCCTCGTCATCATCATAGGCGCGCGCGTTCCAGCCATGAGGACCATCGCGCAGCTCTGAGCTTGAACAGCGACGCAGTGGTTTTCGGACCTTGCTGTTAGCATCCCCAACCAGTTCACCAAACCAAAAGGCTCGTGCCCCAGACAAAAGATTCCCTTCCCAGCCAGTGATTTCTCGGATGACCTCGCCCATTTCGAGTTCCCGTCGACATTTCTCGTGCGCCGTCCCAGACGCTTGTTGTTCCCCCCAGACCTCGTCAAAGTGGGCACTGTACCTTTCCAGAATCCGCAGTTCAAGCTCGTCATCGGTGATCTCAGACCGAACTGGCGGGGCAACCTCCCTTTGTAGATGCTCCCAGGGATGGCGATTCGAGCCGAGGCACCGTCTCGTGCCCCGTTCCGCGGAAAAGGGTGGGATCACTGCTTCCAGTTCCGGAAGCGCTTGAGGAGTTCGTCCCGGACCTCTTCCGAAATCGGTTCCGGGGGGAGCTTGCCGAGCGTCCTGATCGTCTGCTTCATCTGCCGCAGATAGATCCGGCATCTCCAGCACATGCCCAAGTGGAGGCGAAAGCGAAGACGCCGGCCCCATGGAAGCCGGCCTTCGAGATAGTCGGTCACCAGCTCAGTCATTTCTTTGCAAGTGATCATCTCCGATTCCATCCGCGAGCAGCGCATCATGCCGTGTCTACAATTTGGGGTCCAGGTATTTCTCCAGGGCCCGCCTCAGTCGGGATCTGGCGCGGTGCAGGAGCACCCGTTGATTGGATTCACTGATCTCCAGAACGTTACAGACCTCATCCGAACTGCACCCCTCGACGTCTCTCAGAGTCAGCACCTGCCTTTGGGCGGCGGGCAGCTCAGAGAGTGCCTGGTCAATGACTGCCAGCGCTTCCGCGGAGAGCAGCAGTCTTTCAGGCGTGTGCTCGTCCCATTTTCGCGGCGAATCGATCCACTGGCCGTTTCGGTCAAACCGTGCCGGATCCAGTGCTGCCTCAGTGTCTTCGAGATCCGTCGCAGCCCCCAACGGGACGTATCGGAGCTCGCGCTCAGCCCGCCGACGGGCGCGATTCATCAGGATGCGGAAGATCCAGGTCTTCAGCGAGGAACGACCTTCGAACTGGGGCAGGCTTTCAAGGACCGCAAGCCACGTCTCCTGCACGACCTCTTCGGCAACAGCGCGGTTCCGAACAACGGCTGTCGCCAGTCGAAGCAGGCCCGGGTGGTGACGTTCGACGACGGCAGAGAACGCCTCCTCGTTGCCCGCAAGCAGTGCTTTTACCAGCGCCCGCTCATCCGTAGACACGATTGCACCTCTTTACTTTGTGGCAGGCCGACGCTGCGCCTCAGCACCCCGATCGTCCGTGGATCCTGGCCGGTATTCATGGCCAGGGCAAGTTCCATTGTCGCTCGTGAAACAGCCTTGCGCAACGATGGTCAAAAGTCCTGGCCGCATGGCACCTTGCTCCGAACCCCCGAGTCCGGTGTAACGATTCCGCAGTTGGCGGGACCATACCTGTGAAGGCAAGAAACGGAGGAAAGCGGATGATCTGTGCACTTCGTTGTCGCGGGCCCCGGCGCTATCGACTGACCGTGCTTCTCATGGGGATCGCAGTGACAGGTGGATTCGTCATGGAAACGGGACAATCGTCAGCCGCCAGTGTGGGGGGTCCCTTTGATCACACCCACGCCCTTTGGGATCGCGTTCTTTCTGAACATGTGCACAACGGCTTTGTCAACTATGCCGGTCTCAGCCGGCAGCGTTTCGAGCTGGACCGTTATCTTGGCGCGCTTGAGCGGGTCACCCCCGAACAGTATCGGAGTTGGTCCCGGGCCGAACAACTGGCTTTTTGGATCAATGCCTATAACGCCTACACGGTTCGCCTCATCCTGGATCATTATCCCGTGAAAAGCATCAAGGAGATTGGCCGCTTCTGGAAGGGCCCGTTCCGGACTGTCTTCATTCCACTGGAGCGACTCAAGGGAAGACAGCTTACGCTGGAGGATATCGAGCACGGGATTCTGCGGAAAGAATGGAAGGAGCCGCGCATCCACTTTGCGATCGTTTGCGCATCCAAGGGATGCCCGGCTTTGCGTCATGAGGCGTATCGCGCGCCGGTCCTGGAAAAACAATTGAACGAAGCCGCCCAGCAGTTCGTGCGCGATGCGCGCAAGAACCGCTATGAGGCCTCCAACCGAGCCCTGTACCTTTCCCCCATCTTCAAGTGGTTTCGCGGGGATTTCGAGCAGGAAGCAGGCACAGTCGCTGGATATGTCGCCCGGTTCGCCGACCCCGACGTGGCGGACGACATTCGGGGGAACTCGGAAGTGAGGATCGAGTTTCTGGCCTATGACTGGTCCTTAAATGGGAGTTAGCTCATGAGCACATCTGCAATGGAGAATCTTCAGTTAAAGGTCGAGCAGGCAGTTCTGCAGCGGTACACTCAGGCTGCACGGACTCCCGCAGCGAGCCTGTGTTGTCCCACCAGCTATGATCCCAAGTACACGGCAGTTGTGCCCGAGGAAATTCTGGACCGCGACTACGGTTGTGGCGACCCCTCCCGCTATCTGTGCCGCGGCGAGACGGTCCTGGACCTGGGCTCGGGAGCTGGCAAGATTTGCTTCATTGCCAGCCAGGTTGTTGGACCCCACGGACGAGTGATCGGCATCGAAATGAATGATGAGATGCTCGCTCTGGCTCGCAGGCACCAGCCTGAGGTCTCGCGCCGGATCGGTTACTCGAATGTGAGGTTTCGCAAGGGCAAGATCCAGGATCTCCGTCTCGACCGGGAGCTCCTTGACCAGTACTTACGCGAACACCCGGTCAGGACGGAGGAAGATTACGCCCGGTTGGAAATGGCTGTGGCGGAATTTCGCCAGGCCCATCCACTGGTCGCGGGCAGTTCCGTGGACGTGGTGGTGTCCAACTGCGTCCTCAACCTGGTGGCTCCTGCCGACAAGGAGCAACTTTTCGCCGAGATCTACCGCGTTTTGCGCCGCGGCGGGCGGGCGGTCATCTCGGACATCGTCAGCGACGAAGAGGTACCTCTGCACCTTCAACGGGATCCCGACCTCTGGAGCGGGTGCATCTCGGGAGCCTTGCGCGAGGACCTGTTCCTCCAGGCGTTCGAAAAAGCAGGCTTCTACGGTATCACGCTGCTCTCGCGTTCGGAGCAGCCCTGGAGGACCGTTGAGGGGATCGAGTTCCGCAGCGTGACGGTGACAGCCTACAAGGGAAAGGAGGGCCCCTGTCTCGACCAGAAGCATGCGGTCATCTACCGTGGTCCTTTCCATCGAGTCGAAGACGACGACGGGCACGTCTTGCGGAGAGGCATTCGGACCGCGGTCTGTGAAAAAACCTTTCGCATCTTCTCGCGGGAGCCTTATAGGAGTCACGTGGAGTTGATCGAACCGGGCGTTCTCGTACCTCTGGAGGAAGCTCCTCCCTTTCCTTGCTCGAAGGGGACTCTCGTACGCCATCCCCGGGAAACCAAAGGCGACGATTACTGCGTGACGACTGCCGCCACCGACGGGTCGGCATGCAAGGTTGAAGAGGGCACGGGTGCGAGGTGCTGCTGATGGCTACCCTACCCCAGTTCCTCAATCTACCTGGCCTCCCTGGTGCTGGCGGAAACTCGCGGCACGACTTCGACTTCGCTCTGAGGGAGAGCGGTGTTGCACCCCTGAGGCGCGGAAAAATCACCACGCTCCAGGTGAACGTGGGAAAGCTCTGCAACCAGGCCTGCCACCATTGTCACGTGGAGGCGGGGCCCAGGCGCACCGAAGTGATGACGTCCGAGACGGCGAGACGGGTTCTGGAGATGCTTTCAGCAAGTCCGGGCGTAGAAGTGCTGGACTTGACCGGCGGCGCGCCCGAACTGAACCCCAACTTTGCCACCCTGGTCCGCGAGTCGCGACGGCTGGGCCGGCACGTGATTGATCGGTGTAACCTCACCGTCCTTTTCGAGCCGGGGATGGAGGAGCTGGCGCAGTTTTTGGTCGCCCATCAAGTGGAGCTCGTCTGCTCCCTTCCTTGCTATACCACCGGAAACGTGGATTGGCAGCGCGGGTCCGGCGTATTTGAAAAGAGCGTCGAGGCCCTTCGGCTGTTGAACCGCCTCGGCTATGGGCAGGCCGGGTCACCGCTGATCCTCCACCTGGTGTACAACCCTCTGGGCGCCTTCCTGCCGCCGCCGCAGGGCCAACTGGAATCAAAGTACAGGGAGGAGCTGCGTCGTCTTTTTGGAATCGAATTTCACCGGCTCTTCACCATCACGAACATGCCCATCAAGCGGTTCGCCGACTATCTGCGGAGGCGCGGTGAATACGAGGCCTACATGAGCCTCCTGGTCAATTACTTCAATCCCGAGACCTTACCCCACTTGATGTGCCGGTCGCTCATCAGCGTGGCCTGGGACGGGAAACTCTACGATTGCGATTTCAACCAAATGCTCGAGATGGGGCTGACCAAGGCCCGCGCAGTGGCCCCCCTCACGCTCTGGGACGTCGACGCACTGGAAGAGCTCGAGGGACTGCCTATCGCGACGGGCAGCCACTGTTTTGGATGTGCTGCGGGCGGTGGCTCGAGCTGCGGCGGTGCACTCCGATGATCCTGGCGTGGATGGTTCCTGTTCTCGGCCTCCTCGCGGTGGTCTTTTTGTCCTACGCGAATGGCGCCAACGACAACAGCAAAGGAGTGGCGACCCTGATCGGCAGTGGCACGCTCACGGAACGGCAGGGAATCCTTCTGGCCCTTGCGACGACGCTCGCCGGCGCAGCACTGTCCGCCCTGTGGGCAGAAGCACTGGTCAAGACTTTCAGTGGCAAAGGCCTGGTTCCGGACTCTGTGGTCGGCGATCCGCGTTTCCTGCTGGCTGTGGCGACTGCGGCGGCCGTAGCGGGCCTATTGGCTACCCGCCTGGGTTTGCCCGTTTCGACCACCCACGCATTGCTCGGCGGCCTTCTGGGGGCAGGTTTGGTTTTCGCCAACGGCCGCGTCTCCGTTGCTGTGTTGGGCACCAGCTTGGTCCTACCGCTGTTCTTCAGCCCACTGGTCGCGGCGTTCCTGGCGTCCCTTCTTCTCCCGGCCGTGGGCAAGCTGGGGACCCGGCCGGCATCAGAAGTATGCCTGCATAACGGCGCTCCGGGCACTCAGGACTGCCTGTGTATTGGTGTGCCCGCAACGCCCGCGATGGTGGTGGCGAACGAAGGCGGTTCGGCCTCTGCGCTGCCGGTAGCTCCACTGGGCTTGACGGCCCGCCCGGGCACTGCGCCTGCATGCGCGGAGGGTTTTTTTGCTCGGCCCCTCATGCTGTCGCTTCCCAAGGGAATCTCGGGTGCCGCGATTCAACGCGCCCTGCACCTGCTCTCTGCAGGCGCGCTGAGCTTTGCTCGCGGCCTCAACGATGCGCCGAAGATCGCGGCAATCGCCGTGGTCGTGGCAACGCTCGAACTGAAGACAGCCGCTGTATTGGTGGCCGGCGCCATGGCCTTGGGAGGCTGGCTCGGGGCTGGTCGCGTCGCCCGCACCATGAGCCGGGAGATCACGTCGATGGACGTGCGGGAGGGACTGTCCGGAAACTTGACGGCCTCGGTGTTGGTTCTCGCGGCCTCCCGCTATGGTCTTCCCGTGTCCACGACCCATGTGACGTGCGGCGTGCTCTTCGGCATCGGGGCACGGAAGAAAGAACTTAAGCTCACGGTGCTGCGAAGGATTTTGGCGGCGTGGGTGACGACGCTTCCGCTTGCGGCCCTGTTAGGCGCCCTGGTCGCTCTGTTAATCCGAGGATGAAGCAAATGACTAAGAAGGCCTTCATGGTCCTGGCTGGGCTCATCGGTCTGGCGGTGCTGGCGACTTCGGTTCCGCTCGGCGATTACGCCCTTCGGCTGGTCGAATGGATCAGAGGCTCGGGCGCCGCGGGCATGCTGGTCTACGCCCTGGTTTACATCGTCGCCACCGTGGGGCTTCTGCCGGGCTCCGTGCTCACGCTGGGAGCTGGATTCGCATACGGGCCTATCGTGGGAACCGCGCTGGTCTCGCCAGCAAGCGTCATGGGTGCGACCCTCGCCTGTTTGCTCGGCCGCTCGCTGGCCAGAGGCTGGATCGCCAGGAAGGTCGCCGGCAACGCGAAGTTCCGGGCCATCGACCAGGCGATTGGAGAGAGCGGTTTCAAGATCGTCCTCCTGCTGCGCCTTTCCCCGGTCTTCCCATTCAACCTGCTCAACTATGGCCTCGGTCTCACGGCGGTGCGCCTTCGAGATTACGTCCTGGCGTCTTTTTTGGGGATGCTGCCGGGGACCTTCTTATACGTCTATCTCGGTTCCCTGGTGACGAGTGCCTCCGAGCTCCTGAGCGGGAAGCGTGCCGATGCCGGATGGGGTGGGCAGGCAGTTTACTGGGGAGGTTTGGCAGCGACTGTCCTCGTGACGGTTTTCGTGACGCGAATTGCCCGGCGAGCGCTGGCGAGGCAGATCGGCGCGCGCGAGTCCTCCTCTGCCAAGGTAGTCACTCCTAACGAAACGACGGTGAAATCATGAACCAATCTCAATTGGAAGAATCCTCCCGACGGGGTGGTGAAGCCTTTTCAACCCAGCGCCATCCCTTTGAGGTTCGGACAGCAGGTGCCAGCGCCCCCATGGTGCTCCCAGATGACCACTACAACCGAATCCTCGTGGGGAACACGCATCCGGCGGATTGGACCAACCCGAAATCCTCGGGCCGCTACAACCTGGTTGTGATCGGAGCCGGGACCGCCGGGCTGGTCTCGGCAGCGGGCGCAGCGAGCCTTGGTGCCAGGGTTGCATTGGTCGAAAGGCACCTGATGGGCGGCGATTGCCTCAACATGGGCTGCGTGCCCTCGAAGGGAATCCTGCGTGCGGCCCGTGCATTTGCCGATGTGGGGGCAGCGGATGCCTTCGGAGTCAAAGTCCCAGCGGGTACTCTGGCAGACTTCCCCGCGATCATGGAACGCATGCGCAGGCTGCGGGCTCAAATCAGCCCCAAGGATTCTGTACACCGCTTCACCGAGCTGGGCGTGGACGTGTACCTGGGTGCCGCACGCTTTGTCGGTCCCCGGAGCGTGGAGGTCGAAGGCCAGCGGCTGGATTTTGCGCGGGCGGTCATCGCTACCGGCGCCCGGGCAGTGGAACTTCCCATACCGGGCCTCAAGGAGACTGGATACCTCACCAATGAGAACATCTTCTGGCTCACGGAGCTCCCGCGCCGGCTCATCATCGTAGGCGCGGGGCCCATTGGTTGTGAAATGGCTCAGGCCTTTCGACGTTTCGGGAGCGAGGTGAGCGTCGTCAGCCTCGACCCCCGCCTTCTTCCGCGCGAGGATGCCGGCGCCTCTCGGGCCCTTCAGACCCAATTTGAGCGCGAAGGGATCCGACTGATGCTCGGGGCCAGGGTCCTCCGAGCCGAAAGCCGTAAGGGGCAGAAGGCGATCGTCTTCGAGCGGCGAGCGCAACTGGAAGAGGTCGTCGGAGATGCCATCCTCGTCGCAGTCGGGCGCGCCCCCAACGTCGAAGGGCTGGGACTTGAAGCCGCAGGAGTGGACTTCGATCGGTCAGGTATCACCGTCAACGAACGCCTGCGGACCACCAACAGGGCGATCTACGCTGCCGGCGACATTTGCTCCAGCTACAAGTTTACCCATGCCGCCGACGCCATGGCTCGTGTCGTCATCCAGAATGCCCTCTTCTTCGGCCGGAAGCGGGCCACCGCTCTGGTGATCCCCTGGTGCACCTTCACCGATCCCGAAGTGGCACACGTGGGCCTGTCGCAGGAAGAGGCCGAGCAACGAGGCTACGCCGTAGACACATGGACGGTGGACCTGAAGGAGGTGGACCGCGCGATCCTCGACGGCGAAGAGGAAGGATTCGCCAGGGCCTGGGTCGAGAAGGGAAAGGACCGGATCCTCGGGGCGACCATCGTGGCGCGGCACGCCGGTGAGATGATCGGGGAGGTGAGCCTGGCAATGACGGCCGGAATCGGTCTGGCCACACTCTCGCGGACCATTCATCCTTATCCGACGCAAGCGGAGGCGATCAAAAAGCTGGGCGACCTGTACCTGCGGTCGCGGCTCACCGCGCGACTCCGATCCTGGCTGGCCCGTTATTTTCGATGGATCCGGTGACCGCCAGACGGTCCAAGCCCTGGATCAGCCCGGCAGCAGACAGCAGCGCTCAGACCCAGAAAAATTTCGACATGCTCATTTCGACGATCATTCCAGTGTTAAACGAGGAGCAACTTGTCGTCCGATGCCTGCGCCAGTTCGAGGCCCAACCCGGCGGCTGGGAGCTCATTGTCGTGGACGGGGGCAGCACCGACGCCACACTGAACCTCGCCGAGAAAGTCGGAAGCGCCAGGATCCTGACGGCGCCCAGGGGGCGCGGCACTCAGATGAACGTGGGTGCCGCGAGTGCCACGGGTCGGATATTTCTCTTTCTTCATTCGGACGTTATCCTGCCAAAAGGTGCGCATCACCTGATCAGCAAGGCCATGGCGGACCCAACGGCGGTTGCGGGCGCCTTCCGTACCTGGACTGTTCCCGAGAAGCCCTGCGGGCCCGTTCTAGCTGCCCTGCTTCATCTTGCGGACCTCCGATCACGTTATACGAGTCTCCCGTACGGAGATCAGACGATGTTTGTGCGCGCTGAGACGTTCAGACAGGTTGGAGGATTTCGTCAAATCCCGCTCATGGAGGATCTCGATTTCTCCCGTCGGGTAAGACGCCTCGGCAGAGTACAGATCCTTCGAGCCTCGGTGCGGGTCTCAGGCCGCCGGCTCCAGGCCAGTCTGGTTCGATACACCATTCTCATGAATCTGTTTCCTCTCCTGTATAGACTGCGCTTCCCCGTCCGGCGTCTCGCGGATTTCTACGGGGACCCACGCTGATGGATGGGAGATGTCCCTGTGGATGACAACGAAATGGCGTTGAATGTTCCAGCGAGGCCCTCCGGTTGAACTGCCGCCAGGGGCACGGCGTGCCGGCTCACGTCGAACGGCTCATGACCCGGTCCCGCCGGCAAATAATGCTTCGCCTCTTTCTTCTTGCCGCTCGTATCCTCCCGTCGCGGGATCAACCAGTTGGAAAACCGACCGCCGCGTAGTTTTTGCCCTCGTACTTCACTGAACGACCCCTGATCAGGGCTGCTCCCGGCCCCTGGCCCCACAGAAAAAAATTAGCTTGACAGGGGGAGGGGGAGGGGGTATTATGCTTTTGAGGAGGGATTGCCGGTGACGACACTCAAATTACAAACCCTGGAAGAATCCGTGAAGGAAAACACGCTGCGACGCCTCAAATCCATCAAAGGTCAGGTGGAGGGACTGCAGGCCATGGTGGAGGAGGGACGCTATTGCATGGAGATTCTGACGCAGCTCTCCTCCATCCAGGAGGCGCTGCGCGGAGTCGGAAAGATCATCCTCCGAAACTACCTGGAAAACTGTGCCACCAACGCCATTCGATCCAGAAGGGAACAGGACGCGGAGAAAATCTACGATGAGTTGATGGACGTTTTCTTTAAATTCGCCAAATAAAATCGCGGCGGTATCGAGGGATTCCATGCGAACAGCGGACTTCGAACCCGGGGTCAATGACCCCCAGAAGCCCGACGGTGCCAGGCGGTTCGTCCCCGCTGCGCTGGTCGTCTTGGGCGTGATCCTGGGAGCTTATTTCCTCACGCGAGCAGCGCAGGAACAAACGCGAGGCTTGACCTCCGATCTCCAAGCGACGACGCTCGCGATGGCTCTGATCTCCTTGGGTGCGGCGGTGGTGGCCTTCTGGGGACCCCGCCTGGGGGTGGATCGATTGGCGGCGTTACGAAGGCCTGGACTGCTGGGGGCATTTGGCTACGGCTTTATTTTCAGTCTGGGTACATCCGCGGCTCCGCTTCTGCTGCTGCTAACTCTTGCGGCCACCCAGGCGAAACCCGGATACGGGTTCATCCTGGCCCTCGCCTTTGGCCTCGGCAGGGGACTGCCCTTCCTGCTCGTCGGCCTTTTCACTGGCGCTGTGATGCGGTTGACGCGCATCGTGTCGTGGCGCCGCGTCATCGAGGTGGTCAGCGGATGCGCCTTGCTGTTCGTGAGCATTTACTATGCCAGGGCTTTCGCAGCTCTGCTCTAAAGGAAGACACACTGAAGGGGGATGAACATGGCAACTGAAACCGTTCGTATTGTTCAGATGAAAGTCTCGGGGATGATGTGCGCGTTCTGCACCATGACCCTGGAAAAGGCGCTCAAGCGCCACCCGGGAGTGAAAAATGTGATGGTGAACCTGGTTCACGGGATCGTCGTGGCTGAAGCGGACACGGCCCAGATCAGCCATCAGGAGCTTGCACGAGCCGTGGAGAAGCTGGGCTACAACGTTTCTGCAACCGAGGTCCAGCAGTACGCGACGGATGAGGTGCTGTTCAAGCTCATCCGGCAGCGCGGCGTCATTGGGATGGCGCTGGCACTGATTGATCTCGTCGTCGATCCGCTGAACCTATTCGGGCTTGCGGTGCAACCCAGGGCCTGGTTCAGCCTGGCGGTGGCGGCGTTCGTCCTGCTCTGGGTCGGATATCCGATCCTCCGCAAGACGCTGCTGGCCGTCCGGCAGCGGGTGATCAATGCCAACGTGCTGCTGTCGGCGGGGGCGTGGGGCTCGTTCGTCGTGGGCGCGCTTTCGCTGGCTGATCCCCGCTGGCCGAACTTCCTGCCGGTCGCCGTCTGGTTGATGGCCCTCCACCTGTTCTTTGGCTACTTCAAGCTGGATACTCGGAAGAAGGCGTCCGAGGCGGTCCGCCGGCTCCTTTCGCTTCAGCCGCCCAAGGCCCGGGTCCTGCGCGGAGGTCACGCGGTTGAGGTGCTCACCAGCGAGGTCGCAGTCGGCGAGATTCTCGTCGTGCGACCCGGCGAGCGCATCGCGCTGGACGGGGAGGTCATCGAGGGCACTGCCAGCGTCGATGAGTCGAGCTTCACCGGCGAGTCTGTGCCGTCTACCAAGGAGGTGGACGCCAAGGTCATCGGCGGGACACTGAACCTCGATGGCGAACTGAAAGTCCGCGTCACAAAGGTTGGCCAGGACAGCTTCCTGAGCCAGATCGTGCGGCTGATGACGCAGATCGCCGAACGCAAACCGCCCGTGGAGCTATTGGCCGATCGGCTCATGAACTACTACGGTCCGGTCGTCTTCATCGTCGCCGGCCTGGCGTTCATCAGCTGGGCACTCCTAACTGGTAATTACACGCAGGCCGCGCTGGTCCTGCTCACGACCATCATCATGGGCTACCCCTGCGCCCTCGGGATCACGACGCCGATGCTTGCAGCCATTGCAGGGGGCAAGGGAATCTCCATCGGTTTGCTGGTGAAGGCGAGTGAAGTTTTCCACGAACTTTCGACCGTGGACACGGTGGTCTTCGACAAGACGGGGACGCTCACCTACGGGCGCCCGACCGTGACGGATGTTGTGCCCTTCGGCATGGAGCAGGCGGACCTCTTAGCGTTGGTTGCGGCCGTCGAAGGTCCTTCGGAGCATCCCGTTGGCCAAGCCATCAGCTTTTTCGCGCAGCGCGAAGGAGCGAAGAAGGTCGCTGCCCAAGGATTTCGCGTGTCACCAGGCAAGGGCGTCTCGGCGATGGCAGAGGGGATCGAGGTCGTTGCAGGAAAACCGTCCTTCGTTGAAGAGCGCGGAGTTCTACTGACGGATGAGGTCCGCTGGAAGATCGACGCGCTCAGCGCCGAGGGTAAGACTGTGGTTGTTGTGGCCTGCGGTGGACAAG
>JACQTF010000161.1 GCA_016210925.1 Acidobacteriota bacterium | reverse complement strand
TTGATGCGGAAGTAGTTCAAGATGACCATCAGGCCGATGACCAGCACCAGGAGGAAGCCCACTTTCTCAATCAAGGGCAGGAACTCCACCGAGAAGAGCGCCTGCTCCCGGTCGCCCATGCGCTCCCGCGACCACCGAAGAAAGGCCCTGTTCGAGGAGATGAGCGCCACCACGCTGGCCATGACTCCCGCCGAAAACAGGAGTCCGTCCAGGTAGCGATTCTGGATGCCGGCAGTGTGGAAACCCACGTAGGCGCCGGCCACGAGCACCAGGAAGGTGACGGGGCGCCTGAGGGCGGCGATGAGATAGTCATCCAGGTCGGATTGGGTCCGGGCGGCCAGCCGCCCGAAGATCAAATCCAGGAGCCGAACGAAAATCTTCGCGGCGATCCAGGCCGCCACCAGGATCAGCAGCCCGACCACCAGGTGCTTGAGGGTGGGATAGAATCTGGCTAACTCCTGCAACCTTTGCATGTGGGAGTGAACTGTAGACTAGTGTAATGGCATGCCCAAGTCAACGCGGTCAGCCGCACAGGACGGAGCCGCCATTGACATTGAGGACTTCGCCGGTGATGTGCCGCGCCAGGTCCGAGGCCAGGAAGAGGATGGGCCCGGCGATATCATCGGCGGAAGCCAGGCGTCTCAGCGGGATCAGGGCCAGGATCTTCTCCATCTCGATCGGATCGGCCAGTGGCTCGGCCGACATGTCGGTATCCACCCACCCCGGGGCGATGCAGTTGACTGTGATGCCGTGGGGGCCCAGTTCGGTGGCCAGGGACTTGGTGAGGCTGATGACCGCTCCCTTCGTGGCGGCATAGTGGGAGTGGAAAGCTTCGCCCCGTTGTCCCGCGGTGGAGCTCACGAGGATCATGGTGCCGCGGCGCTGCTCTTTCATGATCCGGGCGGCGTGGTGGCAGCACAGGTAGACGGACTTCAGATTGACGTCCATGGTCTCATCCCACTCTGGCTCGGTCATCTCCTCGATGGGGGCGCCTTTCCAGATGCCGGCATTGGCCACCAGGATGTCCAGCTTCTTGAATTTCCTCAGGGTTTCCCGGAACATCCTTTCCACGTCTTTGGCACGGGACATGTCGCCCCGGTAAAAATGGTAGCCGGCCCGGAGTCGTTTCAACTCCTTCTCCAGGGTGCGGGCTGCTTCTTTGCTGTGGAGGTAATTGCAAACGACTCGGGCTCCCGCCCGGGCCATCCGCAGGGCGGTGGCCCGGCCGATGCCCCGGGACGCCCCGGTGATCAAGGCCACTTTTCCCTTGAGCGAAATCATTCTCGAACCTCCTCCGTCAGGCCGTAGGGGCCGGCGGTCATGGCCCCGATCCCACCATGGACATGTTTGGGGATGCGCGGCAGGAGCAGCGACAGTCCGAAGCCCGGCAGGGGCAGCAGCGAGATCAGAGAGAGGGCCGCTTCCAGGCCGATGCGATCCGCCACGCTTCCCATCAGGGGGACGAAAAGCAAACCGCCCGTCCCCCAGGCAAAGCCCATCATCAAGGCGGACACGGTTCCGCTGCTTTGGTGTACCAGCTCCTGTGCCATGACCACGTTGACTGGGACGGTGAAAAGCAGGATGGCTCCAGCCGCCGCCAGCAGCACCCACGACCAGGCTCCATCCGTGGCGAGGAATCCCAGCAGCAACGGGGTGGAGGCCAGCATAGAGAATGCGATCACGGCCTTCCCGCCGACACGGTCCGCCAGCATCCCGCCGGCGAATCCGCCCAGGCCTCCTGCCAGCAGGAAGAGGCTCAACAGCCGGCTGGCTGCAGGCAGCGTCTGGCCTTCTTGCACGAAGTAGAGGGGCAGGAAGTTTGTGAAAGCGAGCTGAATCGCCGACCGGAGAGCGCCCAGCACGAACAGGATGGCGAGAGGGTGAGCCACAGCCCTCCAGGCGGTCACGAGCCGTTCACCCTGGCTCCTCTCGGCGCGAGAGGGAAGGGCCGGCCCGAACGCCATCAAACCCAGCGACATGACGATCCCCGGAAGGGCCGCCCAGTAGAGCCGTTCCGGTGAAAGGACCATCAGCGCCCCGGAGATGAAGACCGGACCCAAAGCGTAGCCGATGCTGCCCGACGTGATGAAGATGGAGACGCCCAGGCCTCGGCGCCTCCCGCTGGCCTCGGCGCTCAGGGCCGTGCTCTGCGGGTGAAAGCTGGCAAGCCCCATCCCCCCCAGGACGAGAAACAGCGCGAGCCACAGAGGACTGGGAGCCATGCCCACGAGGGTCAGGAACACCGCAGCGGTGGCTGGTCCCAGCACGGAGAAAAATCGGCTCCGGAACCGATCCGAGAGGTAGCCGTAAGCCGGCTGCATGATGGAGGACGAGAAAGTCAACGTGCCCGCCAGCAGCCCGGCCTGCGCCAGGGAGAGGTGAAGGCGGTCCACGATCAACGGCAGCAGCGGGCCCAGGATGCTGGAATAGCAGTCGCTGAAGAAGTGTCCCAGGGACAGGAGCAGGATCGTGAACTTGGAGGATGATTTGTTCATGCTGCGGAGATGACTCCCGCGCCGGGGCGAGGCTCAAACGTCGTCCAACGGTCCAGGGGTTTCATGGGACGAGCAGGCTTCCACGAACCGGGCGAACAGCGCCCGGGAACGCGGATCCCGATCGTGATTGCGCTCCGGATGCCATTGGACACCCAGAACCAGGTGCCCCTCGTCCTTCAGTTGGACTGCTTCCACGACGCCGTCCGGGGACCAGGCAATCTCCTCCAGGCTCCCGGCGGTCCTGCGGATGGCCTGATGGTGAATACTGTTGACCTCGCATTGGGTGACCCCCCACCAGCGATGGAGCACAGACCCGTCTCGGACGGACAGGCCATGCGCCAGCCGGTGGTACGGCTCGCCCTGACGGTGAGCGATCTCGCTCGGCCTGGCGGTGGGAAGATCTTGATACAGCGTCCCGCCCAAGAACACGTTCAGGATCTGGATGCCGTAGCAGATCCCCAGCAGGGGCCTTCCGGCATCGAAGGCGCTTTCCAGCAAAAGGCAATCCACCTCGTCTTTCAAGGGATCGATGGGACCCAACTGCGGAGTGGGCCGTTCTCCGTACCGGGCGGGGTCCACATCGCTGGAGCTGCCCGTCAATACCACCCCCGACAGCCGGGCTGCCAGGTCCCTCAGGTACGCCCGGTCCGGGATCAGGGGGACGAGAATGGGTGAAGCCCCGGCGGCGTAGAGTGCCTCGGAGTAGTGGCGGCTGGCGTAAAAGCGTTCTTCCTCCGAGTGGTAGCGGCAGCTGATTCCGATCAGGGATCTCACAAAGCTTCCGGGGCTTTTTACCTCAGCCAAAGATCGCGCAAATGCCAGATTAGCATACGAAAAGGCCCCGTGAAAATGCTAGAATTCCCCCATGGTGAAAGAGCTGTTCCGACCCCGGAGCGGCAAAGCGGCTCAGCACGTCTTTCGGTCCGCTTTCCTGA
Organism: Acidobacteriota bacterium; assembly: GCA_016210925.1. Taxonomy (GTDB): domain Bacteria; phylum Acidobacteriota; class UBA6911; order JACQTF01; family JACQTF01; genus JACQTF01. The sequence goes on along the minus strand of JACQTF010000161.1, from coordinate 8,717 downwards.
CGATCTTCGAAAAAGAATGTCCCACCACGGCGGCCGCCATGGCCTTCTTTTGCTTATTTACCCTGTTTCCTTTCCTGATCCTGCTGGTGGCCACCAGCGACAACCTCCTGGGGTATTACGATATTCGACCGCTGGCGGTCCAGAAGGTGTTGGAGATCTTTCCCGGGGCGCGTGACCTGATACGCCGGCATCTGGACGAGATCGTGTTCCCCTCGGGAAAACTGCTCCTCACCTGCCTGCTGGTGTTCTTCTGGTCCGCCTCCTGGGTGTACAACATCCTGGAGGACGCACTGAATAGAGCCTGGGGCCTGGATCGCAGGCGCTCTTTCGTGCGGCGCCGGCTCTACACCGCGGGGATGATTTTCGTGTGCGGGACGCTGCTGGCTTTCTCCATGTTGGTCACAGGCGTGCTGACGTCCATCCGATCCGAGGCGGGGCAGTTCCACTTCAGGATCCTTTATCCTGCTCTGATGAAGTTCTTCTGGCAGATGATCCTGTTCGTGATGAGCTGGACCTTCACCGTGCTGAGCTTCACCCTCCTCTACAAAATCGTTCCCAATACCAGGGTGAAGCTGGTCGAGGCACTCCCGGGGGCGCTGGTAGCAGGATCGGCCTGGCAGGTTGCCAGCTATCTGTTTGCGAAGCTGGTCCCCCATTTCGATTACCAGGAAGTCTATGGCTCCGTGGGCGCAGCCATCGCTTTGTTGAGCTGGGTGTACATCTCCAGCATGATTTTGCTCTTCGGGGCTCATCTCTCTGCGCACCTGCACCGGGAACCCCTGCCCAAACTTGCCTACGATGCGGAGGCGAGCCTGAAGCTCGAAACGACCTACACGGGAAGCTAAAGACTATGGGATCGGCGTTAGATCAGACAGATGCTTCCTCGTGAGACTTTCCGACTTCGATTACCGTCTTCCTGCTGAGCTCGTTGCTCAAAGGCCGGTCTCTCACCGGGAAGAATCCCGGCTGATGGTGGTGGACCGTCCACGCCGGTCCTGGAGTCATCATGTTTTCCGGGAAATCCCGCGCTTCTTGCAGCCAGGAGATCTGCTGATCCTCAACGATACCCGCGTGATCCAGGCGCGGCTGGAGGGTCGGACCGGAACCGGCAAGCGGTTGGAGCTGTTGCTGCTCCGGGAAGTGGCGCAGGGGATTTGGGACGCATTGGTCAAGCCGGGGAAGCACGCGCCTCCGGGAACGGAACTGGACTTTTCGCCCGACCTGCGCGGCCGCATTCTGGAAAGAGGAGCTTACGGGAAGCGCAAGGTGGAGCTGGAGACCTCCGGTGACCTGGGAGAGATCCTGGGGCGAATCGGTCGCACGCCGCTGCCCCCCTACATCAAGCGCCTGGCGGGGAAGGAAGAGCCGTTCGACCGGGAGCGCTATCAGACGATCTTCGCCCGGAGGCCGGGTTCCGTAGCCGCTCCCACCGCTGGCCTTCATTTCACCTCCGGCATTCTGGAGCACCTCCAGCGAAACGGAATACAGGTGGAGGAGATCACCCTGCGCGTGGGATATGGGACCTTTCAGCCTGTCAGGGTCGAGGAGGTAGAGAGGCACCGAATGGAGACGGAGCCGTATGAGATTCCCCACCGGGCAGCCGCCGCCATCGAGGAGAGCCGAAAGAGCGGACGGCGGGTGATCGCCGTGGGCACCACCACGACTCGGGCTCTGGAAGACCGGGCGCTCAAGTGTGGAGGCCGGATCGAACCGGGGAGGGGAGAGGCCGATCTTTTCATCCGGCCTGGATTTCAGTTCCAGGTGGTGGAGGGGTTGCTGACCAACTTCCATCTTCCCCGCTCAACGCTCCTGATGCTGGTGTGTGCCTTCGCCGGCAGGGACTTGGTGCTGGACTGCTACCGGGATGCGGTCGCCCGCCAATACAGGTTCTACAGCTATGGCGACTGCATGTTGATCCTCCCATAAGGTGAGCACCACTTCCTGGCGGTAGATGTCCTATCGAAAACGCCAGCGTTCGAGCTTGAGCCGGTACTGGCCCTCGGCAGCAGGCACTCCTTTGAATGAACCATTCACCCTCATCGGGCTCTGGCGCTGCCTCTCATTAAGCCTTTCCCTGTGGCTTACCCTGGGGGCGAGCGGGCCGGAGGAAGAAGTTCTGGCTGTGCTCAGCCTGAGATACCCGCCTCGGCGCTCCCGGTACAAGGTGGTCGCGGGTCCTTATGCTAAGATAAAGCCCCAATGAAGATTTGCCCCAAGTGCCGGTCCAGGTACCCGGACGAGTATCAGTTCTGCCCCCTGGACGCTGTTCAGCTGCTCCGGGCGGATGCCGGGCCGTCGGAGGGAAAGCGGATCCTGGATCGCTTTCAGATCGGCAAGCTGCTCCGCAAGGAGGAATGGTGGTCCGACTACGAGGGCAAGTATCTGGTGCAAGGCCAGCCTGTGCGGGTGCGGATCCTGGAGCCGCTGGGTACTACTGGATCTTCCAAACTCATGAGCCGGGTGGAGCGGGAGTGCCAAATCTGGTCCCGCCTGGCTCATCCCGGCGTTCAATCCTTGTTCGATTTTGGCGGCCTGGAGGACGGCCGGTTTGCCCTGGTCCTGAAGGAACCGGAAGGTGAGACGCTCTCTCAACGGCTGGAGCGAAGCGGAGCACTGCCTCCGGGCGAAGCGCTGGAGATCGCGCGCCAGGTGGCGGCAGCGCTGGACGCATGTCATCGCCAGGGATGGGGTCACGGGAGCCTTTCTTCCCAGCGGATCCGCGTGGGGATCGCCCGGGGGTCCCCGGCGGCCACCCTGGAGGGGTTCATCACAGGCTGGCTTGGATTGGAAAAGCTCTTCGAACGGGCCGGGAAGCTGGACGGGTTGCCTGTCAAGGAGCTGGCCTATTTTTCGCCGGAGCAGGCAAGCCTGGAGCGGCCCACCGCTGCCGAAGAGCCCGATGAGATCTACTCCCTGGGCGTGATCCTCTACGAGATGCTGGCGGGCATCTCTCCCTTCTACGCCAACTCCGGCGAAGCCATGATCATCGCCCACACCACCCTGTCGCCGACTCCCATCCGGGACTTTAGTCCGGAGTCGGATCTCTCCAACGCGCTGGATGCGTGCGTGATGCGCCTGCTGGCCAAGACTCGCAAGAAGCGGTTCGAGAGCTTCCACCACCTGGTGGAAGCTCTCGCGGCTCTCCCCGAGTCCAAGGCCCGAACCGTTCGAGTCCCGGAAGTCCTGGAGCTGGCACGTGAAGGCCTGGACGAGGAACGGGTGGCTCTGCAGGAGTTGGATACAGCCTCCCAGGAAAGGCCCCGGGAAGGGAGATCGTGGCGGCGTTGGTGGAAATACGCCGCCTCCGTCTCCCTGCTGGTGATCCTGGGGGTGGCCGGCTACCTGGGATACCGTTGGGCGAAGCCACAGTACGGGGCCGTGGCGGTGAACACCGAGCCGGACCGGGCCACCGTGATCCTGGACGGGCAGTCTCTGGGCTTGAGCCCGCTGAATAGCGGGCAGATTCCCCGCGGCAGCCACCAGCTCAAGATCATCAGGGAGGGTTACAAAGAGTACATTCGGGATTTGCAGGTGACCGGCGGTGTGGAGAGGCTCTTCATCACCCTGCAGCCGGTGGAAGAAGGCAAGCTGTCTGCCGAGGAAAAAGCCCGGATCCAGGTCCTGCGGGAGAAGATGGAGGAGGCGTTGAACGGGGGCCGGGTGTTTCCTCCGCCGGAGGGTGACAACGCCCTGGCCTACGCCAACGACATCCTCCAGATCGAGCCCGCCAATAGCTTTGCCCTCGAGACCAAGTACCGGATGGCCGAGGATCTGCAGAGCGGGTTGGAGACGGCCCTGCGAAAGAAGGCCTGGTCCAACGCAGAGAGCCAGATCAGAAAACTGATGCTGCTTTACCCCGAGGACGTCCACGTGAAGGAACGCCTGGCAGAAGTCCAGGGAAGACTGGCCGCAGAGCGGCAGCAGCGGATCGCGTTACTGAAACAGAGAACCGAGGAAGCCCTGGGAAGCGGCAACCTGGTGGAGCCGGAGGCGCGGAGCGCCTGGAAGTACCTCTCGGACCTTCGGGGCCTGGAGGTGGAACCCGAGTACGTGGCCGAGGCGCAGCAGCGGATTCAGCAAAAGCTCAAGGAGCGAGCCGAATCCCTGGTGAGCAGCCAGTCCTGGGAGGCGGCGCGCGACCAGTACCGGCTCTACCTGAGGTATTTCCCTGGGGATTCCGCGGCGGGAAACCGCCTGGCGGAGCTGGAACGACAGATGGAGGCGGCGCGGCTGGCCCAGGCTCAACAGCGGCAGCAGCAGCAGGAAGCGGAGGCACGGAAGTCTCGGGCCTCGAGCCTGCGCCAGAGCGGCGCGGACGCCTACCAGGCCGGGAACTTCGACCGCGCCATCGGGGAATTGCGCCAGGCCATCGAGCTGGAGGACAGCCACAGCGAGGCGTACTTCTTCCTCGGGGCTTCTCTGGTGGAGAAGCGAAGGCTTCCCGAGGCCATCGCCGCCTTCGAGCGGTGCGTGCAGATCAACCCGCGTTACACCCTGGCCTACCTGAACCTGGGCATTCTCTACGAGCGGGTCCGCAAAGACTACCCCCGGGCCATCGAGTACCTCACCAAGGTCCGGGAACTGGGCGGTGTGGGAGAATACACTTCGGACCGACTCACCCAGATGATCGGGACTCTTCAGGCGGGGATCCAATCGGCCGAGCTGGAGAGCTCTCCGATTCCCGCCCAACACCGACACGCATTCGGGTCGTGCGCCGGGTTCCTACGGGTCTCCGCCTCGTCGGGGAACCTTTCCTACGAGACCAACGAGAGCGATCACGGCTTCACCGCCCGGTTTGCCGACCTTCGTTCCACCAGCATGAAGGGCGATCGGCTGGAGTTTCGGTGGGATGGGAAGCGCTACCAGTTCCGGGTGTTGAACGAAGATCAAGCGGAGTACCTGCGTCGCCTGATGGCCGAGCGGGTTTCCTCCTGACCCCGGCCTGGAGGTCCCGCCATCCAGGCTGGCACATCTACAGTTCTTTCTTGGCCACGTATTCTTCCGAAGAGGGCCTTCGGTGTGCACGCGGGTGAGGGCGACGGCTTCGCACGAGAACTCCCACGAGGCCGAAGACGAGCAAGCCCAATGCCATGCCCAGCATCAGGGGGATAGGCTGCAGCCAGCGTCCGAAGCGCGCCACGCCACCCGGTCCCAGGTCCAGGGGGACCTGACCCAGGGAGATCGGTTGTTGCCGGGCGTCGGTCAGATAGGTCTCCAGGTTCAGCTCACCCCCGGCCGCCGGCCCGCGATTTTCGACCTGCCACGTCCAGCTGACCTTCTCACGCTCGACCGCCGCTTGCTCTTCCTGGGCAGGCTCCGTGAGACGGGCCCGTACCCCCGGCGGCAGGTGGACGAATCGTTGGCCCGCCGTCCATTTCTTTCCCAGGCTCCTGAAGATTTCCCTCTGGGCGGGACTGAGCTTCACGAAATCCACGGATTCCACGGCCAGCGTGCTGCGGACCTGCTCGGTTCGACCCGCGGAGATGACCTCCGGCGCGTCCACAAACAGCCGGGCCACCGATAGATCCCCCAGGAAGATTCGCAGCGTCTTGTGGCTCCGCCCCAGGGGCCCTTCCTGGTGCTCCAGCCTCATCCGGATATCCTGCCGGGCTTGCGTCAGCACCCGAAGCTGTTCGTGCTCCTGTTGGAGCGCGAGAAACTTTCGCCCCAGCGTGTCCCCCTGCGAGGTGACGGTTTTCAAGTTTGCCGCCAGCTTCTCCCTCTCGTCCTGCGTCTCCACCAGGCTCTTCTGCAGGTTCTTGTTCTCATCCAACGTCTTCTGGTAATCCTCGGTGAGGGACCGGAGCCGCGTTTCCAGGTGTCCGTAGTCTCCCTGGATCTTACGGATATTCCTCGACACGTCCTCGAATTGTTTGCGCAGGTCGCCTCCTTCCACCCTGCCATACAGGATTTTCTGAAGGTTCTCCATTTGGGCCTGGTAGTAGGAGGTCTGGTCCCTGTACTTCTTCAGTTCCCGGCTCAGGTCGGCCTCGCTTTTTTGGGCCACCTCGAGCTGCTCCCGCAGGGAGTTGTACGAGCTCTTCAGGCGGTTGATTTCCTCCGTCCTCCGCTTGTTTTCCTGATCCGCGCGCCCCGCCTCAGCCTGGACGGAGGCGAGCCGGTCGCTGAGTTCCTTGTTTTGACCGGAGAGGAATTGGACCTGTCGCCGGAGTTCCTGGACCTGAGGGTTCTTCTCGCCCAGGGCCGAGATCACGAACTCCGGGGAAGTGTTGGTCATTCGCGAGAAGTCGGCGATCAGTGGGTCGAAACGGTCTTGAATGAACTCTCGCTTGGAGCCTTCAATCTCTTCCAACGTCAGCCCCTGGGTGAAGGTCTTGTCCAAGGCCCGGTCGAAGGCGCTGCGGGCGGAGAAGCCAGCATCCAAAGGGCCCGGGAAGACAAACTCGATCTCTGCCTTGCGCGCCACGTCCAGGGAGGCGATCTTGAATTTCACCGAGCTGTCTTGGAAGTCCACGCCCAGGATCCGCACCTGGTCCCCTACTTTGAACATCCCTGCACCTTCCTCTTCCAGCCTCACTCCGTCCACGAAGACGCGCTGCATGGGCCCGGAGATGGGGATCCTCAAAAAAAGGGCCTTGTTTTCGTACTGGGCACGGTACTGTTGCTCGATCTCCTTGGTGACTCCGGACCAGGCCGCCGGCGCCAGCGCGATGCATAAAAAAGCCACGCCACCCGTTTTCATGGCTTTCATCTTAACATTAACACCCACCTCTTTGGGTACTTGCGGGTTGGAGCAGTGTTGGCAGCGAGGGAGCCGCTCGGTGCCGACCCTGGCGAGCCCGGTGGCCGACCTCAGACTACCGAACCCTACCCTGTTACGGCGCCCGATTCACGATCATTTTTGTGCGGAAAGGAGGCTGTCTATGGCTTCCTTAAAACTACTGTAGGGCTGGGCTCCTGTGATCATCCGAAGGGCTTTGATCTTTGACTCGTTCGGCTCGACAAGTGCCAAGAAAAAGGTGGGTGTACCCCTGACGCCGGCCTTCATCCCGTCGGCGATATCTTTCCGGACTTCCGTCGCTTTTTTCCCGCTCTCGAGACATTGCTGGAAGCTCGGCAGGTCTATCTTCAGAGCCTGGGCATGCTCGGACAAATCTTTCAGGCCCAGGGCGTCCGGATGGGCAAAGAGCCGATCATGCATCTCCCAGTATTTTCCTTGGTCGGCTGCGCAGTTGGCTGCTTCGGACGCTTTGAATGCCTCGGGGTGGATCGACTCGATGGGAAAGTGGCGGAAGCCGTACTTAATCTTCCCTGTCTGAATGTAGTCCTTCTCGATCTGAGGCAGCGTCTCGCGGAAATAGCGGGCGCAAAAGGGGCACTGGTAATCTGAGAACTCGATGAACGCCACCTTCGCGTTTTTATCCCCTTTAAAGGGATGATCCTTGAAACTCAGGACAACGTCCTGGGGTTCCGGCGGTGGGGCAGCCTGTCTCCCTCTCAGGAAGTCTTTGATTGCCTCAAGGTCCTTTTCAATGGCGATCTGGCCTTCCTTGAGCGCTTCCATCTCTTTTCTTAAGGCCTTGAGCTCTTCATTGGATTGTGCGAAGCTCGCCGGAGTGGAGGACAGCGCCAGCAGAAGCGACCCAAGGAATATCCTTAAGGATGTTATTGTCATGGCTTGAATATAAAACAGGGCGGGCAGTCCCGCAAGGGGCTACCCGCCCTGTCGTTTCGCTCCTTGTCAAAGCGTAGGCCGTCTCTAACTCGACGGCCAAATTTTCTTGTTGCCGTTCTCGTCCACGATCAGGTGTTTGGTCCCCGGGGGCAGGACCTGGAGCGTCTTCAAGAACTCGATGATGGAGTTCTGCTCGTACGAGCTCAGGGTCTGGAAAGCGTTACGCGACGCCAGAGCCTCCCCAGCATGGGCCAGGATGGCTTCTCGCATGGTGGTGAACTGGCCGTGGTGAAAGAAAGGCGGCTCGTTGGCAGTCCCCCACAGTTTCCGTGTGATGAACTTCCGATTCCCGGCGAAAAATCCCAGCGATCCGGGCGGCTGCTGCATGTCGAGCGGCTCGACGTTCGGGTCCCCCGGTCCGCTCGTGATGTCGTGCAGCTTCAGGTCAGTGAAGGCGGGCACATACACCACGCCATTCTGCACCTGGAGGCGCGGCTGGGGTAGACCACTGCCCGTGAGGTTCACAGCGAGCGAAGGGGCGTCACCCGGCCTGAGGTTTCCAGGGGGGTTGAAGGGGTTGGGCTCCGTGAAGATCCAACCCGAATTGTCCAGCGGCAGGCTGGGGACGTGGCAAGAGGCGCACTGAATCTGCTGAAACCGCTGTTCCCCCACCAGCACTGCGGCTTCGATGGCGGGGTCGTTGGGGATCACGCGGCCGGGGACAGCCAGGGTAGCCTGGAAGACGCTGGCCGCAGTGACGTCCGCTCGCGTCAGCTCGTTCACGAAGCCGTCACCGTCAGAGTCGGTACCGATGCCGAAGCGTTCCGTGGGCTGAATGCCGTGGTGGTGGTTGAACGCGTTGTTGGTGAACTCGCGGACCGAGATCACTCTTCCCGCTTGATGGAAAGGCCGGATGATCAAGCTGGGCGGGTTGGTGGCGCCGGTGGTCACCAGGCTCGAAGCCGGAATCCCCTGGACCCCGGCGGTGTTCCAGGTCCCGTCCGCGAACCGCGCGATGGTCCCGAAGGAGATTCCCTTGGAGGCGAGTGCGTTGGCACCTCCTGGGGGCGTGGCGTCCCGG
>JACQTF010000157.1 GCA_016210925.1 Acidobacteriota bacterium | reverse complement strand
GGTCAAGGTGCAGGCGTCCCACCTGTCCCATCCCCTGCCGTTAAAATGGCGCGGCGTCGTTCTCTACCAGTACGACGGCCATTCGTGGGCTCGGCAGGACCGGGAGCCCGAGCGCTATGCCCGCGTCCCGGGTCGCCTGTACTCGCTGAACCCCCGGGGGGCCGGCGACCAGCTCATCACCCAGACCATCTACCTGGAGCCGCTGGACACCGATGTGCTCTTTGTGGCCCCCAGGATCGTGGCCGTGTCCGACGACGTGCCTTACCTGATGACGGATGCCAGCGACTCGCTGCGCACCCAACCACACCCGGACCACGCCATCCGCTACGTGGCCTATTCGGACATCAGCCGTCCGCCGGACGAGGAGCTGAAGTACAGCTCCGTCGTACCCGTGCCCGCCGTCCGCGACTACCTGGAAGTGCCGGCCGGCCTGGACCCCCGTATCCGGGAGCTGGCGTTTGAAGTCACGAAGCACCTTCCCACGCACATCCAGAAATCCCGGGAGCTGGAGGGATACTTGAGGACGCGCTACGCCCACACCCTCGACCTCCGGGGCACCCACAAGGATCCCCTCGCTCGGTTCCTGTTCGAAGTCAAGGAAGGGAACTGCGAGTACTTCGCATCGGCCCTGGCAGTCATGTTGCGGTACCTGGGAATTCCGACCCGGCTGGTGAATGGCTTCCAGGTGGGAGACTACAACCGTCTGGGAAACGACTACATCGTCCGCCAATCCGACGCCCATACGTGGGTGGAGGCATTCTTTCCGGACGGCGGGTGGATCGAGTTCGACCCCACGCCGCCTTCTTCTTCCGGGCCCGGCCGGGGCGTCCTCCTGACCTGGCTCACCCATGCCCTGGATGCCGTGGACCTCTTTTGGACCGAGGAGGTCATCCAATACAGCCTCTGGAAACAGGTGCGCCTGTTCCGGTCCGTCCGGCGCTCCCTGGACCGCCAGCGGGACGAGGCGCGGTTCTGGTACCGTCGCTGGGAGATTCGCCTGGAACGCTGGGCTGTCCGGAGCTTCCGAAATGTTCGGGCCGTGCCCATCCAAAGGCTGATGCTGATCGTGGCGCTGGGGATCGGGGTGCCCTTCTTCCTGTGGTGGGCCTTTCGCCGCTGGGGCTGGCGGTGGCGACTGCGCCGCTCCCGGCAACCGCAGCGCGCCGCCGTGATCTTTTACGGGCGCATGCTGGACCTCCTGCGCCGCCGTGGACACCCCAAGCACGCCGGACAAACGGCCTGGGAATTTGCCAGCGGCCTGACCATCCCCCAGCGGGACGCGTGCCTGCGACTCACTTCCCTGTACCAGAAAGCCAGGTTCAGCCGTCTTCCACTGTCGCCAGACGAGCTGCGGGCTGTGGAGGATTCCCTCCGGCAGCTGCAGACGCGCGGCTCGCGGGCCGGCGACGCACGAAGTCCAGCCAGCTGATGCACTTAGGGCGACAACGCCCGCCGCAAAACCCGGTGGGCCATATCCTCCCTCAGCCGCTTTTTGATCCTTGGACCAGGGGCGACTTGGGGCACAGGCAGCAACCCTGCACTGACCGCTGGCGGTGCCCCGACTCGCTGAAGTCCCGCTGGCCCACGAGTGGTTTCTGTGACTGGACGAACTGCGTGAACGCCAGCGCAGCCTTCTCGATGCGCTACGCCGCGGGAGGACGGAATGTCGGAGGGGGGCGACGGCAATCGGTGGAAACCGGAACTTCACAAGATCCTGTGGCGAAAAGCGGCCAAGGACCTCCTCCTCCCGATCGGAAGCCGAAGCTCCTTGACCGGCTTCGGGAGGCGCTGCGCGCCCGCTATTATAGCCGCCGGACCGGGCAGACCTATTGCCATTGGGTCAAGCGCTTCATTTACTTCCACAACGTGCGGCACCCGGCGGAGATGGGCGAGGGGGAAATCAACGCCTTCCTGACCCATCTTGCCGTCAAGGAGCGGGTGAGCGCCTCCAGACGCAGGCGTTGAGCGCGCTCTCGTTTCTCTATCGCCACGTTCTTGGCCGCGAGATCGGTTCTCTCGACGGTCTCATTCGCGCACGCAAGCCCAGGCAGCTTCCCGTTGTCCTCACGAAAGATGAGGTTCGGGCGGTTCTCGGGCACCTCAACGACGAGCTGTGGCTGATCGCCATGCTGATGTATGGGGCGGGGCTCCGGCTGATGGAATCTCTGAGACTGCGTGTCGAAGATGTGGACTTCGCCACCAACCAGATCATGGTACGCGACGGCAAAGGAAACCAAGACAGGGTCACGATGGCTGCCGCAGTCCCTCAGGCATCCATTGACGGAACACCTGAAACGGGTCCAGGATATTCATCAACGCGACTTGCGGGACGGATATGGACGGGTTTCGATGCCGTACGCTCTGGACCGCAAATACCCGAACGCGGCTGCCGAATGGGGTTGGCAATACGTTTTTCCGGCGCCACACCGATTTGTGGACCCGCAGAGCCGCGTCCAGGGCCGCCATCACATCCATGAGACCGTTGTCCAACGTGCGGTCAAGGAAGCTGTACGGAAGGCGGGGATCGCCAAGCCCGCGAGCTGTCACACGTTTCGCCATGCCTTTGCGACCCACTTGATTGAGGACGGTTACGACATTCGCACGGTCCAGGAGCTGCTTGGGCACAAAGATGTCAAGACGACCATGATTTACACCCACGTGCTGAACCGCGGCGGAAGAGGGGTTCGAAGCCCGGCGGATGCGCTCTGAAGGATCCCTGAGATTGGTGTGTTATATTGTTCCGTATAAGAACCAAGGTGCAAACCGGTGTGAGCCTGCATGGGATTGACGAGGAAGAATTTACCCGCAGCTCGCTCTTGATTCCCTTGGGGGCTTATACGGAAGAAACCGCACTGTCAAAGGTCTTATGCGGAACAAGATAATCAATAGATGGCGCGGACGCTTCGCGCCGCGCCATCGGCGCTGCAGATTGCCATCCGCTTTCTGTCCGGCGCTTCGCGCCGGCCATCAAGCGGCTGCAGCGGACGGTCGTCCACGCGAGCAAGCTCGCGCGTCCGCCCGCCGCTGATCCGCAGCTCCGTTAGAGGGCTCGGGGACGCCCATCATGGGGGACGCGCACGAGGAGCGACTCATCGCGAAACTCAAAAAGATCGAAGCATTGTTCGTGAGGCCGGCAACTCCTGGCGAGCGCGTCGCCGCGGAGAATGCTCGCCAGCGCATCCGACATCGCCTTGAGCAGCTTGAGAGATCAGAGCGGCCCATCGAGTTCCGCTTTTCGTTTCCGGACGCGTGGTCACAGTCGCTGTTCATCGCCCTCCTGCGACGGTACGGGCTTACGCCGTATCGGTACAGCGGACAGCGTCGGACCACGGTCATGACGCGAGTCACGACCACCTTCGTCAACGAGACCCTTTGGCCCGAGTTCCGAGAGCTAAACGCGACGCTTCAAGCTCATCTGGAGTCAGTCACAAAGCGCATTATTGCCTACGCGATCGATCAAGATGATTCGGAGATCGACCTACGCCCTAGCCACGAGCGAGCCGGCGACAGTCGCGCTTCAGCCGAGCAGGGGAGGTTTACCTTGGAGTGATGCACGCCACCCTCTAACATCGCGCTCCAGCGGACGGCCGCACGCCCTCACGGTGGGTGGGTGCCGGGTTCTCTCGCTACGCCGGGTTTCATTGCGGCCGCCGCTGAGCGCGAGCGATGGCGCGGACGCTTCGCTCAGGCCCGGGTTATTGCCAAGGGCAAGCGGATTCGGGATGTCGGCGATCTGGTTGCGAGGTTCGGCGGGAGGTCGTCGAAGTGGGTGAAGAAAAGTAGCCCTCCCTTCGAGATCGCGGGCGAGCACTTCGAGTATCCTTGGTACGAACATCCCGGTATTGGCAAGGTCGAACTGAAACGGAAGCGGGTGAAACAACGATGATTGTCAAACTGCGTCGGAGGAACGCACGGTATCGCGATCTGACGCCTGGTCAGCCGTACGTAGTCATTGGTATCGAGGCCGATGGACTTCGGATTCTGAACGACGCCGGTCGGCCGTACCTTTATCCCCCTAATCTATTCAAGGTGCTCGATCCTCACGAACCGGCGGATTGGCTTACCGAATTCGGTCAAGACGGCGAGCGGTACGCATATCCGTCGCCCCTCAACGAGCCTGGCTTCTTTGAAGACTTTTTCGACGACAAGCCCAAGGCAGTGAGAACGTTTTGGCGGGTGGTGAACCAGCGGCTGGCCACTGTCACCGAGGTTGCATAGCGCAGCCGGGCCAGCTCCTCCTCCTAAGAAACTGCCCCGCCGCCATGGCGCTTCTGGTCGGGTGAAAGTCCTGACTGAGTAAGGTCCAACCAACCACTCATACCGAGTGTGGCCACTGTGGAGGAGGACAGGATGACTT
>JACQTF010000163.1 GCA_016210925.1 Acidobacteriota bacterium | reverse complement strand
GCCAAACGTATCCAGAGCTGCCGGATACCACTTGTAGAGTAGTCGCTGGACCTTCTCCTTCCCCTTGGGATCGTTGCAAATGTCCTGCAAGAAGCGGTAGCCCATCTCCGAGTGTCCGAATTCATCCTTCTCAATCGTCTTCGCGATTCGCCTCAAAGGCAAGTAACTGCTCTTCCGCCATTCTCCTGCATGAAAAGCCCCATTCAGGTCCAGAAAGAGGTGAAAAAAGGACTCGTCGGCCCAGGACTCTCTGGGGAGATGAAAGGCCTCGTGTTTGAACGGCGTATCCCGGGTGGCAAGGTCTTTGTCCAAGCCGATCGCGATGCGCTGAAACATGATGCAGTGCTTCAGCTCTTCCGCAACGTAATCGGCCATGATCAACTTGGCTTCCACATCGGGGGCGTAACTTTCTGTGACCTCGAGCACGCTCTGGAGAAACTGAAAGAAGCTCTTGTTGCCTGTTCTCTCTCCTTCGTGCTCCAGCATTTTGATGAGCAGCTTCTTGTATTCATCGGGCAAAGGAGATCCTTCTTCAAACTCGAAGACTGCTTTCTTTGCCTCTGATGCCATCGCTTGATTCCTCCCCGAAATTCTCACACGACCGGCGAAGGATGCCCCACGCATGCCAGGATGGATGAGGGTCCGACTCCGGGACGATACACCGGCTCTCGACTGCGGAGAACCTCAGGCATGACCAGCCTGTTGCGCCTCTGCTAAGTCAAGAACTCTAGATGATTTACGCTCTACAGTCAACTGGCCCGGCGGGCCTTCCTGCGGGCGTAAAAAAGGTAGACGGGCACGCCCGCCAGGACGGTGCCCAATCCGTACAGGGACTCCCGAGGGCGTCCCCGTGCCGTGTAAAAGAGGATCCACGTCGTGGCCAGGGCGAACAACAGTGGGACCCAGGGGTAGCCGGGGACCCGGTATGGGCGAGCCAGACCCGGCCTGCGGATTCGCAGGACGACCAGGCTGGCCACGGCCATCAGGGAAAATGCCACCAGGGGGAAGCCGGCATACACCAGGATCGCCTCGAAGGTTCCGGTCCAGACCAGGGCGACGGACCAGAGGGCCTGCAGGAAAATGGAATAGACCGGCGTCCGGAACCGGGAATGCACCTGCCCGAAGGCTGGAGGAAAGAGCCCGTCCCGGGCCATGGCGAAGTAGACCCGCGGCCCTGCCCAGATCATGGCGCTGGTACAGGCCAGAATAGAGAGAGCCAGCAGGGCCGAGACGTACGGGGACGCTGCAGATCCAAAGGAAGCCCTGGCTGCCTTTTCTCCCACCGTCAGCACACCCCTCATGTCATCCACCGAGAGCGCATACAGGTAGGCGGCATTCAATCCGAGGTAGAGCGCCATGACCACCAAGGTCCCTCCCGCCAGGGAGCGCAGCAGGTTTTTCTCCGGCTGGCGGATCTCGCCGGCGATGTACGCGGCGGCGTTCCAGCCGCTGTAGGCGTACAGGACAAAGATCAGCGAGACCGCCAGGCTCGCGACCAGCTCCGGCGCGGGCTTGGAAAGCCACGGTCCATGGAGATGGCTCCAGTCTCCTCGGCCCACCGCGAATGCCAGAGCGAGCAGGGAAGCGATGGCGCCTACCTTGACGACGGTGATGGCGGTCTGAAAAATGCTCCCCGCCCGCAAGCCCCAGGCGTGGATAGCGGAAAGGATCAGGATGATCCCGGTGGCGGCAGCCCTTTCGGACCAGCCGGGCAGCAGGTGCTCCCACGCCGGAGGAAGAAGGGGGCGGGTATAAGCGGCAGCCCCCATGGCGGCTGCCGCGATAGGCGCCGAAAAACCGATGAAGAAGGACATCCAGCCGCTCAAGAACCCCCAGAGGGGCCCGTAGGCTTCCCGCAGGTACACGTACTCCCCCCCGGCCTGGGGAAACGCTGCTCCCAGCTCGGCATAGCACAGGGCGCCGGACAGGGCAATGAGTCCCCCCAGGACCCAGACGCCGAGCAGCAGTCCCGGGCTTCCCAGATCCCGGGCCAGGAAGCCGGACGTGGTGAAGATCCCCACCCCGATGATATTGGCCACCACCAAGCTGGTGGCGGGCAGGATTCCCACCACCCGGGGCATCTGTTGGGAAGAGAGATTGGAAAGAGTCACGGGTCTTTTTCGGCACTAGCGGACGCTTTGAAACAAAATCTGCTTGAACCGCCGCGCGTCGATGGCCAGGCAAACTTCCACGTTGGCCTCCCGGCGTCGTCCGCCACCCAGCACCAAGGAACGCCCTTCTTGGTTCAGGACCCCCAGTCGGTCCACGACCGTTTCCCCCCGGGTCAACTCGCTCAGGGTCTCGACGTCCACAAAGGCTCGGATACTGCGGGTGCAGATCCTTCGGTCCAGGGCGATGGCCATGGCCACCGGGTCGGGCAGCGTCATGCCCTCGATGCCAAACTCCCGGCCCGATTCGACCACCTGACGGTTGCAGTCCAGGACGAACCGCGCGTAGGGCGTACCTATCTTTTCGAGCTCCTTCATCTCGGTAGGACTCAACACCGCGGCGCCGATGGAGTGCTCCCAGCCGATCATGAGGATCTTCATTCCCGAGTGAAAGACGATTCGAGCCGCCTCGGGATCGCACCAGATGTTATATTCCGCCGAGGGAGTCACGTTGCCGATCACGTTGGCGGCCCCTCCCATGACAAAGGCCTCCTTGACCCAGCCGGCCAGGCGCGGTTCCCTGAGGAGGGCGGCGGCGATGTTGGTCAGGGGACCCAGGGTGACCAGCGTCATCTGGCCGGCCTGCCCCGCGCAGAACCGGATCAGGGCATCCAGCGCATGCCCCTCCGCCAAAGGAAGGAGAGGCTCCGGGCAGTTCATGTTTCCCAGCCCATCCTGGCCGTGGAACCGCTTGGCGTTCTCGTGCGGCCGCAGGAGCGGCTTGTCAAGGCCTTTGAACACCGGAACGCGCCGGCCGCAGAGTTCCACTGTGTAGCGGGCGTTGCGCGCCCCCAGCTCTGCCTCCACGTTGCCGCTCACGATGGTGATCGCCACGACCTCCGCGTCCGGGTGGCGAAGCGCCATCAGGAGTGCCACGGCATCGTCGGAAGCGGTGTCGGTGTCAATGAGGAGCTTCGTCACCACGGCAGGATATGGAAGAGAGTGTATGGCCCCGTCCGGGCGTGTCCCGCGAATCCTATCGATCCCCCGTCGGGACCGGGAAGACCCTGATGGGACCCCGGGGCGGCCGTGACCGAACCGTAGCCCCCAGTCCCGGGGTCAGTAGAGGTGGGCGACCCAGCGGCCATATCCGTTGTACAGCAGGGTCTTCCGGGTTTCCCAGGTTCCAATCACACGCTCGGTAGCCTGTGGCCACCGGGGATGGGGCACCGACGGGTTGACGTTGGCCCAGAAGTCGTACTCGTTGGGGGTGACCGCGTTCCAGAAATTGGGCGGTTGTTTCTCCGTGAACTCGAAACGCACGATGGACTTGATGCTCTTGAACCCGTATTTCCAGGGTACCACCAAACGGATGGGCGCTCCGTGTTGCGGTGGAGTGAGAGGTCGGTCCAAGGTATAGGCGGGATTCCGAGGCGCAGGAAACCGAGAACCCCACGGCGGCGCTTCAGCCGCCACCGGCGTGGCGGAGGTGCAACCGTATGCCCAAGCCAGGCAGCCCGCACCCGCGACGGTCAAAGACTTGAGGAACTCTCTTCGGCCCCAGAAAGCGGATTCGGCTGCCGCCTCCCGCTCGGGCATCTCCCAGCCTTTTGGAATCCTGATAAGCATGCGCTGTGTCCGACCCGGCCAGTTGTTCGGGCCGGCAGGCCTCAGGCCCGGCGAGGGGGGTCGGCGGGCACCTGCTAGTGCCGTTCCAACTTGTTGAGACAAAGCAACCGTTGGCGGACCGTTGATGCTTTGGATCGAGGACCCCGCTCGATCCTTGTCGGATCAAGTTGGAACGGCACTAGTATATGACGAGAATCGCCTCAGGCGGATTTCTTACTGGAGGACTGGCTGCGAAGCGCCTGGCTGCGTCTCACCGGTCTCTGCAACGTTGCCAGGAACCGGGTGCACGCGTCGCACCCCTCCAGATGCACTTGGACCGCATCGGCGTCCTCTGGCTCCAGGGTCTCCTGGTACCAAGCCAGGAGAACCTTGGCGGGCGGGCAGATTCTGTGAGCTTTTTCCATCCCTTACCCCAAAACTCCCGGTATGGTTGAGGCAGTGCGTCCGAAGTCGCCCAAGCTAACTATTTCCGCTCGTTCCTGTCAATAAGATTATTTATGAAAAGTGAGCCTGTTGCCTCTTTGTTAAGATTGCGCTTCCCGGTCGGCGGTTAGGCCGATACCCA
Organism: Acidobacteriota bacterium; assembly: GCA_016210925.1. Lineage (GTDB taxonomy): Bacteria > Acidobacteriota > UBA6911 > JACQTF01 > JACQTF01 > JACQTF01. The sequence goes on along the minus strand of JACQTF010000163.1, from coordinate 9,561 downwards.
TGGGCCGTCCCTTGACACACTCCCGGTCAAAGACCGTCCCTTTGAGTTGACTTCGGCGACGAAGCGCGAAAATCCCGACCTGAGGCCACTGACAAAGTCTTTCCGGGGCCGAAGGTCAGCCAACAGGCCGCCGAGCTGCGCGCCGCTCCCCGCCCCTCCGAGCCGGCACCGTTCAGAAAAAGTCTTCGGGTGGCCGGCGGAAGCCGGGACCACGACCGAAGCCGGGGCCACGACCGAAGCCGGGGCCACGACCAAAGCCGGGACCACGACCGAAGCCGGGACCACGACCGAAGCCGGGACCACGACCGAAGCCGCGGCCCTGGAATCCCCGCTGGTGGAAGCGTTGGCGCAGCGAGCGCATCTGCCGGCGCTGCTCTGGGGTCAAGATGCGAGCCGTCTTAAGGCGCGCAGCGACCCGGGCCTTGGCCAGTCTTGCCTGCGCAGAGTGCACGGTGTCGATCTGGCGTCCGATCGCTTGTTCGTCCGGCGTCTCCTTCGCCAGTAGTTCCCGTAGGGCGAGTCGCTCCTTCGCCAGGCTGGCGCGAAGGTCAATGCTCTCCCGTTCGAGCTGGGTTCGGATGTCGCCGAGCTGGGCGCGTTGTTCCTCGGTCAAGTCCAAGGACCAGGGTTCTCTCTCCCGTCCTTCGGGCCCCTGGGTCGTGGGCCCGGCGGGGACCTGGGCTCGTGTCGCGGTAGCGGCTGCCATCATCAAGACCGCCGTCCAAAGCCAGGTGGTCTGTCTGTCCTTCATGGTGAACCTCCCATTCGTTTGCGTGCCCACCTATTTTAAATCCGCCGGGGCGCCCGAAAGTTTCAAAAGAGGGAATTCTTCGAATTAATAGTATCGGCCCGGGGCGACCCGCTCGAAACGGTTCAAGTAGCGGTCAGCAGAGATGGCGGCAATCGCTCCCTCGGCCGCTGCCACGACCGCCTGCTTGAGCTGGGTACAGACCACGTCTCCTACAGCAAAGACCCCAGGGATGGCCGTGGCCCGGTCCTGATCCACAGCGATGCATCGTCGGTTGCCCTGGATCTCCGGGTCCGAGAGGAATTCCAGGGACGGCTGGTTACCTTGCAGGTAAATGAAGATCCCGGAGACGGGCAGGGCGAATTCCTCGTGGCCGGGTTGCTGTAGAATGGCCGCGCGGACGAACCGGTTTCCCTCGATCCGGCGCAAGCGATGGTTCCGGAGCAGCCGAATCTTGCTCTCCTGCGTGGCGCGTTCCAGCAGCTCGGGAGGGGCGTTCAGATCGGAGCTGGGCGCGGCCAGGTGCACTTGTCGGGCGTAGCGGGTGAGCACAAGAGCCTCCTCCAGGGCGTGATCCGAGTCGCCCACGACCGCGATCTCTTCACCCTGGAAGAAAGCACCGTCGCAGGTCGCGCAGTACGACACCCCTTTGCCCAGGTATTCCTCTTCCCCGGAAACCTTGTTCTTGCGCTCCGAGGCCCCCGTGGCGATGATGACGGCGCCGGCAGCAAGATCGCCCTCCTTATCGGTGAAAATTTTTTTCGGGTCCGATCGGAGGTCGGTGGCCATCACGGTGGCCTGCAGGAAGCGCGCGCCGAACTGCTCCGCTTGCTTCCTCATGCGCTGCAGCAGCTCCAGGCCGCTGAGTTCCTCCAAGATGCCCGGGTAGTTGACGATCTTGGCGGCCTGGGCCAGTGCCCCGGTTCTGATGGATTTATCTACCAGCGCTGTCTTCAGGTTCCCCCGGCTGGTATAAATGGCCGCCGAGGCCCCGGCAGGTCCCCCGCCGATGATGACCACGTCGTACTTCTTGTCGCTCATGATCGTTTTTCTCCCTTGAAGGCGCGCTTTGCCCTATTCGGGTAGGAACTCACTAGGACGGAGCTGTCCCCACGGGTCGTGATGGTCGGGCGAAGCTTGAGCTTTGATCCTCCGCGCCAGGGGTCAACAGCCTCTGAAGCTGATGGATCCGCCTCTCCAGGTCCGGGTCGGCTTCCAGGAGGATCGTCCTAAGTTCCATTCGTTCCGGGGAGGAAGCGCCGATCCCCAGTTCTCCGGACCGCCGGATCTGGAGCTGCTCCCATGTGGACCTGCGGTCCAGGCGCTGGGAAGCGCCGTAGGTTTTCAGTAACGCGACCGCCACGGCATCCGCCGCCACCCGGTCGCCGCTGGCCAGGAGCACGCCGGCCTCGGCGGTCTCGCCTTCCCACGGGCCCCCCGAGATCATCACCCGGGTCCCGTCCAGGATATTGAGGTCCGGTCGGTAGGCCAAGTTCAACTCGGCGACCACTTCCTCCCACGACCCGGGATCCACCAGGTAGGGACGGTGCCGACCGTGGGTGGCGCCCACGAAATTCTTCAAGCAGCCGGAGAAAGTGGCGTTGCGATGGGTCTTGATCACGGGAACGTTGATGACCCGGTCGGCCCGGAAGATCCACTCGGAGACGTAAACTTCACGGAGGAACCTGCCGTTCGGAATTTTGACGGGCACCCAACCGGACTCCTCGAAGGCGAGGAGGCGTGCCCCGGTCTTTCGCGCCGCCTCCAGGATGCCGGATTGCTCCAGGTTTCGGCGGGTGGGGAGGGTCATCAAGGCCGACATGTCCCCGACCCAGACTTCGGCGGCTCCGAACCGCTGCAGGACCTCACACAGGGCTGCGATCAAGTCGGGATTCGTGGTGGTGGGGAACGGGCGGCCCGCCACCACGTTGGGTTTGACCAGGACTGTCTTGCCGGCCAGATCCAGCCGATCGACCCCTCCCAGAAGTTCCAGGCATTTCTCCAGCCTTTCTCTCAGCGTGCCGCCCCCCGCCAGGGCGACCACCGACTTGCCACCGTTCGCAAACACGTCTGGCCGCGGGGAACGAGGGAGAACGGGAGACCGGGGCCTTCGCAGGACCTGACGAACCAGGTGGCGCCCGCGGAACGTGACGAAGGCCAGCAGCAGCATCCCCAGCACGACCAAGATGCTCCGGCGGCTCATAAGGGCATTCTACCCCGATCCGTCCGTAAGGGATCGGGGTCGCGACTGCCGGGACCGGGAACCCGAGCAGCTTCCGGACGCCTCGCCCGTTTGTGAGGTTGGCGTGGCGTCGCTTGGCCCCGACCAGCAACGAAGAACCAGGGGGTGGATCTGCAGCTCCACCCGCCTGGTTCCCCCTACCCGCAGAGCCCGCAGCCTGGGCAGCAGGGAGCTGATAGGCCCACCCGTGCCAGCAGCGTCTGCGTGCTGACGAGCAACGCGGTGGCCATCAGCAGGACTTTCTTCCTCATGGCGGCTCACCTCCTTTCTAGTTCCTTTCTCAGCGCAGGGCTGGCTTCTGAATGCCAACCACACACTTGCCGCGGCGCCGCAGCGCCAGCCGCTTGCGCAGTTCGTGCTGGTCGCGTACGAGCTCCGTCGCCGGCAGCTCCTCGAAGCAGCAGGAAAGCGTCAGCAAAAAGTTCCTCACCGGCTCGCACAGACAGCAGTAGGTCCAGCGCCCCTCGCGGCGTTCCTTGACCAACCCGGCCTGCTTCATGAGCTTCAGGTGGCGCGAGACGTTGGGCTGCGGCTCCTCCAATGCGTCGGTCAGCTCGCAGACACACAGGCCGTTCTCGCACCTTAGCAGGAGGTGAGCGATGCGGAGGCGAGTGCGGTCAGCCAGGGCGGCAAAGAGCTCCCGGAGGCGGTTCAGATCGAGATTCATAGTTACAAATATATGAATGTGAATATCCATTGTCAAGACTTTTTTACAAGGCCCGGAGATTCTAGTGCCGTTCCAACTTGATGCGCCGAATTTGAGCGACGTAGCTTGTCGCGCCGGTCCTCCAGTGCCCAACCCGAAAGTTGCCACAAATAGTTGGAACGGCACTAGACCGCCCCCTCCGGTTGCGCCTCGGTCGAACCAGAAAGAGGGCGGCAGCGCCCTCTCCGGCGACGACCGGGCCGCGGATTTGACACCCCGCGCGCCCGGACCCTACAATGGGCCTTGAGTTTGAAGGGCATGGCCATTCCAACGAGAAGAAGATCGGTGGCAGTGGGCGTGGGCGGCGTGTGGGTGGGCGGGACCCATCCGATAGCGGTCCAATCCATGACCAACACCGACACGGCGGATGTCGCTGCAACTGCTGGCCAGGTGGCAGCGCTGGCGGAAGCGGGATCGGAGCTGGTCCGGGTCACGGTCAACACCCGCGAGGCGGCAGCCGCGGTCCCTGAGATCGCAGCCCGGCTGCGAGAGCAGGGCATTTCCGCACCCTTGATAGGAGACTTCCACTACAACGGCCACCTCCTGCTCACCCAGTATCCTGCCTGTGCTCGGGCTCTGGACAAATATCGGATCAATCCGGGGAACGTGGGCGTGGGCAAGCAGCATGATGAGAACTTCCGGCGGATGATCGAGGTGGCTCTGGAGCACGGCAAGCCGGTGCGGATCGGGGTCAACTGGGGTTCCCTGGACCAGGCCCTGCTGTCCCGGCTCATGGACGAAAACGCGAAGCGCCGGAAGCCCCTCGATTCCAAGGCCGTGCTCCGGGAAGCCATCGTCGCCAGCGCCGTGGAATCGGCCGCCATGGCCGAGCGTTACGGTTTGCCCCACGACCGCATCATCCTCAGTGCGAAGGTCTCTGAGGTTCAGGACCTGATCCAGGTGTACCGGGACCTGGCCTCGCGTTGCGACTGCCCGCTGCACCTGGGATTGACCGAAGCGGGCATGGGGACCCAAGGCATCGTCTCCAGCACCGCAGCCCTCTCGGTGCTTTTGCAAGAAGGCATTGGTGACACCATCCGGGTTAGCCTGACGCCGGCCCCCGGCGGCGACCGCCGGGAGGAAGTGAGGGTGTGCCAGCAAATCCTCCAGTCCCTTGGCCTTCGCAGCTTCGCGCCCCAGGTGAGCGCGTGCCCCGGTTGCGGTCGCACCACCAGCCACTTCTTTCAGGAAATGGCCGACCAGATCCACAATTACCTCCGGGACCAGATGCCCATCTGGCGCGAACGCTACCCCGGCGTGGAAGAGCTGAAGGTGGCCGTCATGGGGTGCGTGGTGAACGGGCCCGGCGAATCCAAGCAGGCCCACATTGGCATCTCGCTTCCGGGCACCGGGGAAGAGCCCAGAGCACCCGTGTACGTGGACGGCCGGCTTCGGACCACGCTGAAAGGACCCACCCTCGTGGCTGACTTCATTCAAATCCTCAACGATTACATCCGGAACCGTTGGGGACAGACTACTGAACACAGACGCGTTCAGTAGTGCTTCCCCACCTTGACCTGAACAGGAGTGCAAGGCTACTATCTGTCCATGGGCATGGTTTCCAGAGGATCCGCATTCACGGGGAACGGGGCGTTGCCTTGGTCCAAGCGCTTTTTGACACGGGCGCTTCCAAGTCCCTGATTCGCCGAGAGGTTGCGCTCAAAGTGGCAATCCCTCTTAGAGCGCCGACACCCTGGACCTTTCACTTGGGAGATGGCAGGGGAAGGCAGAAGAACAATGTACCAATGAAATGGTGGGCCTCCTTTTTCAGTTGAAGGGAGTGCGCATTGCCCACACCTTCATTGTGGCCCCCTCTCTCTTTCCGAAGAGGTGATCATCGGGACCGACCTCATGCAATTTTGGAAGGTCCGGCTAGATCCCTTTTGGGAAGATGTCGTCATCGACAAGAAACTCATCCAGCTCAAACTGGTTTAGCCCTAAGTCTGGCCCTACCTTCTGGATTTTTTTCGCAAAAACGTCGGCCCGATGGTCTAGGTGGACGAGGCGGAGCGATGGAAGCCGACGAGAGATCGCTGCGGGAAGGCCACCGGGAGCGGCTGCGCGGCCGGTATCTGGAGAACGGCGAAGCCTCGCTTCAGGACTACGAGTTGCTGGAGTTGCTGCTGACCTTTGCGATTCCCAGGCGGGACACCAAGGGCCTGGCCAAGCTGCTGCTCGAGCGCCTTGGGAGCCTGGCGGGAGTGCTGGAGGCCGCCCCGGAGCAGTTGCAGGGCGTCGGCGGGATTGGCCCGTCCGCCTCTCTGTTGGTTAGTCTGGTCCGACCCCTTGCCAGCCGGTCTCTGGCTCAACCGGCGCGGAGCAAGGTCTTCTTGCGGTCGCCGGAGGAGGTGGCGGCTTATTTCCGGAGCAGGCTGAAAGGGTTGAAGGAGGAGCAGGTGCACGTCGCCTTCGTGAACACCAAGAACGCCGTGCTGGCGGTGGAATGCCTGCAAGAGGGAACGGTGGACCAGTCCGTGGTCTATCCCCGCAAGGCCCTTGAGCGGGCCCTCCTCCACAAAGCCTGCGGCGTCGTCCTGGTGCACAATCATCCCAGCGGTGATGCCCAGCCCTCCCAGGAGGACCGGGCGCTGACGCGCACGTTCGCTGCCGCGTGCCGGGCCGTGGGCCTCCGTTTTCTGGATCACCTGATCATCGGGGAGGGGGAACCCTATAGCTTCCGGTCGGCTGGCACCCTGGATGAATAGCAGGGTCTGGGTGCGGCCCGCTTCTAACGTTGGAAGGTGTCGAAGAGAACTTTGCGATGGGGACTCCGGGCGCCGCCGATGAACCCCGTCATCTTTCCCCACTCCGTCCGGTAAAACGCCGCCGCCAGGTGGTCGGAGCGCTGCTCTTCCAGTGAAGTTTCCACCCGGGAAGTCCAGTAGGATTCGCAACTGGCGTACTGAGATTCCTGCTCCCGGTAGATGTTGAGGATGGTCGCCCCTTGAAGGTCCGCAGGCCAATCCGCCTTTCGCATGGCAACCTGATACTCCTGCCAGCGCCGGAACCGATCCTTGCTGTACACGGGGGCCTCTTTCGTCACGAGCGTGTCTCTGAAGTAAAGGACCAGCTTTTCCAGCTCGGCGTCCGTGGTGGCCTGGGGGACTACCAGGCTGGCCCGGAGCTGATCGTTACATCCCACGACGAAAGAGACCGGCGGGGGAGCAGAGCCCAGTGGCTTGACGTAAAAGTGGACGACTTCCAGGGCCAGGACCGCCAGGAGTATCCCACCCACCACGAGGGTGATCCAGGAGATGCTCCACCAAGGTTTTTTCCCGGTGACGACGACCGGGATGGGTTCTTCCTTCGAAAAGACGACGCTGACCCTGTATTTTCCCGAAGGGGTTCTTTCCGCCCGGATGACGCGGGCCTGGACAGTTCGCTGGAAGACCTTTTCAGCTTCCAGGGAGATCCGGAGGGGAGGGCCGACTTCCACCGTCGAGCCTTCAGCGGCTTCGTGTTCAAGCAGCACGCTGGCTCCCTGGGGGCTGATCTTCTCCGTCAGAGTCTGTTCTTCGAAGGAATGTCCGGCTCGGTCTTTTCCCCGGATGGTCAGGGCATGTTTGGTTTCTCGCAGCGTTGACATATCGCCCGGCCGCAGGGTGGCTTATTGTACCCAAAAGCCTTTGAAAATCAAGGCAAGCTGCGCCGGAGCAGGGCAAGTACCTGAAATTAGGTCAACTTGCGGGTAGGGGTCTCATCGAGCCGCGGACGTTCTTGGAAAAGCGGCGTGTGCTGCAGCCTATTCCAGGGCTTCGACGATCTCTCGGGCCAAACCAGGCCATTTTCGAAGGTAGCTCGCGCGGTCCCCTCGGATCTTCTGAACCATCGCGCTGTATTCCTCCGTTCGACCATGGGCCTGGTACAGGCGCACCGGTTGCAGGAGGTCCGGATCTTCGTCCGGGAACCCGGGGACGTGTGCGGCGATCTCGTAGCCGAAATCGGGATCCCGGGTCCACTGGATCGTCTCCTCGGCGATGGCCTTCACGATGGCGCTGGAGTGAGGGATCTTGACTTTCTTGCTCCCCGGCTGCCCCTCGTCGCCGCCCACCCTTCCCGTGTTCATCAGGTACACCTCCAGGGGGTAAGTGGACAGCAATTCCAGAAACCGGTTCCCCTGCTGGGAATGGAGTTGGGGGAAGAAGGGGTTGGTGCCCGGAATTCGCAAAAATTTTCCTGCTTCGGCGGCACCGCCGGCGCTCGTTCCCTTGGTCTCGCCCAACATGAAGAAAGCAGCGGCCTGGGCGCCCCGGAGCCGGGCCACGGCCGGGATGATGTTGTCGTTGCGGTTCAGGATCAGGAGGAAATCCGCTCGCTCCATGTTCAGGGCGTTACCCGCTCCTTCCACGGAGGACATGGGGAACACAGCCCGGCCGTTCTGCGTATAGGACGTATCGAAGAAATCTAGTTCTCCCACCTCCTTTTGCGAAACGTTTTCCAGGAAAGCGGTGGGGCTGGTGACCGCTCGATGGATGGTGGGTTCATAGCGGGGATCCAACCCGTACGTCTTGGCAAAACAGCCGTCCTCAGTGGCGTAGACCTTCCCGCCAGGCATCAAGGCCACAAAGTCGTCCTGCACGGGCTGGGAGTTGTTCTGACGGGTGAAGGTGGTAGTGGTCTTCCCCGTGCCCGACAACCCCACGATCAGGCCGGCCCGGTTTCGGCCCTTTGCCGGGATGATCTTGCATCCGGCATGCATGGCCAGCCCGCCGCGGTCGTACACGACCTTGTTCCACATGCGCAAGCCGCCCTTCTTGGACTCTCCGAAATAGTCGGAATTCAACACGCGTGTGATGTTGTTCTCGAGATCCACGGCGATGATCCGGTCATCGGGGTAGCCGGGCGCATCCAGTCCAGGGGTATAAATGACCGTGACCGTGGGGGCGGAGGTATGGGGCCGCCCGGAATCGTAGTACAGGATGTGCTGCATGGCCGCTATGTTGGCGTAAGCCTTTTCCATGATGAGCCGGGCACGAACCCGGAAGCCCGGATCATTGCCGATGAACCCGTCCACGACGATCACATCCCGGTTCTTGAGGTGCTCTTCCTGTCGCCGGGCGATGCGGGCGCCTTCCTCCAGCGAAATCGTCTGATCGCTGTGGTACTCGGAGTGGCCGGTGACCACGTAAGTGCTCTGGGAGCTCCGCGACAGCACCTTGGTGGTTACGTTCAGGTTTCCATAGCGGGTCTCCCGGGCATTCCGCATCTGGCCGGTCAGGCGTCGCAATTCCTTCAGGTCGGGATTGTCGATGACGGCCTGGGCTTTCACGGGGATGTCTAGGGTAGCCATGATCGCTGTCTCCTCCGCTTGTCTGCGTCCACCAAAAAAAACATTATATCCCACCGAAGCCGCAACCTCCTACTTTTTCAATCCATTCCAAGTCATCCTCCAGTTTTCCACCTTGCTCTTGATTTTCCCCCTTCGAAGTAAAACAATCGGTGGCGTGACGTTCGTTTTCGTCCATCTGACCGGCAGCCACAGGGGTCGGACCGATCGTTTTCACGCTTTGCCCGTCACTCTGGGCACCTCGCCTGAAGCCGATGTGCGATTTTCCGGGAAGGACCGCAAGGTCCAGCCGGAGCACGCACGGGTGGTAGGCCAGAATGGAGGCTACCGGATCCAGGCGGGGCCGGGTGCAGCCCTGCTCGTGAACGGGGTGCCAGTGGAGAGCGCCCAGCTTCTGGAAGGTGACCTGGTTCAGGTGGGGGAAGGCGGGCCGCGGCTGCGGTTTCGGGTTCGCGCCAGGGTGCGGCGCCACAAGGCCGTGAGGGAGATGTGGAGCGACTGCCGCGACGTGGCGGGGCAATGCCGGGGGCGCCTTTCCTACGCCGGGACACTGGCCCGACAGGTCTGGCGGGAGGGGG
>JACQTF010000159.1 GCA_016210925.1 Acidobacteriota bacterium | reverse complement strand
GCATTACCAAGTTCGTGCCGTGCGGCTTGCTATTGAGGAGTCGAAAAAATGAAAGACAGTGCCAGATACGTAAAAATCGTCGAATGGTCTGAGGAGGATCAGTGCTACGTCGGCAGCGCCCCTGGGTTGATCTACGGAGGCTGCCACGGCGACGACGAAAAAGTGGTGTTCGACGAACTGTGCCGGATCGTCGAGGAGGCAATTGAGCTTTATAGGAAAGACGGGAGGCCGTTACCACCCGCGACATCCGGTCGCGACTTTGTTAACAAGATGCAGCACGTCGCATAACAACCGGCTGAAGAGGACGCTCGCCGGGCTCGCGCCTCTCAGCCGAATCGTTAGCCCGCATAAGGAGGGCAAAGCGAATGGGAGACCTTGCGAATGTCCTCTACAAGCAGTTTTTCCTCAGGGATCTTCTCGGGAAGATCGTTCCGGGAGCCCTGGTCTTACTTGCACTCTACTCCGTTCTTTCCGAGAAGGCGCGAGATGCGCTTACCGTCCCAAACGGTTCTGCCTGGTATCTCGGACTGATTTGGTTTGCCATCTCGCTCGTACTTGGCCTAGGTCTTCAAATCGTGGCTGAGTGGTTTGGTTTCCACTCGGCGCATCCCCGACCTTTGACTATCTGTTTTCGCCGAACTGCTAAGGGCGAGAAGGCACGAGACCTATTTCGATCCAGACAAGCGCACTTTCAGCAGACGGCTAGCCAAAAGGAGCAAAGGGAGCGGTATCTGTACCTCAAGGAGGGCTCTGGTGATGTGGCATTTGGTCTGCTGTTCCTAGCAGCGGTACATCGCAGTCATTGGGAGCTGCTCATCGCGGAAGGGATGATAACGCCTATTCTAAATCTCAGTTTGGACGTCAGCGATCCGGAGGCCGTGGTGGAGCTCGTAAAACTAGAGAACGGGCAAGAGTCCCCGGCGCGAAGCGGCCGGAGGATAACCCGTGATACACTGTCATACATGAAGGACGTGGTAACCATTCGCCTTGATGCGCGTCTGCAACGCCAATTGGACCAGGCGTGTCGGCAGCTCGGCCGCACGCGGAGTGACGTGGTTCGGGACGCATTGCGCCGACAGCTCAGGCTTCTTCGGTTCGAGCAAACACGTCGCCGCCTCATGCCCTATGCGGAAGCGCAGGGCTACCTGTGCCGCGAAATAGGTTAGAATCTCACGTGGGAGATTACTATGATTCCTCCGACTCCGACCGAGACTCCTCCGCTGGAAACAGATGCTGATGGCGTAGTGCGTGTTGGCAAAACACGCGTCACCCTCGATACGGTCATTCTAGCATTTTCCGACGGAGCGACCGCCGAAGAGATCGCTCAGCAGTATCCATCACTTCAGCTCGCCGATATTTATTCTGTTATCGGCTATTATCTCCACCACCGCGCCGAAGTCGATGCCTATTTGCGTCAACGAGCCCAACAGGCCGAGCAAGTGCGCAATCTAAATGAAGCCCGCTTTGACCCCAGTGGGGTCCGTGACCGTCTCTTGGCGCGCCGTGCCAGCCAGCACCGCTAACGCATGCTGCGACTCCTTGCGGATGAGAACTTCAACAACGACATTCTGCGTGGCTTGTTGCGGCGGAATCCGGATTTAGATATCGTCCGCGCCCAGGATGTGGGTTATCCGGTGCAGACGATCCCACCCTCTTGGAGTGGGCTGCCCAACATGGGCGGGTATTGCTCACACATGATGTCACCACCATTACACGGGATGCGTATGAACGGATTCAGGCCGGCAAGCCGATGCCCGGCGTGTTTGAAGTGAGTCGATCCGTTTCGATTCGCACGGCCATCGAACATATCCTGTTGCTCGCCGAATACAGTTTTGACGGTGAGTGGGAAGGACAAATCCGGTACTTGCCATTGCGGTGAGGCAAAGAGGAACGGCCACCGGATCGCCGCGCGGATGTGCGAGGCGCTCGGCATCAAGGCCATGGTTGTAGCACGAATGCTCCCGAAGGTCTGTTTCCGTCGGGAGGCTGGAGATGCCTACGAGGTCGAAATCACGGATTATCACTAAGAAGAGCGCCAACGTAAGGCGGCCGCGCGCAGGGGGGCTTGTTGGTCGCAGGCTGCCGCGTCATCGGCCGCCCACGCACCCCGGCGAGATGTTGCTCGAGGAGTTCGTCAAGCCTCTGGGCATTACGCAGTCGGAATTGGCGCTTCGGTTGGGCGTCTCGGTTCCCCGGCTCCTCTGCGCACGTCGGCGTGAGCGGTTGCCCAACAACGCGCTTCGGCGGCCGGCCGAGGCTTGTGCGGTCGACGCGAGGTCTGTTCGCAGCGCCTCGGTATTCGCCGACCGCGGCGCGCCGGGCGTTATGGAATAGAGCGGTTCTGCCTCACACAGGCAGCGGAGAAATCGACGAGCAGGGCCTTCAGTCAGTTGAGGTCAAATCCGAACTGGTCATACGGTGTTCGACCGACTTCACGATGCCAGGGTAAGGGCCGCCGCGTTTGATTGGCTTTCGGAGCAAGTCGCGACTTATGGTGACGTCTTGCCCCGGAAGATCCTTGCCGACGGATTCACGTTGGACGGTGAACGCGTCCCTCTGGTAGGTCCGCAGGGCATCTTCAAACCCCAGGTCCTCCAGGAGGTTCCGCTCTCCGTCACCACGGCTCCCGAAGGGCCGTATGACGACTCCTTTGGTTCCGACGGTCTGCTCCGGTACCGCTACAGGGGCACTAACCCAGCTCACCCTGACAACCAGGGGCTTCGGCTCGCGATGCAAAGGCGCGTCCCCCTGGCTTACTTCCACGGCGTCGTTCCAGGGAAATATGTCGCAGCGTGGCCGGTATTCGTCGTTGGGGACGACCCGTCGAGGCTGGTGTTTACCATCGCCGTCGACGACGCAGGCCAGGTCGGGCTATCCACGACCGACGCATCCGTGGCTCTACACGACGACATAGAAACCGGGCGGCGTCAGTACATCACGGCCGCAGTACGCCAGAGGCTTCACCAACGAGCTTTTCGGGAACGGGTTCTCGAAGCTTACCGCTACCAGTGCGCGTTCTGCCGGCTCAGGCACGAGGAACTCCTCGATGCCGCGCACATCATTCCGGACACAGAGCCAGAGGGCGAGCCCATTGTGCGCAACGGCTTGTCGCTGTGCAAGCTCCATCACGCCGCCTTCGACCGGCACTTTCTCGGTCTGCGGCCAGACTTCGTCGTCCAGGTCCGGCCCGATATCCTCAAGGAACCGGACGGCCCGACGCTGGTGCACGCGATCCAGGCGCTGCACGGCGTCCGCATCGCGCTACCGAGGCGCTCGGACCTCCGCCCGGCCGGTGACCTTCTCCAGCTCCGGTACCAGCGATTCTTGAAGTCGACGACCGCCTCGACATGAATTGGCAAAGCTGCATGGCCCTGTTGGCCACGCCCCGAGCTATACTGGAGGAATGGCTGCGTTGAGAGACACCACGCCCCCTGTCGCCAACCCGCGCCGGCGGAACGTCGCCATCATCGCGCACGTCGATCACGGCAAGACCACGCTGGTCGACGCCCTGCTGCACCAGAGCGGCGTCTTTCGGGCGAACGAGCGCGTGGCCGAGCGCGCGCTCGACAACATCGACCTGGAGCGCGAGCGCGGGATCACGATCCTGGCCAAGAACACGGCCGTCCACT
>JACQTF010000158.1 GCA_016210925.1 Acidobacteriota bacterium | reverse complement strand
TGGTGCCTTCGATGGTCCCGCGCTCCTTCAGGAAATGAGAGCTGGCCGCGATGCCCACCATTCCTCCCTTCTCCGCCAGCATCTCAATTTGGTCATCCGCAAGGTTTCGAATGTGATCCCGCAGCGCCCGGGTAGCGCCGTGCGAGTAAATGACAGGGGCCTGCGAAACGCGTACCACGTCGGCAAAGGTCTTGACCCCGCAGTGAGCCACGTCCACCAAAATTCCCAGGCGATTCATCTCTTCCACCGCCTTGAGACCGAACTTGCTGAGGCCCGCATCGACTCTCTCTCCACACCCGCAGCCCATGGCGTTCATGTACTGGTACGTCACTTGAACCTCACGAACGCCGACGCGGTACATGGCTCGGAAATCTTCGAGCGCGTTGATCCCCTCAGACACCCGGGACGTGGCGAAAAAGAGGGCAAGCTTTCCCTCCTGCTTGGCGCGACGGATGTGGGAGGCTCTCGTGGCCAGCGTCAGAGAACCTGGGTTTTGGGCGATGAGTTCCAAAAAGGAGTCGACGCTGCGAAGGATCTGCCTCACCTCGTAGCCGCTGAGCCCCACGCCCAGCCCCGTCAGGCCCCTCCGCCGGAGCAGGTCGGCATACTGGAGGGTAAACTGGTCCTTACCCACAGAGGCGGGTTGCCGGGCATCGACGACCACCGCCCCGCGATGGAGCTCGTCGGCGGAAGCCGACCCTCCCTTGACCTGGGTCCCCAACATGGCATCTCCTTCTTCGCTGTGGGATCACAAAATCTCAAAGGTTCCGAAAAATCAGCGGCCGCACCACTATAGCAAAAGAGACAAATCATTCAAGGAAATCTTCGCGCCGGCGTGCCACCGCGGTTCGAAAGCCAGTCTCAACATGGGCGGGATGACGTATACTGGGGCCGCGCATCCTGAGTTGGAGGCGTGGGCGGGGTTCACGCTCCGCTCTCCCCCTTCAACAATTCCAGGAAGATCACAGGACGGTGTGCCATGAAGACCAAAGAGGTAGCCGACCTCTCCTACAACACCGGAAGGTCGTTTCAGGTGAAGCAGGGTCAGGTGGTGAGGGTCACGTCCCCGTGACGGTCCGCAACCCACAACCGGGAGGAGGGATTTCCAACCCCCTGAGGTTCATGGTGAAATTTCGCTAGGCGGCCTGATCCGTGGAACCGTTGCGATGTGCAGCCTTGGAAAAAGAATGCCTTGATCCGCATAGAGACGATGGCTGGGAACGCAAGCAGTGTCTTGATACGGAGATGTGACTTCTCCTGTAGACTACATCCTACAAAGAACAGACCGGCTCTCGCCGGAGACGATCTGCGGAGGTTGCAAAGATGAGACGACGAAGTTTTCCAGGTCTTCGGTGGGCGTGGGTGGCTACGCTCCTGATGGTGGCATCTCCCTGCGCTCAACAGCTCGTCATCGAGGGGGCCACCCTGATTGACGGAACCGGGGCACCGCCTGTGGAGAACGCAACCATCGTCATCTCGGACGGAAAGTTCGAGAGCATCGTTCGAGGCGACGCCTCCCAGGCCCGCATTCCACCCGGTGCACAACGAATTGACGCCCGAGGCAAGTATGTGATCCCGGGACTCATCGACAACCACAGCCATTTCATCGACTGGCAGACCGAACTCTTCCTGGCCCACGGGGTCACCACCGTGCTCGACCTGGGGAACGTCCCGGAATGGATCAAAGCCTTGAAAGAGGCGGTGGCCAAGGGGAAGATGAGGGGACCCCGGATTTACCATGTGGGGCGAACCTTCGATGGCCGGCCCACTCCTGGACACGACAAGGTCCCTCCCGAGCGAGAAGGCATCCTGGTCTACCTGGACACCCGCGACCAGGCCCGGCGCGAGATCCGGAAGGACATCGAGTGGGGCGCCGACTGCATCAAGATCTATGCCCGATTGTCTCCTGAGGTGCTGCGGGCCATCTGCGACGAGGCCCACAAGGCCAACATCCCCGTGGCGGGGCATACGGAGAACGCCCGGGACGCGGCCTTGGCGGGCGTGGACTTCCTGGAACATTCCGACACCATCGCCATGTCCACGGTGGATAATCGGGAGCCCTACCTGGCCGTCCTCCGGGACCGTTTCAAAGACCCCCATTACCACGGCGGCATCGTGTACGATGAGGCGATCTACAGGGATTATCCGCCCCACCACTTGATGAACCCAGCCAAGTTCGATCCGTTGATCGACGTTCTGGTCAGGCAGAACTCCTTCTTCAACGTCACACTCTTGGCCTACTGGAAAGGGTTCAACCGGCAGCGCGAGGTTCTGGACCGGGAAAGCTGGGAGGTCCTCTCAGATCCCCGGCTCAGCTACATTCCGTTGGACGCAAAACTGGAGATCATGGACTACACCCATATCGACGACCTGACTCCCGAGGCTCGGGCCAAGCTGATGGATGGATATCGAAAGGTGGAACAATTCACCAAAGCCTTCGTCCAGAAGGGGGGCAAGGTCGTGGCCGGGGTGGACGCCGTGGGCCAGCTGTTGCCCGGCCTGGGGACCCATCAGGAGATGTGGCTCCTGGTGCAGTCCGGCCTCACCCCCATGCAAGCCCTCCTGAGCGCCACCAAGTGGTCGGCAGAGATGATGCGGAAGGATAAGCTCTTGGGCACCATCGAGGTGGGCAAATTTGGCGATCTGGTCATCCTGGAAGCGAATCCCCTGCAGGAGATCCGGAACACCCGCCGGATCCAGATGGTCATCCAGGGCGGAAAAGTGGTGGACCGGGATTACCATTCCGACTACACCACCCCCATCCCTCGTCCTTACCCCACCTTCTACACCTTCGGGCAACCCCACGTCACGGAGGTCCAGCCCATCCTGGCGGTGGAAGGAAGCCCGGAAGTGGCAATCACGGTGAAGGGCACGGGGTTCAGCCACCATTCTGTGGTCCTGTTCGACGGGGTCCGGATCAAGACCGCCTACCGGGAAGCAACTCTCACCGCAACGATTCCCAGTGACCTCCTGAAACGGGTGGGCACCTTTCCGGTCGCGGTATGGAACCCCCGGCCGGGCGGCGGAACCTCCAACCCGGCGCGCTTCATAGTGAAATTCCGTTGAGGCCTGCCATGAATCGACAGGGCGAGCCATGGCTTGGGTAACTGATTAGACCGAGTCCCCGGCCCGCCCTGTCGGATCCCGGCGCGTCTCATCGCCGGAGTGGGCACTTTTCCCGTGACCGTCCGGAACCCTCCCCAACGCAGGGGAGTCCAACGCCGCATACTTCATCGTGAGGTTCAGGTAAACCAAAGCCGCCGGTCTCCTCAGCCAGGGTATAATGGCCGCAAGCATCGAAAAGGAACCCAAGCTATGCGCGCGCTCCTGGCGGCCCTGGCCCAGAGGAGGGTCTGGGTCGCCGTGCTTTTGGTCAGTCTCTGCGGGGTGGGAGTTCTGGTGCCGGCGGCCCGGGACCAGAACTCCGTAGCTTCCGTTAACGCAGAGGAGGCGGTTCGCCGGTTGCAGCAGCTTCTGGCCGATAACCCAAAACTGGAGCAGGCCTACCTCGAGCTGGCCGAAGCCTACCTTGGAATGGGAAAGCCCTCCCAAGGCACCGCGGTCCTGGAAGAGGGCAAGAAGCAGCTTCAGGAAAGCGTTCCCATCGCCGTGAGACTGGCTGAAGCGTACGCCTCGAGCGCCCGCCACTTGGAAGCCGCCGGAGAACTCCACCGGGCCCACCAGTTGAAACCGGACCCCGTGCTGCGATCCAACCTGGCCGTGGCATATTACCAGGCAGGCCTCCAGGCCTTTGAGGCGGAGGACTGGCAGAGAGCCAAGTCACTTCTCCTGGAGGCAGAGCGGTGGGAACCTGACTCGGCACCCATTCTCCATCTGCTGGGATTGACCCATTACCAGCAGAAGGAGTTTGCAGAAGCCATCCAACACTACCAAAAGGCCCTGCAACTGGACCCTCGAAGGACCGGCTCTCTTTACGATCTGGGATTGGCATATATCGCCGCCAGGAGATACGCCGAAGCCATCGACGCTTTGAAGGAGGCGGCGGAACACCTGCCCGAGAACGCCCACGTGCGCATGTTCCTGGGAAGGGCCTACCACGAGAACCACCAGTACGAGAGAGCGCAGCAGGAATTCGAAATGGCTTTGAAGACTCAGCCTGCCCTGCCCCTGGCCAACTACCATCTGGGGGCAGCGTATTTTGCCCGGGCAAGGTACGATTTGGCGAAGAAACACCTGGACAGGGAAGCGGAGCTGA
This sequence comes from Acidobacteriota bacterium, assembly GCA_016210925.1. GTDB lineage: Bacteria > Acidobacteriota > UBA6911 > JACQTF01 > JACQTF01 > JACQTF01. Next base: position 5,832 of record JACQTF010000158.1, on the reverse strand, counting down.
ATGCCAGCTACCCTTACTCCTATTACCTCCTGGCGGTCATCGCCATCCATCAGGAGCGCTTTTCAGATGCAGTGCGCTTGGCGGAAAAATTTCTGGCGCTCCAGCCCAACGATGTGGAAGGTCTGTATCACCTGGGAAAGGCCCTCTGGAAACTGGGAGACCTGGAGCGATCCTACCAGGCGCTCCGCGAGGCCCTGAAAGCCGACTCGGACCACGTTCAATCCCACTATCTTCTGGCACGGGTCTGCCTGCGGTTGGGAAAAAAGGAAGAGGCGCGCCTGGAGCTGGAGCGCGTCTCCACGCTGAACGCCGAATTCCGTCAAAAGCTGGAAGCAGCCCTGGAGAATTCCCTGCCCCCCGGCCCACCGGAATAACCTCTCACCGTGAACAAGACACACCGGCACCTGTATGATGTGAAGGCGGTCCTGCGACCGGGCCGAAGGATCATGGCCCGCGCAGCTTTCCCCCTCTTTCTATCCTGTTTGGCGTTGTTGCCCAGGGTCCCTGGCCAGACCTCCGAGGCCGGGCTGGAATTCGTCGACATGCGGGACTCGTCGGGTGTCGCGTTTCTGCACACCGGCGGCTCCCCCGAAAAAAAGTACATCATCGACACCGTGTCCGGCGGCGTGGCGCTCTTGGATCATGACAACGACGGCGACTTGGATCTGTATTTCGTCAACGGCTCCAGCCTGGACATCCTGTCCGGCCGGGCCTCCCCGGTGAGAAACCGTCTCTATCGCAATGACGGGAACTTCCGCTTTACGGACGTGACGGACCAGGCCGGAGTGGGTGATACGGGCTGGGGCATGGGCGCCTGCGCCGCCGACTTCGATAACGACGGCGACGTGGACCTCTACGTCACCAACTTAGGCCCGAACGTCCTGTACAGGAACAATGGGGATGGGAGGTTCAGCGATGTGACGGCAAAGGCGGGAGTGGGGGATTCCCGCTGGAGCACCGGGGCCGCCTTTGCGGACTATGATCAAGATGGAGACCTCGATTTGTACGTCGCCAACTACGTGGACGTGGATTTCCAAAAGCTCCCCGAACCTGGACAATCCAAATACTGCTACTACCGCGGCCTCCCCGTGATGTGCGGCCCTCGCGGCCTGAAGCCCGCCAGCCACATCCTGTACCGGAACAATGGAGACGGCACATTCACGGACGTCTCCCAGCCCTCGAGAATCGCAGAGGCTCCACCCGCCTACGGATTGGGAGTCGTCTGGGGCGATTACGACAACGATGGGGACTCGGACCTCTATGTCGCCAATGACTCCATGCCTAACTTCCTTTTCAGGAACAACGGCGACGGTACCTTGGATGAGGTCGCACTTCTGGCCGGAGTCGCTTTAAGCGAAGACGGGAAAGAGCAGGCTGGAATGGGGGTCGATTTCGGCGATTACGATGGGGATGGTTGGCTAGATCTTTACAAAACAAATTTCTCCGATGATACAAATAACCTCTACCGGAACCTGGGGGACAACTTCTTCGAGGACGTGGCCCATAAGACCGGACACGGAGAAACCACCTGGAGCTACCTGGGTTGGGGCACGTCGTTTTTCGACTTCGACAATGACGGGGACCTGGATCTGCTGGCGGTCAATGGGCACGTCTATCCCCAGGTGGACGGCAAGGGAGTGGGGACCTCCTACCGACAACGGCCCCTCTTGTTCGAAAACCGCGGGGGCACCTTTGTCGAAGTCGCGGCACAGAGAGGGGCCGCCCTGAACCAGCCCCGGTCCAGTCGCGGCGCGGCCTTTGGCGATCTGGACGACGATGGGGACGTGGATGTGGTGGTCAACAACATGGACGACCTGCCCTCCCTGTGGAGGAATGAGGGCGGAAACCGACGGGGTTGGATTCAATTCGACCTGAGGGGCACCCGCAGCAACCGGAGCGCGGTGGGAGCCCGGGTGACGATTTGGGTCGGCAAGCGGAGACAGATCGCCGAGGTCAAAGCAGGTTCCAGTTACCTTTCCCAAAGCGATCCGAGGCTCCACCTCGGATTGGGGGAAGCTCGCCGGGCAGATCGGGTGGAGATCCGCTGGCCTTCAGGTCTGGTCCAGACCTTCACCGACCTGGAGGGAAACGCTCTGTATGAGATCCGGGAAGGAGACTCAAGACCCAGGCGGGCGGCACGCTAACCGGCGGCGCCGCCCTGCCGTTCCCGCGCCTTCAGAAGATGAACTTCAGAGCGAACTGGATCTGCCGCGACGTGGTGGTGGTGGACGTGATCTTTCCCACGTTGCCCAGGAACTCTCCCCGGCGGTTGAACAGAATGGATTGGGGCGACCCGAAGTTGGCGCGATTGGTCAAGTTAAAGAATTCCGCTCGGAACTGGATCGCTCGAGTCTCGTCCAGAGGCGTGTTCTTGATGATGGAGAAATCCAATTCCGCCAGCCCCGGCCCCACCAGGGTATTCCTCCCCAGGTTTCCGTAAGTCCCCTCCTGGGGCATGGCAAACCCCGTAGGATCGAACCACTTGTCCGGACTTCCCAGGACAGGGTTGTTGCTCCTTCCGGGAAGCAGGTCGGGCCGATCCACAGGCCGGAAGATTCCGTCGTTGGACCGGCCGAACCCCACCTCCGCGTTGAACGGCTGGCCCGAGCTCAGGGCCAGCAGACCCGTGAACTGCCATCCGCCCAGGATTCGATCGGCCACAGGAGACAAGCCCGACAGGAACGGCCGGCCCCGACCGAAGGGAAGGTCCACAGAATAGTTCAAGACGAAGTTGTGGCGCACGTCAAACGTGGAGGGACCATTGTCCCTTCTTCGGTCGTCGGGATCCAGGACGGTCCTGGGACCGTTCAACGCGTCCAGGCGCTCCACCTGGGATCCTTGATCCAGGGACTTGCCCAGGGTGTAGGACGCTTTGAACTCCACGCCGTGCCGCAGTCTCTGCTCCACGCTCCACTGCAGCGAATGGTAGTCCGACGTCAAATCGGAGTCCAGCCGGTCGATCTCCGCGAACCGCGGGTTGATCTTCGGGGTCCTCGCGTCGAAGAATTTTCTTCCGTCCGGCAGGACCGTGTGGATTCTGCGGTTCTGTTCGAACTGTCGGACCAGATGATAGCCGGTGGAGCCCACGTAGCCCACATCCACCACCAGATCCCGGAAGAGCTCCCGCTGGAGGCTCAGGCTGTAGTGAAGCAAGGCCGGGGTTTTCCAGTTGGGGTTCATCCCGAACGTGTCGAAGCTGGGCGTGCCTCCACCTCCCAGGATGGCACTGAACACGCCCGGAAAAGGAGGCCGCTGCACCTGGAGATTCCGCACGAAAGGAAGCGTTCGAGGTGTAAAGCCTGCCCAGTCTCTTCCCAGCAACTGGTTGTAAAAGATCCCAAACCCCGCTCGAACGGAGGTCTTGCCGTCCGAAAAGGGATCCCAGGCAATTCCCAACCGCGGAGCCCAGTTCTTCAGATCGGAGTTAAAGAGCGGCTTGCCTACGGTCACCTCGGCATCGGTCGGCAAAATGTGGTTGGGAAGCTTCTCTTTGACCGACTGGAGCCCCCTGGGCCGAACCAGATCCGCCACGATGCTGTCGATGACGCCGCCCGCTTTTTCCGTGGGCTCGGTGACGAACTCGTAGCGGATGCCCAGATTCAAAGTGAGGTTTCTCTTGACCTTGTAGTCGTCCTGCAGGAAGAAGGCCCAGAACGACTGGCGGAACCGGAAGTTGGGGTCGCTGCGGGGATCCAGGCCTGAAAAGGCCGCCGCCGTGCCTCGGAGCAGTTCCTCCAGCCCGGAGAAGGCGTAGATGCCTTCCTTTCTCAGCCCGCGGTCCAGGTTGTACTGCAACCGCTCCATATGAATGCCCGCCTTCAGGCTGTGGGCGCCTTTGGTGTAGCTGAAATCATCGCTGAATTGGAAGTTCTGCTGACCGTAGAGCACCCCGGAGCCGGCGAAGTCGGGGCCCAGTTCCGAGAGAGCGCCCGTCTCCGATCCGGGGAGGGCGCCGGTGGACTCGGAGGTCCGAATATCGCCCAGGCCCTGTCCGGGAATGAACGAAAGGGAGGGATCGAACTCCGGGCTCAGGGCATCGATCCGGGGCGTGGTCCGAGTGAACCCAAACCGAAAGACGTTGAGCGCACTCGACGAGAGAATCTCCTTCTCTTCCAGGGTCACCCACTGATTGCGAAACGTGGTGACCTGAGCAAAGCCCGGGAGGGGCCTGGGATCCAACTTCTCGGAGTCCTGGAACGTGTACCGAACGCCCAGCGTTCGACGATCGGTAAAGTTATGATCCACCTTGGTGGTGAAGAAGTCGTCCCTGACAGTGCGGCTGAAGGTGAAGATATGCTCGCCCGTTCCGTCGCCGAAATCGCGTCCATTGACCCGCGGGTACAGGGCCAGGTAGGACCTCACCGTGGGATTGATGATGATCGTTCGACCGGGCAGTCTTCCCTCCCGGGCCGCATCGGTGGGGACGAACCCCCTCAGGGTCAGACCCAGAGCCTCCCGGAGCCCTTCGTAATTTCCGAAGAAGAAGGCCTTGTCCTTGCGGATGGGGCCCCCCACGGCAGCTCCAAACTGGTTCCGCTTAAACTCGGGGGGGTTCTCGCCAGCGTCGAAGAAGTTTCGGGCATCCACGTTGTCGTTGCGGTGAAACTCGTACACCGATCCGTGGATCTCGTTGGTCCCGCTTCTGGAAACGCTGGTGATCACCGCCCCTGCCCGCCGGCCGTACTCGGCCGCGTAATTGTGGGTGAGAACGCGGAACTCGCGGATGGCCTCCACACCCGGCAAGGCGCCGCCCGCGCCGCCGGGGCTCCCGCCCGTGATATCGTCGATGACGGTCCCGTCCAGCACGAAACTGTTAAAAGTGGTCCGGCCTCCGCTCACACTGAACTTCAGCGTCGTGCCCTCGTTCATGAAGTCGGAGACAAAACGGGTGCTCAAAACCCCCGGATGCAGCGTGGCGAGTCGCTCAAAGCTCCTGAGATTCAAAGGCAGGGCCCGCATCTGGCGGTCGTTGGTCAACCCCGCGAGATCCGACTTGGCCGTCTCCACCAGCGGCGCCTCGCCCGTGACGACCACCTGTTCCGTCATCTCTCCCACGGGCAGGGTCATGTTGACCACCAAGACCCTGGCCACGGTGACGACCACGCCGGTCCGCACCTCTTTCTTGAACCCTGGGAGCTCTGACTGGATGGTGTATTCGCCCACCGGCAGCTGGGGCGCCGAATAGCGGCCCGTCTCGTCGGTCACCAGCACCCGTTTCAAGCCAGTCCCGACCTGCGTCACGGTCACCGTCACGCCGGGGAGCACGGCCCCCGTCTCATCTCGAACGACGCCTTCGATGCCGCCCGTGGTCTGGGCCCGGCCCACCATGGAAACCAAAGCCACCACCACGAACACCAACCAGATCTTCTCTCCCAAGCCCTTCGTCCGGAGCATACGCATCTCCTCTCCCTCCATCTTCGCCTCCTGAACCCAAACAAAAAAAACTTTCCCCCGCGGATACGCGCCACCGAGCATCTAGCAGTCGCCGGATGAAATTTATTATCAGTCCCGACGCTTAGTCTGTCAAGCTTCTTTCAGTCCGTGCAGTCCGTGGTAATGTTAGACCTGCCGGGGGGCCCCGTGCCAGGGGCCGCCCAAAGAGAGGGAGATATCCATGGCGGTTGGGAGAAAGTTGCTCAGCACGTTGATCGGCTTGCTACTGGCCTTTTCGCCGCCCGGATTCGGCCAGAGGCCACAGTCCGCCCCCCTGGTCCTCGAGGGGGGCAATCTCATCGACGGAACGGGTGCAGGCGTGAAGCCGGACCCTGTGATCGTCATCGAAGGAGACCGGATCAGGCAGGTGGGCCCTCGTGGAACCTTACAGTATCCCGC
>JACQTF010000021.1 GCA_016210925.1 Acidobacteriota bacterium | reverse complement strand
GCTCCGGACCGCTGATGGGATCTACATCTCTTTCAGTCCCCTCTTCAACGGGGGGGAATAGCTCACGCGGAAAGGCCCCGCGCTCGGGATTTACGAAGTCCTACCTTTCAGTCCCCTCTTCAACGGGGGGGAATAGCTCACCGCTCGGGAAGCCTTGAAAAAGGAGAGAGTTATGAGCATCAAAAAACACAATCTGTCGCAACAAGCGAATTCGTCCCGCAGACCGGGGTTTTTGCGAAACAAGTCGCCGCCAACCTAGAAAATATCTCGGCAGTAGTTCCGGTACTCGCAATCCACGCAGCGGTTCCGAAAGGAAGTGGCCTCGGGCAGCTGCTCTCTCACGATCATCCCACGGATCTCGTCTAAGATTCGGAGGCATTCGGTCTTGAGGCCCTCCGTGATCTCTATGACTACAGCGTCTTCTTTCGGAATCAGATAAATAAAGCCCGTGGAGACAGGTCGTGCATGGCGCTCCTCCAGCAACAAGGCGTAGCCGGCCAATTGGAAGAGATGGTTCAGGTAAGGCTCCTGGGCTGTCCACTTGAAGTCCACTGGAAAGAGGCCCTCCGGGGTTTCGATCAGGAGGTCCAGCTTTCCCGAAAGCCCCAATCGTTCCGAGGAAAGCCAAACGTGGAAGGAGCGGCGGCCTTCGCCGAGGCCGTACTTGCGCAGCTTCCGCCGCTGCTCCAACTGATCCAAGCGGGCCTCTTCCAGCTTGCCGCGTTCCATTTTGTACGTCGGCTTCTTTTCCACCGGCATGACATACTGATAGAACACGATCCGCGGGCAGTAGGCCGCCTGCTTCAGGTCGTTCACTCGGAGGGAAATCATGGTCCCTCGCGCAGCGCAAAGGTGGCCCGGGGTTTCTTCTTGCCCAGGCCGGGATTCTCCTTCTCTCGCAGCTCCTTCCGGTCCTTGTCGCACAAGGGCTGGACGATAACGCGGCCGGGCCTGTCTCCCAGAATGGCGCAGAGCTTGGCGAACAACTCCTCGCGGCGGTTCCGGTTGAGGCGGCCGCGAAAGGCGCTGTACTGAATCCGCTCCAGGCCGTAATCCAGGCAGGTCTCAGAGATCCGGAGCCGTCTGGCGTCCTCCTCGATATCATAGATGACCAGGGTCTGGAGCTCCTCCACGCGACGAGCATAAGACGATTACCACTTGAAAGCAAAGCTCTTGTAGGAAGAGCCCCCCTGAAGAAAGGAAGCCAGGCGGCGAGCCTGCATCTGGATAATGGATCGAACCTGGTATTTTTTGCCGCTGTAACGCTCAGCCGTGGCGAGTCGCTCGAGGACCCTTTCAGCCACAGCGCGCCTGCTTTCAACATCTAGCATGCCCTCCTCGAGCCGGACGGCCGATCCCAGGTTGACATGAGACAAGACCACCCGATCCACCACCGGCTGCCGGAACTCTTCAACGAGATCCAGCACGAGAGAGGGCTTTCCCGGGCGGTCCACATGCAGAAAGCCTGCAAACGGCTCCAAACCCGCATTCAGCACGGCTCCCCAGACTTGTGCATAGAGAATGCCGTAGCCGTAGTTCAGCATGGAGTTGACCGCGTCGCTTGCGCCCTGGTGCTGGCGGCCGAAGAACTCGGCTTTCTCGTCCAAAATCAACCTCACGCCATCCCAGTAAAGACGACCGGCCGTGCCCTCCAGCCCCATGAGCGTGCCGCGGCATTCGTCTACACAGGATCCCTCCACTTTGGCCGCAGCGTGGGCCTGGCCGCGCAAACTGCCGGCAAGGTCCCCCAGTTCTTCAAAGCGCGGACCGTCGATCTGCTTGATGTATTTGCCAAAATACCTGAGCAGGCGCTCCTGGTTCCGTATCTTTCCGATCACAACCGCCTTGGCAAAATCGAGCCCGCGGCGGTCCTGGAACGCGAGCAACTGATGGCGCCGCGCCTGGACGGTCGCCGTCAGGTGGGGCGACGTGAGCATGGCGTACGGCTGCCCCCGGCTGTCCAGGAAGCTCAGCCTGATGCCGCGCTGGCAGAGCTCGTCTACCAGATCGGCGGAAAGGCTGATCCCGTGCGACATCAGAACGACGTCTGTGATCCGAAACAGCGGAAATTGATAAATGACTTCCTTGCCCTTTTTGACCAACAGCCGCTCGCTCTTTTTGCTCAGGAAGAGCCCATAGCCTGAGAGGATGATCTGCGAAGACTCTTCGTCCTTGACAAGGCGGACCCCCTCGTCCACGCGAATTTCGGCCGCATCTTGGGGCGGCTCGGGCACCTCCACACGGACCAGCTCTGGCTTGCCGGTGAACAGGTTCAACTGCGCCGCCGGCCTGGCCAGCGCCCAGGTGGACACCTCCGGCCGAATCAGTTCCGCGGGACTCTTCGTGGATCGGTCCTCCACTGCCTCCGTGGGAACGTCAAAAAGCTTTTCATCTTCCCCGTTCATTCGCCATTCCCTCCTTAGATTTCCAACTCCCGCTGGCGCAACTGCGCCATGTGCCGCTCGAAGTACTCGGGATGAATCGACCTCAAGTCCATCCGCAGGCGCACCAGGAATTCGTGGGGCACGCAACGAGGATTGGAGGAGAGAAGCAACCCTCGGTGAAATAAGAGTGGCCCGACTTCGGATTCGTCGAAGCGCCACCGCTGGCAGAATTGATGGAATTCATCAATCACCTGGCGCACGAGATCCGGTGTCTCGAGCCGAGGGGTGGGGAAGACCCCCGCCAGGATTCCCTCCACGGCCTGCCACCGTCGCGGCACCCCGGATTGAAAAAGGGCCCGGACTTCCGGATCCTCAGGAACGATTGCCACCTCGGTCCCATCGTCGGGCCGCAGCAGACCTTGGAGATAGATGGGACGCGCCTTCACGTGTTCCCCCAAACGATAGCGGGCGTTGGCTAACAGAACGAAGACGCCACGACGCTGGTCGCCGGCTCGAATGGCAGCCATCAGAATGTCCACACATCGGGAGGCGCGGTCCGCAGCAAGAAGGCATCGCCCCAACAGGAACGGCTCCACGCCCTCCAGCCCGCACTGATCAATGGCCTTCAGAAAATAAGAGCGCTCCAGGTCCCTCACCAAGGACTGGGGAATCCGCTCACGGCCTGCGTAGGCCACGAAATGCCACCAGGTCTCCCAGCGATGCTGCAACGGGGAATCCAGCGGGTGCTCCAGGAAAAAGTGGCACACGAGCCGTTCGGCGGCGCACAGAGCCGGCTGTTCCAGGAGCGATCGCTGTTCCTCGATCAGGCGCTCTGCATCAGCGAACCTCATCTCCGCGACAGCCGCGCGCACCTCGGCCCGCACCACCGCCTCCGGCTCGAACAACGTCAGCTGTCCCTGCCCTCCCCTCATGGTCTCTTGGCCTTTCAGTACCACACCGTTGCCATTCAGGTCGCGCGTCTCATTCCTACCGCTTCACTCCCGCGCCGAAGGGATTAACCACCGCAATGCGTCGCAGCTCCGACCTACTGATCGATCAGCTCCGGGCGATCGACAACCGCCGCCGCAATCAGGGCCCGATAGCCCGCCTCGACCCAGCCCTCATGGCCCGAGTCGGCGAAGCTCTCCGCGAGGTTCTCGACCTCGCCGGGGATAGAACTGGCATCTCCCATCAGCCCCCTCACAAGAACTCGATTCGATTCATCATCTCTCCGATGGAGAGTACTTCCGCATAGAGGGCCAATCGCCTGATACATTCTCCCAAGCGCAAACGATGCATCTCAACAAAGATTACGCCGTAATGCTCTTCGCCACGTCGGCTTTTCTCGATCGCAATTTCGATAAAACGATGGTCGTGAGTAAAGATCACAGCTTTGAGCAAAGCTGCGTGGACAAATTGCGCCTCGTCAGGCAGCCCAAGTTTTCCCTCCTCATTCGCCGACCTGGCATTTATTCCACGCCGCCGCAATCCGTCCGCCACACGGATGTCAACGTTCTCATCGGTGTAGATTCTTAACCCGGCCAAGCTTCTGCTCCAGCGCTGAACGGTGGCCCTTGCGCAAGCGCGCCATCTTTTTCAGGGAGGCTTTCCACTCCTTATCCAGCTCCCCTTTATGAGCATAGTAATAAGAGAGGGCGGCGTGGATCTGGGACAAGCTGAGGTGAGGAAGGCCCACCATGATTTCTTCCGGGCTCATCTGCATGACTTCGTACCGGATCGCCACATCCAGGACCCGGGTGCCGGTGCCGGCGATCACGGGTGCTCCTCCTCGGACTCCTGCACGCTGCTCGATGTACGCGTGCTCTCCGTCGCGCGTTTTCACCTTTGTCACAACACCTCCTTTGATTTCCACTTTCTCACATTATCCAGGGCCCCATGACCCGCCTTGATCAAGCCCTTATGGCTCGGGTCGATGAGGCGAGGGCTGCCTCCTTTGCCCCACCCTGGCCCGCAGCCCAAGGCGGCGACAGGCTTGGGCCGCCTTCTCTGGATCGACAGGCCGCAGCCAGGCTTCAAGCGGCAGGGCCTTCGAGACCTGATTGGCGGCCTCGCCGATGATCTCGATATCCTTGATCACAGCGAGCACGAGCATGCGGTCCATGTCCAGGTCGGACCGCACCCGCCCTCGCACAACTCCAGCGCCTCGCGGGCCGCATCGCGCATGTGCCTGAGGCGGTTGGCGTCATCCTTCCGCATACTGGAGCTCCGCCTCCTCGATCACCTCTGCACGGAAGTAGCGGCTCAGATCCTCCGGGGTGCGCAGATCCACCTTCCGACCCCCGAAGATCGCGGACAGTTCCCGCTCGAGCCGCGCGATGCCCAAAAGCCCCGGCACATGCTCGGGCTCGAACTCCACCAGAACGTCAACATCGCTGTCGGGGCCGAACGCCTCCCGCAGCGCCGACCCGAACAGCGCCAGGC
>JACQTF010000156.1 GCA_016210925.1 Acidobacteriota bacterium | reverse complement strand
CGTCTATTTCACGGAATACAACGGTCGGCGCGGAGCCATCATGATCGTCGACATCGCCGATCCTTCGAAGGTCCCGGCGCTGGCGGAACCGTGGTTCCTGTCATTCAATGCCGACGTGGAATTCCACATCGTCATGAGCCCAAACGATCTCGAGCGAGCCGGCCTCGGCGCCGTCGCCAAGAAGTGGGCGTAGGCTGGCTAACCTGCGACTGCAGCCACCGGCAGCCTTTGGTTGCGCGCGCCACATTTCTATCCCGACCGGTCTACGAGACCGGCAGGCGAAAGGTCGTGACCGCGCGGGCGGGCTAACATCGTAGCACGCAGCGGGCGCGAGGACGATCCGAACTTGTGACAACTTGAGCTATGTTGAGCTCGAGACAACGCGTGTTCAGCATGCGACCCATCGGAAGGGTGCGAAGCGCTTACACGGAGACGGCCCAAATCCCCAAAGGCCCTGACGCGCGGCATGATGCCGAGGGCGTCCTGGAAGTCCTGCCGGAGTTCGAGCCGGGGCTCAGCGACATCGAGGGCTTCTCGCACCTTTTCGTGATCTGGGTTTTCGATCGAGCCGAAGGCTACGAGCTGCTCGTGACGCCGCCGACGGACGACCGCCCGCACGGCGTGTTTGCGACGCGCGCGCCGCGACGGCCGAACCCCATCGGCCTCACCGTGGTGCAATTGCTCCGCCGGGACGGGCCGCGCCTGCACGTCCGTGGCATCGACATGGTGGACGGCACGCCTATCGTCGATATCAAGCCGTATCTCTCCAGCGTGCCGGTGGAGAAACTAAAGCGTGGGTGGCTCACAGAAGCGGAAGCACGAAAATGACGACTCGTTTCTGCTCGCCGCTTCACTACCAGGTTCCGATCCCTGTAGGGGTCAGGTAAGGGTGAAGCCAGAAACCATGGCGGCCAGCCTCGCAGCAGCTCAGGCCCCTCCGGTTCCGGGGAGCCCGAAAGGCTTCTTCGCCGCTCTCGCGCCAGGCCCAGCGATCCCGTGTTACAATCCCCACAGTCTGGCGATTCAACGGTTGCTCCGGCTGGCACCGCTGAGCTTGCATGGGCTAGAAAACGACCCATTGACCCATGACGATTGACAATGGCCAGTGACCTTTGACCATTAACGATTGGAGGAATTATGGAACCCCTTGCTAAGCCCCAGGCTCGAGCGGAAACTTACAGGAACCTCATCAACGGGCGGTGGGTGACGTCGTCCTCCACCCGCTCGGTCCGCAACCTGAACCCCGCCGATACCACGGAAGTGCTGGGCGTGGTGCCGCTTTCCACCGGGCAGGATGTGGAGGCGGCAGTTCGGGCAGCTCAGGAGGCCCTGGAGGGATGGCGGGAGACTCCGGCTCCCCAGCGGGGCCAGATCGTCGCTCGCGCTGCCCAGCTTCTGACCGCCCGGAAAGAGGAAGTGGCCCGGGCGCTCACCCGGGAGGAAGGGAAGACGGTCAGCGAATCTCTGGGCGAAGTGCTGAAGAGCATCAACGTGCTGGACTACATGGCGGGGGAGGGCAGGCGCCTGGCAGGAGAGACCCTGCCGTCCGAGCTTACTAACAATTTCTGTTACACCATTCGTCAGCCCTTGGGCGTCGTAGCCGTGATCACGCCGTGGAACTTCCCCGTGTGCATCCCGTGCTGGAAGATCGCACCGGCCCTGGTGGGAGGAAACACGGTCATTTTCAAACCCTCCACTTTGACCCCGTGGACTGCGACGCTCCTGGTGGAGATTTTTACCGAGGCGGGGGTGCCCCCGGGCGTTCTCAGCCTGGTGATCGGATCGGGAGGCACCGTCGGGGAGGCCCTGGTCAACCATCCCCTGGTGAGGGCGGTCTCGTTCACCGGTTCCAATGAGATCGGGTCGGAGCTCTATCACCGGGGAGCCAGGCGGCAGATCAAGGTCCAGTGCGAGATGGGAGGAAAGAATCCCCTGGTGGTCCTGGAGGACGCGGACCTGGAGCTGGCCGTGGAGAGCACCGCCCAGGGCGCGTTCGGCTCCACGGGCCAGCGCTGTACCGCCACCAGCCGCGCGGTGGTGGTAGAATCCATCGCGAACCGCTTCGTGGATGCGCTCCTGCAGCGCATCCGAAAAATCCGGGTCGGCAATGGCCTGGACAAAAGCGTGGAGATGGGCCCCTCCGTGGACAAGAGTCAGATGGAGACGGTCCTGCGCTACATCGACATCGGAAAAGAGGAAGGTGCCCAGTTGCGGTGCGGCGGCCACCGTCTCGAGGACCCACCCTACGACCGGGGCTATTTCGTCGCTCCCACCCTCTTCGACTACGTGCAGCCGTCCATGCGGATCGCCCAGGAGGAGATTTTCGGGCCCGTTCTCTCTGTGATCCGTGTGCGGGACTTCGACGAGGCTCTGGCCGTGGCCAACGGCGTCAAATACGGTCTGTCTTCCTCCCTCTACACCAACGATGCGTCCAAGATTTTCAAGTTCATCGAGAGGATCGAAACGGGCGTGACCCATGTCAATTCCCCCACCACAGGGGGTGAGGCGCATCTGCCGTTTGGCGGGGTCAAGGCGACGGGGGTGGGGCTGCGGGAGATGGGCCGGACCGCCATGGAGTTCTACACGGAACTGAAGACTGTTTACATTGACTACACCGGGCAGAAGCGAACCACGTTCCTCTACTGAAGGAGGACGTTCTCAAGAGCAGTTCACCATTGACGATTGACCATTGACGATTGACTTTTCATGTTCCAGGAGGTGGGCCTTCAAATCCAGGCCTCCGGCGTAGCCCGTCAGCTCCCCGCGGCTCCCGACCACCCGGTGGCAGGGGATCAAGAGGGCGATGGGGTTCCCATGGACCGCATTCCCCACAGCTCGGGCGGCCCGCGGTTGGCCGAGCTGAAAAGCCAGCTGCCCATAAGAACGGGTTTCACCAAAGGGAATTTCCAAGAGGAGTTTCCAGACCCGGGTTTGGAAGGGGGTGCCCTCGGGATCCAGCCGGCAGGTGAATTCCTTCAGCTGGGCGCGAAAATAACTGCGGAGCTGGATCATCACCTCCCGATTTGGAGAAGGATCTTCTCGCCAGGGCCTTCCGGCCAGGACCCGTTCCAGATCGTCCGGGCGGCGGAGGAAATGCACCAACTTCAGGCCCCGTGACCCGGAGCCTACCAGAAGTTCCGCCCAGGGGGATTCCATGCGGGCGAAAGACAAGATCTCCATCGGCTCATGATACCCCGATCCGTCCGTAACGTCTCATGGTAAAGTGACGTCAGACAAACTTCGTGGGACGGATCGGGGTCATACTTCATTTTTGCGTTGACTGAGAATCGGACGTATAATCTGGGGCAATGGACGAGATCATGTTGGAGGCGTTTACGCCCGGAGACCTTCAGCGCGCGCGGCAGGACCTGGAGGAACTGACGACCATCTACGAAATTCCCGAGGAGGCGGTGAAGAAATTTTCGCCGCTGGCGACCCACCTGAGCGTCCTGATGCTGCTGAACTGGCGGGCGGTGAAAATTCGCGACAGCAAGTTGATCCTCTGGGATCCGGACGACCTCAAGAATCAGGTCCAGAGCTTTTTCGAGGAGCACGGCGTGGAGAGTAGCTTCCACCGGAACATGCTGGTGGGCGCGGCCGCGGTGCTTGGGATTCGGGAGCTGGCATCGGACCGAAGCATCGAGTGCAACTACAACCTCGCGTATGTGGTGAGCGAAAACAGCCAGGGCATTTCCGTCAAGAAACCTCAGTAACCCTTCTCTGTTCGACCTCCGGCATCTTCATCCGGGTGTCAACGGCTACAGCCCGCGAACGACTATTGACCAATGACGATCGACTTCATGTTGGAAGCCTGGGTTCATCGGTGGGAGCACCGGAGGTGGCGCCGGGACAAGAACCGGAAGCTGCTGCCTTTCCAGTGGGGAATGGACTTCGTCGGTGAATTGGATGGCGGTCCGCCGGGATCGGTCCTGGCGTCGTGGGCCCGGGGCGTGCTGGAAGACAGCGAAGCGTTTTTCGATCTCCCCCGGTGCGGAGACTTCCGGCGCGAAGGGGAAGACGTGATCTTTCCCAGCGCCGTCCGGTCGCCCTACCCGAACAACAACCTGGCCCGCTGCCGCTATTTTCCTTCGCCGGGTTCCACCCGAGCCGTGGTGGTGGTTCCGCAATGGAATGCCGACGAAGAGGGACACGTGGCGCTCTGCCGGCTGCTGAGCCGTTTCGGGGTCGCTGCCCTTCGTCTGTGCCTCCCGTATCACGCACAGCGACGGCCGCCGGGAATGGAACGAGCCGACTACCTGGTCAGTCCCAACGTGGGGCGAACCATCCAGGCCGTCCGTCAGGCGGTGCTGGATGTCCGGCGCGGGGTGGACTGGCTGGAGCAGATGGGTTTCACCCGCACCGGCATCCTGGGGACCAGCATCGGTTCGTGCATCGGTTTTCTGGCCTTCGCCCACGATCCCAGGCTTTCCGCCGGCGCCTTTAACCATGTCTCCACCTACTTCGCAGACGCGGTCTGGACCGGCATCACCACCCGGCACGTGCGGGATGGCCTGGAGGGCCAGGTGGATCTTGAGACCTTGCGTCGGATCTGGTCCGTGATCAGCCCCTTGCCGTACGTTCGGCGGCTCCGGGGTCAGGACAAGAGGACGCTGTTGATTTCCGCCCGATACGATCTGACGTTCCTTCCGGAGTTCTCCCGGCGGCTGATGCAGGAGTTCGACCGCCACAGGATCGGCTACGCGGCACGGTGGATGCCCAGCGGACATTACACCATCGGATCGGCCCCCTTCAAATACTTCCTCGGCTTGTGGCTGATCCCGTTTTTTCGCAAATCTCTCTGAAGATCGGACCAATCCCATGGCCACCGCCAAAGGACGATAGGACGATTGGACCAATGACCATTGACCAGAGGAGGCACTGTGAAGATCGATATCTTTCCCCATATCTTTCCAAAGCGGTTCTTTGAGCGGATGTGCGCGGTCGCGCCACCCACCCTCCAATTGCAGAAGCGAGTCAGGGGGGTCCCGGTCCTCGTGGACCTCGACCAGCGCTTCAGGATCATGGACCGGCACGGCGACTACGTACAGGTCCTGACGCTGGCCGTGCCTCCCCTGGAGGTTCTCGCTGGGCCCAAGGGAGTCCCCGAGCTGGCGCGCCTGGCCAATGACGGAATGGCGGAGCTTGTGGAGAAATATCCCGACCGCTTTCCGGGGTTTGTGGCCTCGATGCCGATGAACAACCCTGAAGCGGCCCTCGGGGAGATGGATCGGGCCATCAACCAGCTCGGAGCCACTGGAATCCAGATTTACTCCAACGTCAATGGCCGGCCGCTGGACGAGCCGGAGTTCCAGCCGCTTTTTGCCCGGATGGCGGCGCTCAACCTTCCGATCTGGCTTCACCCGACTCGGGCACCCAGTGTCCCTGACTACCCGACGGAGAAGCGATCGCGGTACGACCTCTGGTGGGCCTTCGGCTGGCCGTGTGAGACCACGATCGCCATGGCTCGCCTGGTCTTCTCAGGGATCTTTGACCGGCATCCGAACCTCCTGATCATCACCCATCACATGGGTGCCATGATTCCTTACTTCGAGGGGCGTGCCGGAGCCGGCCTCGATCAGCTCGGAAGTCGAACCGACGACCCGGATGATGCCGCGGCGCTCGGGCGCCTTCGACGACGCCCGCTCGACTACTTTCGGATGTTTTACGGCGACACCGCTCTCTTCGGCGCTCTGGCCGCCATGGAGTGCGGGCTTGCCTTCTTCGGCGCCGACCACGTCCTGTTCGGCACCGACATGCCGTTCGATCCGGAGAAGGGGCCGGGCTTCGTCCGGGATACGATCCGGTGTATGGACCAGATGCGGGCATCTCCCCAAGACAAAGCCAAGATCTACGAGGGGAACGCCCGACGGCTTCTCAGGCTCAAGATGAAGTAAGGTGGCGGCTTCAAGTTAGGCGGAATCGCAGGGGGGCTTCTTTTCCCGGAGCTGCTGGATGCGCTTCGCCGTCAGTTCGCTCTTCAGTTTCCACCAGGCATCGGCGTGGGCGTCGCGCTTTTTCATCAGGAGCCATTCCTTTCCCTCCGGCCCCTTGAACCTGGCCAGCGCAAAGGCGCCCTTGAGCTTCTTCCCCCTCAGAACAAAGCTCAGCTTTCCTTTTCCGAGGGCCTGAGCCGGGTCGTCTTCTTCCGGCTGGTAGGTGCCGGCGTCCCAGATGACAACGGGGCCGGCGCCATAGTTGCCTTCCGGAATGATTCCTTCGTAGTCACCGTACTCCAGGGGATGGTCGGGGACCATGACGGCCAGACGCTTGTCGGAAGGGTTCATGGAGGGACCCTTGGGGACCGCCCAGGAGCGGAGGACGCCTTCCACCTCCAGACGGAAATCATAATGGTGCCGCGACGCCTTGTGTTCGTGGACGACGAATTTAAGTTCTGCCATGGTGCCAAGCCTCAGCGCTCTTCACCCACTACCGGGTTCTGGAGGGTGCCGATGGCTTCGATGGTGATTTCTACCACATCGCCGGGCTTGAGGAAAACGGGCGGGTCGCGAAAGACGCCCACCCCGGAAGGAGTTCCCGTGGAGAGAATATCGCCCGGCTCCAGGGTCATGGCTTGCGAAAGGTAAGAGATGAGAAAAGGGATCTTGAAGATCTGGTGACGGGTATTGGACGCCTGGCGGAGGTCGCCGTTGACCCGAAGCTCAATGTCCAGCCGGTGCGGATCCGGGATCTCTTCCTTCCCTACGATCCATGGGCCGAGGGGAGCAAACGTGTCGCAGGATTTTCCCCTGACCCATTGCCCGTCGGTGAACTGGAGGTCCCTGGCGCTCACGTCGTTCAGGATCGTGTATCCCAGCACGTGGTCCAGAGCGTGGGACTCGGCGATCTTCTTACCCCTGCGGCCTATGACCACAGCGAGCTCCGCTTCGTAGTCCACCTTTTGAGAAATGGAAGGGAGAACGATCGGGTCCCCCGGCCCGATGACGGCGGTGGGATACTTGGCGAAAATCACGGGAGATTTGGGAGGCTCCACGCCCTGCTCCCGGGCATGTTCGACGTAGTTTCGACCCATGCACATGATCTTTCCCGGCTGTGGAAGGGGTGCTCTCAGGCGAACCATGGACAGGGGATAACCCCGGGTCCCGGCCAACTCCTCCTCCAAGACCTGAAAGGGGGACGCCACCGCCACCACGCGGTCGCCCTGCAAGACGCCAAAGGAGGAACTCGCATTCATCTCAAACGAAACATACTTCATCGTGTCTCCTTCAGGGCCCCTGATTCCACGGAAAACGCCGGTCAAAAGCCAAAGTTGGTGGGATGGGCAAACGCGTCCTGTCGCACCCGCAGGCTGCGAGCTCGGTCGGCGCCCAGCTGTTCCATGTACTCTGCCCGGTCGCGCACTCCGTGCACCCAGCGCTTCGACCAGGCGGCGAAGCCCTCTTCGGTTTTGGTCTCCCGGTGGTATTCCTGGTAGGCGGAGTGGTCGCGGTTGTAGTAACCCTGCACGGGCGAGGGGTGACACCCCCAGGGCTCGTGCACGACGGCCGCGACCAGAAATCCCGGCAACCAGCTCCGGTTGGGATCACTGCGAATCACCTCGGTGGAGACCACCTCTTCGGTAACCAGGAGCACTTTCCGACTGGCGCGAGACGCCTCCAGGGTGATGCCCCAGTTTCCCCAGCTGTGGCTGTTGCCCAGCTCGTCGCACCGCTGCACCGGCAGGACCGCGACGTCCGGCCGCAGCGCTTCCACCGCGACCAGCGGTTTCCCCGTCAGGGGACAGGCGAAGGATTTGAGCGAAGGGTTGCGCTTCAGGAGGTCGGTTCCAAACGTGGACAGGGTCGGCAAGAAAGGCACACCCCAGGCTCCGGCCTGTAGGGCCAGCGCCATGGTGAAGTTGGTGTAGTCGGTCACCCGGATGGGTCGGGGCTTGCCCTGCTCGCACGCGCGGCGAAAATTGTAGGCCGACCCCATCATGACGTTTCCCACCCAGGCTGCCCGAACCTCAGCGGCGCAGCCCGCGCCGATGAGCTGGTCAAACAGCATGTCCGAGATGGGCGCCACCAACGTCAAATCTTTCTTCCCCTGGCGGATGATCTCGTGGCCGGCAGAGAAGGGGATCTTGGCCTCCATGAAGGTGCCCAGGACCACGCTGTCGCCGTCCTCCACGAAACGGGCAATCGCTTCTCTCATGCTCATGAGCTTCGACATGAACTCCCCCACGCTCTCGAGTGGTTGCCGTCACATGGGAAACCCCGGACCTTGAAACCTGACCCTGAAACAAAAGCTCTTGGTTTCAGGTCTCGAGTTTCAGAGTTTCGGGTTTCCAACTAGGAAGTCCAGAATCCTTCCGGATCGTACCGGCGAATGATCCTCAGCTCTTCCTGGTTGGGCGGCGGAGTCTGCGTCACGTCCGGTGCCACCTTCAGCTCCCAGCCGGTCTGCCATCGCACCTCCTCCACAGAGCTGCCGGGGTGTACGGAAGCCAGATAAGCTTCGCCAGATTCCCCATCGAACCGAAGGATGGCCCGCGTGGTGATCACTGCTGCCGGGCCTCCCCACGGGAGGCCGGTGCGGCGCCGCCAGTCACCGCCCTCGCCGAAGCCCGGCGACGTGCAGTATGAGACCCGGGCCGGGAGCCGCTGGCGCTCATGTTCTACAATGACGACAAAGCGTTGCGACAAGCTGGCGATGTCGCAAGCACCTCCGCTCCCGGGCAACCGAATCCACCCCGGGTTGCCCCGCACCTGGGTGGAGTTCAGGTTTCCGTACCGATCCACTTCGGCGGCGCCCAGGAATCCCAGGTGCACCCGACCCTGCTGGAGCAGGCCCATCACGTCCAACATGTCCGTGCACACTGAGGCGCCCTTCACATTCGGGGGATCACTCATGGTGACCAGAAATTCGGAGGCCGGGAGATCCCGGATGACACCATTCTCATACAAGCCCACAGCCCGCGGCGCATGGGTTTCCTTTGCCAGCAGGAATCCCAGCAGAGGCAATCTCATTCCCACGAAGACCACCTCGCCGTCCGCAATCTCCCGGCCTGCGGCCACCACCATCAATTCTCCCCTCGTCCAGTCCACCCCGCACCTACCTCTCTCGTAGAGACGAATCAGGTCTCGAGCCTCCCGCACCCAGGTCAACTTGGCTAATCTCGACTGACCTCGACGGTAGGTGCGGGGTCCATGCGACGTGCTCCAAAAACCATGATCGTGCATCACTCTCGCCATGCGAGGCAAGGGAAATGTCTTCCTGTCTTTCTTGGCCGGTGCAGGGCAAGCTGTAAAGCGAGCGGAAGGAAGGAGCCACACTCGGTAAACCGGAGACCAGCGTGGTGTGTTATAATGGTTACTCAGCTCGCCGCAGAGGCTCCTGAGCAGGAGGTTCGTGATCGAGGTAACGATAGGGATTGGAGGCGCTGCCGGTGACGGTCTGGACAAGGCCGGGGACACCCTTGCGAAGACCGCTTCTCGCCTCGGCCTCCATCTGTTTGCCTATAATAGCTATCAGTCCGTGATCCGGGGCGGGCATATCTGGCTGCGCCTCCGGGTGGCTGAGCGCAAAGTTTACTCCCACGGGGACCATCTCAATGTCCTGATTGCTCTCAATCAGGACTCCATCGAGCGCCACGCCCGGGAAGTGGAGCCGGGCGGGGCCGTTCTCTTCAACTCCGATCGCTTCCGCTGTGACACGGCATTGCTTCCCGACGGAGTGATCACCGTCCCGCTCCCGGTGAACGAGCTGACCAAACCCTTCGGGCGGCTCCCCACCGTGATGCAGAACACGGTGGCGGTGGGAGCGCTGGTGTATCTGCTGAAACTGGACTTCGAGTCGGTGGCCAGCGTCCTGGACGACACGTTCCGCCATAAGGGCCCCGAGGTGGTCCAGCAGAACGTTCGGGTGGCCCAGGCGGGGTACAACTACGCCAAGGAGCGCTTTGTTCCCTTGGGCTACCAATGGAACTTCATCCGGGTGCGCCGGCCCTTCATGACAGGCAACGAGGCCCTCGCCCTTGGGGCGGTGGCGGCGGGGTGCAAATTTTATTCGGCATATCCCATGACGCCGGCCTCGTCCATTCTGCACTGGATGGCTTCTCACGGCGAGAAGTGCGGGGTCGTGGTCAAGCAATGCGAGGACGAACTGGCGGTGGTCAACATGGCCATCGGAGCCGGGTACGCCGGCGTCCGGGCCATGTGCGGGACGTCGGGCGGCGGGTTCGCCCTTATGACCGAAGCGGTAGGGCAGGCGGGAATGATCGAGGCGCCCGTGGTGATCGTGGAGGTGCAGCGAGGCGGCCCCTCCACCGGGCTGCCCACCAAGACGGAGCAGGGAGACCTCAACCAGGTGTTCGGCGCGTCGGAGGGAGAGTATCCCAGGATCATCGTGGCACCCTCCGACGTGGTGGACTGCTACTACACCACCGCGCAAGCGTTCAACCTGGCGGAGAAGTACCAGCTTCCGGTCATCGTCGTCTCCGACCTGCTCCTCGCAGAGCACCCCGAGACCATCGAACCGGATGCCCTCCGGCCGGACGTGCCCATCGAGCGCGGAGAAATCGTCCGGGAGTGGCCTTCCGATAACGGAGTCTATCGACGCTATGCTTTCACTGAGTCTGGAATCTCTCCCCGGGCGCTGCCCGGAACCGGCAACACCCTCCACGTGGCCGGCACCGACGAGCACGACGAGGAAGGCATCCTGATCAGCGACGTGTTCACCACGCCTCCGGTCCGGCGCAAGATCATGGAGAAGCGCATGAAGAAGGTAGAGCTGGCTCTGCAAGAGCTGGAGCCGCCCTCCCTCGAGGGCCCGCGCGACGCAGAGGTGACCTTAATCGGCTGGGGCTCCACCCGCGGGGTCATCCGGGAAGCTCTGGAGCTGCTGGCTCAACGGGGGATCCGCGGAAACCAGCTGCACATCAAGTGGCTCCATCCGTTCCACGCGACGGAGGTGACCCAGATCCTGAAATCCGCCCGCAAGACCATCTGCGTCGAGGTCAACTTCACCGGTCAATTTGCTCGCTTCCTCCGGGCCGAAACGGGGTTCAGCGTGGATGACACGATCTTGAAATACGATGGGGAGCCCTTCGAGCCTCATCATATCGCAGAGGAGGTCCAGGCCATTCTGGAAGGCCGTGCCCGCAGTAAGGATGTGACTCTGGAGGAAGCTCGAGAGATGGCCTACCACTACATTCGGACCCACCTGGATGACAAAGTGCGGCCCGGAGAGATTCGCCGGGAGAACGGCGCTCAGCCCTCCTGGAGGATTCAGATCGTGGCGGTGGAGTCCGGTGAGAGCAAGGGCACGCTGTACATCCATGCTGCCACAGGGGCTTTGCTGGCATGGGAGCCCTATCCTGAGAAAAAGAGTGTACAACATGAGCACAGTCGTTGAATTGCCGCTGGAGACTTACAAGGGGTCGGTCGAACCGGACTGGTGTCCCGGCTGTGGCGACTTCGGCGTCTTGAGATCTTTGCAGATGGCGTGCGGGAAGCTGGGGATCCAGCCCAAGGATTTGCTCCTCGTGTCGGGAATTGGCTGTTCCTCGAACCTCCCGGGATTCCTCCACGCGTACGGGGTCCACAGCCTGCACGGCCGGGCGGTGCCGGTGGCCACCGGAGCCAAGCTGGCCAACCACAACTTGCACGTGGTCATCACCGGCGGTGACGGGGATGGTTACGGAATCGGCCTGGGACACTTTATCCATGCCATGCGGCGCAATCTGGATTTGACCTACATCGTGATGAACAACCAGGTATACGGCCTGACCACCGGCCAGGCCTCTCCCACCGCCATGAAGGAGGTCCGCACCAAATCCACCCCCCGGGGGAATGTCGAGTTACCCATCAATCCCATCGCGCTGGCCCTGGTTTCCGGAGCGACCTACGTCTCCCGAGCTTTCTCCGGCGATCCCGGCCACATGGCCGCGATCATGGCGGGCGCCATCGCCCATCACGGGTTCTCGCTGCTGGACGTCTTCAGCCCTTGTGTGACTTACAACAAACTGAATACCTATCCCTGGTTCAAGCAGCGGCTGTACAAGCTGGAGGACGTCGAAGGCTACGACGTGTCCAACTTCACGGGCGCTCTGGAGAGAGCCTTCGAGTGGGGAGACCGCATCCCCATGGGCCTTTTCTACAAGGACCGGCAGCTGACCTACGAGGACACCGAACCAGCCCTCCAGCGAGGTCCCCTGGTCGAACATCCCCTGGAGATGGACCCTACCCTGTTTCAGGAGCTGGTGGAAGAGCTAACGTAGCTCTGGGGTCCCGCGGCCTCGGAGTTTTTTGCGTTAGACCCTCCCCATCTGGATCGTATCCCGCACTCACCCACAGTTCTCCCGGCGATATTGCAAAAGCCTGCGGGGGTCTCG
>JACQTF010000155.1 GCA_016210925.1 Acidobacteriota bacterium | reverse complement strand
GCTCTGGGGCGATACGGATGGGCGGCGTCCAGGGTTTCTCCGCCCAGGCCACGCCTGTGCGGGCCACCTGGGCGTCGATGAGGTAAGGCCGGCCGTCCTGGGTGGCCTTGCGGGCGCGGGCCAGTGCCTCCTTCAGTTGCACCGGTGACTCCACCACCTCTCCCTGCACCCCGAATCCCCTGGCGATGTCCGCCATGTTCATGTCCGGGTCTCCCAGGTAGTCGTGAACGAACTGGCCCGTCTGGACCATCCGTCCACCCGGGACCGTCTCGATGACCCGATTGTGAGGGCCCCCGTAGGCATGGTTGTTGTAAACGATGGTGAGGACCGGAAGCTCCAGCCGCGCCATGTTCCAGAGCGCCGTGGGACCAAACACGAACGAGCCGTCCCCCACCAGGCAGATGACCTGCTGGTTTGGGCGGGCGAGCTTGACGCCGGCAGCAGTTCCGACGCCGGAGCCCAGGTGGGCTCCGTAATAAAAGAAGAGCTCTCGCCCGCCCAGCGGGTCGAAGCCGAAACTATGAAGCCCAATGGAACCGGCCTCGTGGACGATGATGGCATCTGGGTCGGCGAACTGGGCGATCTCATAAGTGAGCCGGTCGGCCAGCAGCGGGTTCCGATTCCAGTCCGGGTTCTTGACCACCAGCGCCCTCAATGTCTTGGCTCGTTCGGTGAAAGCCCGCACTTCCCGGGTCCGTTCCTCGACCGTTTTCTTGAGGGCCGGGGTCATGAAGTTCTCGACTGCGGCGGTCAGATCCTCCAGGCCGTAGGCCACGTCCGCGACCAAGGGGACCTCGGTGGTGATGACGTTGCCCATGCTCCAGCTATCGATTCTCATGTCGATGAATTTGACGTTGCGGGCCACGATGGGGGCCGGCGTATTGTGCTGGAGTTTGTTGCCGATGTTGATGACCACGTCGGGTTTTTCCGGAAATGCCAGGGTGTCGAGCCTGGCGCCGGGGAGATCACCGACCCAGAGGGGATGGGCGTGGGGGAAATTGGCGAAGACCTGGCGGGCCTGAGTGACGGGCATTCCCAGCAAATTTGCCAGCTGGACCGCCTTGTCCACGGCTTTGCTGTTGGAGAGCTCGTCGCCGACAATCATCAGCGGCATCTTGGCTTCGACCAGAAGCTTTGCTGCCCGCTCCACCTCCCTCGGATTGGGCCTCACCCGCATGCGCGGGTCCACCTTTTCGTGGGTGATGATCTCGGTGCGGACCGTCTCGTCGTTAAAGTCTGCATGCCAGGACGCATAGGTGGGACCGTAAGGCGGCGTCCATGCCACCTTGAAGGCACGACGGACCGTCTCCGGGATCATGTCGGCCCGCCGCGCCAGCCACTGCCATTTGGACAGCGGAGCCACGATCTGCTCCTGATGGGCGACCTCCTCAAAGCCGTCGCGGCCCGCACGCCGGGTCTGGTCCGAGCGATAGCTGTAAAAAACAACCGGGGTCTGTTCTTTAAAGGCATTGTACAAATGCCCCATGGCGTTCATCAGCCCGACGACCCCTGCTTGCATGACGATGGTAGGCTCGCCGGAGGCCTTCACGTATCCCGCGGCCATGGCTGCCCCCGGACCCTCGTGGGGCGTTAGGATGTACTTGAGCTGCGGCCGATCCACCAGCGCCTCATAGAAGTGGGCGTCCTGGCTGGCCGAATTGCCGAAGACGTACCTGACGCCCGAGGCGATGAGCTGCTCAGCGAAAGCCGCCCCGCCGGTTCCCTGGAAGAGCTTCACTCCCTCGGGCGATATCGGGCGTGCCTCCTGGGCCCTGGCCAGCGGCGTGAGGGACTGGAGGATCGATTCGGCGGCAGCCAGCGAGACCCCGGCAGTGGTTAATCGCTTCAGGAATCCGCGCCGGGAAATCGAGTTGGATAGATACTGGGCAACGAGTTCTCTCATCCTTGCCTCCTTTACTGCCTCCTTATACTACGGGGGCGTTTTGGCGGTCTTCGGTCCGAAGGCCGTTGTCAAATAGGCGGCCATGCGATTGATTTCGTCCTCGGTCCACAGGGCGCCTCGCCCCACCATGCGGTAGAGTACTCCCTCCCATCCTTTTCGCTCCAGCCTGAGATCCTTCCACATCCCGTCGTTGTGGCACTGGAAACATTTGTTCATCAGCAGCTCTTTGCCGGGAGCATCGGAAAGTGTGCGCTCCGTCTCCTGCGCCCTTTCTCCGCGAGCGATCTGCGGGAAGAGTTGCACGGAAAGGACCGACAAGCACACCAACCACGTGACTTTCAGCAACAACCTGGTCTTGTGTCGCACAGGGTGCACCTCTTCGAAAAAGTTAGCCTGTCCCTACGAGTACCGTTCCCAGAAGCGGTTGCCCAAGGCGTGGAGTTTCCGAGCCTCCTTCTCGCTCAGCTCTCCGATCCGGGCCTTCAGCGACTCCTCCCAGGCGCGCAGCGCCTCCCGATTCTGGACTGCGTGCAGCTGTCGCTTGAAGGTGTAGAAGAGCGAGCCGTACTCGCCGCACAGTTCCCGGATGACGTCGAACGATTTTCGATGGATGGGGCAGGGGCCGTACTCCGCAATGGCCTGTTGGTGCTCCGAGGTGCCGTAGCCCTTGTGGTGAGCGAAGCCGTACTCGGGATAGCGGCGGTCGTACTCCACCATCAGCCGATCCCGGTACACCTTGGCCACCACCGATGCCGCCGCGATGGAGAAATTGAGGCCGTCCCCTTTGACGAAACAATTTTGGGGCTGGGGAATGCCGGGGATTTCCTTGGCATCCACCAGGACGTGCTGAGCCTGAAAGGGGAGGTTTTCCAGGGCAAGCCGCATGGCCTTGAGCCCGGCGTGGTAAATGTTGAGCCGGTCGATTTCGTCCACCTCCACCTGCCCCACTCCGATCCCCAGCGCCTTCTGGCGGATCTCCTGGTCCAGACGAAATCTTACGGTGGGGTCCAGTTTCTTGGAGTCGTCGAGGCCCAAAATGCTTACGTCCGGGGGAAAGACAACCGCCGCCGCTGCCACGGGGCCGGCGAGGGGGCCTACGCCCACCTCGTCCACGCCCGCCACGTGGCGGATGCCCGCCTTCCATAGGAGGTGCTCGAAGTGCAGCATGAAGGCCAGGCGCTTGTCCTCGCCGCGCTCCGATTCTCGTCGTTTCTGCAGCAGTTGAAAGATCTTCTGCGCGCCTGACCGGGCATCCCGCTGTAGTTTCCTCAGCATCTGTCCGGAGATCTTGTCTCCTTCCACCACAAACCGCTGGTGGATCTCCTTCAGCGACAGTTCCTCTACCTTTTTCCCCATCAAACTGAGCCTAAACGTGGTGGACCGCTGGCGCGTGGCTTTAATGTGCCACCTTTCACCGCGGACTGCAAGCGGGTTCCGTGGTTCGAACGAAGGTTTTGAAACAGTCTTCCAGCCTTCCAATCTTCCAGTCTTCCAGCTCTTAGATGGCGTCGGAGATGCTGGAGAAGGTGAACGCGCGGGCCTTAAGGGCCGGAACCACGACGGGCGTGTCGGTGCCGCCGAACCCTTCGCCGCTGACGATCCGTTCTGCCGGCGTCAGGGCCTCGATGGCGTTGAGCACCGCGATGGGGCTCTCGTTCCAGCGGAAGTTCTTGACAGGGTAAGCCACCTTCCCCTTCTCGATGAAAAACACCCCGTCCCGAGTCAGCCCCGTCAGCAGGAGGGTCTGCGGGTCCAGCATGCGGATGTACCAGAAGCGCGTCACCAGCAGGCCCCGGTCGGTGGAAGCGATGAGATCTTCCAGGCGGTCCTTTCCACCCTCCATGAGGAGGTTGGGCGGGAACGGTGTCGGTTCTTTCCCCTGCTTGGCGGCCCAGTAGCGCGGGTAGACCAGGTTCCGAAGCACGCCTCTCTCGAGCCACGGCAGCCGTCTGGTGGGCAGTCCCTCGCTGTCAAAGGGGCGCCCCGGCGCCTCGGCGAGCTGCGGATCGGAGTGGATCGTGACCCTTCCGTCCACGACCTTTTGCCCGATCTTGTTTCCGCCCCCCCTGACTGCGAAGAAGCTGCGGCCCTCGTCCGCTGACCGGGCATTCATGAAGAAGGCCATATAGGCCAGCAGGTCCGCTACGGCCGGTGCTTCCAGCACTACCGGGTACTTGCCAGGATCCAGGGCGCGGGGTTTTTGGGAAAGGAGGGCCTTGTCCAGGGCGATGGAGGCCACCCGCGCTGGATCCAGTGATTCGATCCGGTTGTAGGAGCGCGAGGCCCAGCCGGAGCCCGTGCCATCCTGAGTGCGCACGGTGAGGTTGAATTCCACGCCGGTGTGGGGATGATAACCGAACAGTCCTTTGGTATTTCCGATGGCGACGAAGCCACCACCATTTTCGATGAAGCCCGCCGTGACCAGGCCTTTCTCGCTAGTGGGCCGAATCGAATCGGCCACGGCCCTCGCCCGGTATTCCGGGCCGGCCTGGGCGGTGGAGTCAAAGTACGCCTGGACGGACGTATACTTTTGGGGTTCCAGGGCCGGCATGAACTCGGGGTTCTCCGGCCGGAGCCGGGCGATCTCCTCTGTCCGGCGCACCACCGTCTCCATGGAGGCCCGGTCGAACTCGTTGACGGTGGCCGTCCCGGACCGTTTGCCGAAGGAGCTGGTCACCGCTGCCTGGACGTTTTGTTTGGTCCCGCTGGTGGTGACCGTGTTGCGGGCAAACCGGGCGTGACCCGTCTCCTCGCCGGTCAGGACCACGACAGATTCGTCTGCCTTGGAGAAGGAGAGGATGCGGTCGATACTCTCTCTAGCTTCTTTTTCGTTCAGCATGTTTCAGTCGCCTGTTTCACGTCCCTTCTCTGAGCCGTCGCGGAAGGAATGCGGCTCAAACGGAACGGGCCGTGTTCAGGATGTTGACCTTCCGGAACCGCGCCACGGGACAGCCATGGCTGACGGAATTGGACTGGCCCGGCTGCCCTTTGCCATCGCCAAACGCGCCGCCCAGGCGATAGGTCTGCCGGCCGCCCAGCAGGTCCAGCGAGTTCCAGAACTCCACCGTGTTGGACTGGTAGGCCACATCCCTGAGCTGCTGGGTGATCTTCCCGTTCTTGACCTCCCAAAAGACCTGGCCGCTGAACTGGAAGTTGTACCGCTGGTGGTCGATGGAGTAACTGCTATCTCCCACGATGTAGATGCCGTCCCGGGTGTCGGCCAGAATCTCCTCCAGCATGACCGGCTTGTTGGAAGGCTGCAGGCTCACGTTGGGCATGCGCTGAAAGGGGACCGAGCCCCAGGAGTCGGCGTAGCTGCAGCCCCGGGAGGATTTGTGGCCCAGGATATGGGCCTGCTCGCGGATGGTCTGGTAGTCCACGAAGATCCCGCCCTTGACCAGCGGCCACTCCTGGGTCTTGACCCCCTCGTCATCGTAACCGCAGGTGGCCAGGGCGTCCCGCTGTGTCTTGTCGGCGATCAAGTGGACGATGTCGCTTCCGAACTTGAGCTTGCCCAGTTTGTCCAGGGTCAGGAAGCTCGTCCCCGCGTAGTTGGCTTCATAGCCCAGAGCCCGGTCCAGCTCCGTGGGATGCCCCACGGACTCATGAATCGTCAGCCAGAGGTTCGACGGATGAAGAATCAGGTCCTTCTTGCCCGCCTCCACCGACTTGGCCCTGTGCATGGCCACCGCCTCCTCGGCTGCCTGGCGCGCCTCCTCCAGCAGAGGGTAATCGTCCACGTATTCGTAGCCCATGCCCATGGGTGCCGTGATGGCTGCCCGCGAGTAGAACTTGCCCGTCTCTTTGCTGACGCTCGTCACAGTGAAGTTGGGATAGGAGCGGATCAGGTTCTGCTCGATGAAGGACCCCTCCGTGGACCCGAAATATTTTTGCTCGTTGACGAACTGCATGGAGGAGCTGCAGTAACTGGCCCCTTTCACTGTGAGCGCTTCCCGGTTGATCCTCAGCAGCAGGTCGATCTTTTTTTCCAGGGGGATCTTGAAGGGGTCCTTGAGAATCGGGGTCTGCCAGACATCCACGTACGCCTCCACCGGGGCAAGCTGGACCCGCTCCTGATTGACTTCCCGGTTGGCCCGGGCAACGGCCAGCGCCTCCTTGGTGACCCGGGCGATCTCGTCTTTCTCCACCCGGGAGCTGGCAGCGAATCCCCAGGTGCCCTCCAGCAGCACCCGGACGCCGAAGCCGAAGCTCTCGGTGTTGGTCACGTTGGTGACCTTCTCCTCCCGGGTGTTGATGAACTGGTTGCGATAGCGGTTGATGCGTATGTCGGCGTAGCTGGCACCGCCGCTCCGGGCGGTGTCCAGTGCGACGCTGGCGAGCTCTTTCATTCCTCCTCCGTGCCGAGCTCCTCCTGCCGGCCCATCCGGAATCGCTGGATGTCCCACCAGACCTCCTCCGGTGGGGAAAACTGGTACGTGCCCAGGGGTGCCACGCTCTTCATGTGGGGGTTTCCCTGGAACATGAACGGATGCGCCACCGGCGGGCGCCGCGGGTAGGCCGCCAGCCTCAAGGCCGACGCTGCGGCCACCGCTCCTCCGCATGCCTGAAGAAACTCTCGGCGGTTCACCAATCCCCCAAAACGTTATGCTATCACACCCGCCTTCGTTTCCACCTTACGGGAGCCGGTGGCGTTCATCCGAACTTTAACCAGACCAATTGACTTCCCCGGAAGAAAGTGACTACAATGATTATAAAAGAGGTCACGTTTATGGTAAGGGTAGGCATTCGGGAATTGAAAGCAAGGCTGGGAGCTTACCTGAAGAAAGTACAACGGGGTACCACCGTCGTTATTACAGACCGGGGGAAGCCGCGCTATCTGTTGCACCGGTTGGACGAAGAGGATGCTGCCGCCGAGAAACTGGCTTTCTTGGTGGCTCGTGGGGCGGTCCGTCCGGGTTCCGGCAGGCTGGGGAAGGCCAAACCCATTCAGGCGGGCGGGCCCCCGGCTTCGGAGCTCATCTCGGAGGAGCGCGGTTGATTTACGTGGACAGCTCTTCCCTGGTGAAGCGTTATCTCTTGGAGGCGGGCACCGACGCCCTCAATGACCGGCTTGCCCAGGAAGATCACGTGGTGACGTCTGTGCTGACGTATGCGGAGATTCATTCGGCACTGGCGCGGAAACACCGGGAACGCTGGCTCTCTCGAAAGAGTTTTCAGGTGGTCCGGCGGGCGTTCGATCGGGAGTGGGCGATCCTGGAGAGAGTGAAGATCACCGATGAGGTGCTGTCGCGGGTGCCCGGGTTGCTGGAGCGGTATTCTCTGCGTTCTAACGATGCCCTGCAACTGTCCTCAGCGTTGCTATTCTCGCCCGTCCTGGTGTTTGTCAGCTCCGATCTACGGCTGCTGGAGGCCGCGGAAGGTTGCGGCTTGATGGCCTGGAACCCCGCGGCGCACGAGAGTTCAGGAGCTGGCCCTTTTCCAGGAGATAGGGGCGATCTGATATAATTCCCACCGCGAACTCATCATCGGTAGCCTGACCACCATGCGAGTTGAATTCAGAGAAGTTTGCCTGAGCTTCGGGAAGCCAGGCAAAGGAGGAGTCATGCGGCCAGGGATACGGTTCTTGGAGGCGCTTCTTTTGATCACCGTGGGATTGTTCAGCTTCCAGTTGGGATGCAAGCGGGCAGAGGAGAAAGCTGCGGCTCCGCCGGCTTACCAGCCTGAGGTTCCGGCACTTCCCCCGGCCCCGCCCGGGTTCGAGGAGATGCCGATTCCGGCAGACAACCCCATGACTGCCGAAAAAGTCGCTCTGGGGCGGCAGCTTTTCTTTGACAAGCGACTCAGCGCAGACGGCAGCAGGTCCTGCTATTCCTGCCACGTGTGCGAGAACGGCTTGACGGATGGCCTGCCCACCGCGGTGGGCGCCCTGGGAAAGAAGCTGACCCGGAGTAGCCCGACCCTGTGGAACATCGGGTACCACAAGGAATACTACTGGGACGGGAGGAGCGCGTCGCTGGAGAAGCAGGCTTTGGCAGCCTGGTCGGGGGCCAATATGGGCGCCAAACCTGAGGAGGTCGTCGCGACGTTGAATGCCATCCCCGGCTACAAGGATCAGTTCCAGAGGGTCTTCGCGTCCGAGGGCACCCCGGAACATGTGATCAAGGCGCTTGCGGCTTTCGAGAGGACGCTCTATTGCGGTACGACTCCCTTTGACAAGTTCCAGCAGGGAGATCAAACTGCCATCAGCGAGGATGCCAGGAAAGGTTGGGAGGTCTTCCGGCAGTCGGGGTGCGGGACCTGCCACGCGGGAATCCTCTTCACGGACCTTCAGTACCACAACGTTGGCATCGGCATGGATGCTCCGCAACCGGATGTCGGCCGCCAAAAGGTTTCCAACGTTGAAAACGAGACCGGGGCGTTTAAGACTCCGACCCTGAGAGATATCAGCCGGTCGGCTCCCTATTTCCATGATGGCAGCGTTGCGACGTTGGAAGAGGCTGTGGACCTGATGGCCGGTGGTGGGAAGCCCAACAAGTACCTGGATCGAAAGAACCTTCGCAAGGCCGCGATCAGTGCCAAGCAGAAGGAGGAGCTCCTGGCGTTCCTCCGCTCCCTTGACTGCGAGTGCGATCTGACGGAGCCGAAGCTTCCAAATTAGGGGGCAGGCGGTCTTCCTGGTGGGCTTTCCTGCGGTCCGAATCGAAGGAAGCTGGAGCTGGACCTTTGGGAAGGTTCAGGAGAGGGCGGCCATGTCCCGGACCAGTTCTGACGGAAGGGCAAAGCGGACGTCCTCTTCCATGACTTCCACTTCGCGGACTTCGGTAAAGCCTTGCTCCTTTAATTTGTCCAGGACCCGTTCCACCAGAATTTCTGGAGCGGAGGCCCCAGCCGTCACGCCCACCGTCCGGGCTTCCTCAAGCCAGGCGGGATCGATCCCGCGCTCGTCATCGATGAGGTAGGCGCGGGTGCCCGCGGACTGGGCCACTTCCACCAACCGGTTCGAGTTGGAGCTGTTCGCGGCGCCGATGACCAGGACCACGTCCGAGTCCCGGGCAATTGCCTTGATGGCGATTTGACGGTTCTGCGTGGCGTAGCAAATGTCGTCTGCGGGCGGCCCGACAACGGCGGGAAATTTCCGCCTGAGGTGTCGGATGACCTCCCGTGTGTCATCGAGGCTGAGCGTGGTCTGGGTCAGATAGGCCACTCGTTTCGGGTCGGGCACCTCCAGCTGGTCCACTTCCTCCACGGTGCTGAGGAGGGTCATGTGCTGTGGGGCCTCACCCAGGGTGCCGGTGACCTCGTCGTGTCCCTTGTGCCCGATCAGGATGATGGAGTAGCCTTCCCGGGCGTACTTGATGGCCTCCAGATGCACCTTGGTCACCAGCGGGCACGTGGCGTCGATGACCCGAAGTTGTCGGTCGGCAGCTTGGCGTCGCACCTCCGGAGAGATGCCGTGGGCGCTGAAAACGACCCGCGCGCTTTCGGGCACCTCATCCAGTTCCTCCACGAAGACAACTCCTTCTCGTCTGAGTTCCTCCACCACGTGCAGGTTGTGGACGATCTCTTTCCGGACGTAGATGGGCTTCCCGTAGAGTTCCAGGGCGACATTCACAATGTCGATCGCCCGCACCACGCCGGCGCAAAAACCTCGCGGCTTGGCCAGCAGCACCCTCTTCATGGCTTCCAGCATACCAGATCCCGCCCGGAGGATACAAAGAGCCCTCCGGAGAGGCACGGGCCATCTGCGGGGTTTGGGCTAACGGAGCCGATCGAACACCTGGGAGGACCGCCGGATGACCAGCTCGCCCGGCACGCGGATCCGTAGGTCCATGGCCTGCTCGCTCGACTCGATCCGGACGTCGCGGAGCAGCTCCAGCAGGCCGGGATCTTTGACGTTCAGGCGCGCCAGCGCTAAGGCCCCTTTCAGAGTATCCACCATCAACCGGGCGTCCTCGGCGGTAGCAGCCGTCCCCTGCAGGTGCAGGTCCAGGTCGTCCCCCACGGTGAGGGAACCCACCAACGATTGCAGGGATCGGATCAACTGGCGCTGCAGCTCCGGAGCCGGGCCCGGGCGTCCTTGGCGCAAAGGCAATTCGCTCGGGAGTTTCTCGAGCGAAGTCACGCCCCAGATCTGCGCCTCTGGGTCCACGTTCCTTCGCAGATCGGTAATCTGGTTGTCCTCTTGGATGCTCTTGCCGGCGCCAGACGCAACATCGAGCGCTCGCTGCACGTTCGTCTCGGATCCGAAGATCAGCAGGGAGCGGCTCAAAATACAGAGCGCGATGGGCTGCCGCCCCTTGAGAGACAGGTACACCTGGTGGCTCCGGTAGGTGGTGGATACGGCTCCGTGGCTGGTGAGGAGGTCGCCGATCCGCGCCGGGTCGAACCGACCTTTGACGACCGCAAGGAAACCCTCGCGAACGGATGCCGGCTCGCCCTGAGGTCCCGGCGTGAAACCCGTCGCCACCGCCACCTGAGCGAGATCGGTGCGTGGATCGATACCGGTCTTCTGAACAAGCTCCGGCAAGGCCTGCGACAACTGCTCCTTCCGTTCCCGTTCCACAGCCAGGTACAGGGCGGTCTGGCGGATTTGCTCCAGGTCCGCCGAAAACAAAACATCCGCCTGCTCGGGAATGTACTGGAGAAGCTCCGCGGAAGCGTGGCCCGTCATGGGCCGCGGGACGTAGAAAGCCACGGCCAGGGAGACCGCGACGGCGACGCTCCCCAGAGCCCCTAGGGCAATCCCTGTTTTCTTGTTTTTCATAAAAACCCCCTTCTCGCGTTGGCAGAGACGGGTTCCGAAGTCACCCCTCTCACTCCGTCTTCAATAATCTTTTCTCTCAAAATAGGCGATCGCAGCCACCAGAGCACCCAGCCCGAAGAGTCCGGAGGTCCAGACCGGCGTCCAGCTCTGCACGGGCCGGGACAATGCGGTCTCGCGTACCAGGTTCCCCAGTTCGAAGGTCTTCGGCAACACCCAGTACAGGGTCTGGAAGGCCGTCACGGAGAGCTGGCTGTCCAGCAGTGGCACGATTTTCTCCCGGGCCGCCAGGGGCTGGCTCACGAAGAAGATCACGTAAGTCACCATGATGGCCAGGCTCGAGCTCCCAGACAGGGTGCCCACCAGGATGACCACGCCCAGCAGCACGGCAAACGTAAACAGGATAGGGAGCGCCGCGGCGAGGAAGGCGAAATTCCAGACTTGGGTCTTAGTGGAGAGAATGAGCCAGACCGCCGCCACCAGGTACCACACGTTGAATGACACCACAGAAAGCGCTCCCAGGTACTTGGCCAGCAAGATGCCGCGGCGGCTCAGAGGCTTGGACAGGACCAGGTCGATGGTTCCTTTCTCCAGCATGTGGGGGACCAGGTTGGCCGTGGCGAAGACGGACAGGAAGATGCTCATGACGTATAGCGTCACGGCGAATGCCGATTCCACCTGGCGAATGATGGGCCCGATTTGGAGCCCGTGCTGCGGGTTCAGGTGTAGCTCCTTGCCGAACAGGGTCGCGGCCGCCAGCACGCCGTCCACCACGTCCAGGTTGACCGCGAACAGGATGGCCAGGACCAACAGGTTGGACAGGACAAAAAAGCCCACGAACGTCAGGCGCGAGAAGGATTCCCGAAATGTGTCCTCGATGATGGCCAGGGTTTTCAAGGGGAGCACCCCCTTTGTGATTCTACTTGCGACTCTCCCCCTGGGCGGTCTTCCTGCAGGACCCGGATGAAGTAGTCCTCCAAGCTGGACTGGAGGGGCAGCACGGCCCGGATTTCCACCGAGGCAGCCCGCAGCCGATCGAGGGTCCGGTTCAGCTCGGCGGTATCCCGCACGGAGAGCGTCAGCCGGGTCTTGTCCAGCTCGAACGGGACACCGCTGGCCCGCAGCACCTCGGAAAGAAAACCGTTTGCTTCGGCCAGGTCGATGCGGTACAGGGTGCTTCCTCGGTTCAGCTCCTCCATGGCCACAATCTTGAGCAGCTTGCCCTGGTTCAGGATGGCTGCGCGGTCGCACACGCGCTCCACTTCCGAGAGGAGGTGGGAGTTGATGAAGATGGTCTTGCCTTGCTTTTTCAGGTCCAGCAGGATGTCGCGGATCTCGCGGCGCCCCACGGGGTCCACTCCGTCGGTTGGCTCGTCCAGGATCAGCAAGTCCGGTTCGTTGACCAGTGCCTGTGCCAATCCCAGGCGCTGCATCATCCCCTTGGAGTACTTTCGCAGGCGGGTGTCGCCCCACGGATCCATCTTGACCAGCTTCAAGAGCTCCCCAATTCGCTTCGATCGAACGTGCCTGCGGATGCCCGCCAGCCGGGCGAAGTAGTCCAGCACCTGCCGTCCCGTCAGGTACGGGGGATAGCGGTGGTTCTCGGGCAGATAGCCCACCCGCGCCCGGATGGAATGGTCGGAGAGAGGGCGATCCAACAGTCGGGCGTCTCCCCCGTTGGGAAACGTGATCCCCAGCAGGATCTTCACCAGCGTGGTCTTGCCTGCCCCGTTCGGACCCAGGAGGGCGAACACTTCACCGGGGGGAACCTGGAAGCTCACGCCGTCCAGGGCCCGGATCCTTTGGCGGGTCCAGAACGATCGATATTCCTTGGTGAGTCCCTGGATCCAAAGGGCTGTCATGGCCTCGGCTCGGCTTCCACCTGCAATAAACGATATTTGAGCCTGACGAGTTCCATGAAAGACTCGACGTCGCCCGTCGTTTCCAGTGAGAAAAAGACCCACTTGGTGCCCCGGAAATCCCGCGCTTTTTCCACACGGTCTCGAACTTTCTTTTGGATCGTGGAGGATTCCAGGACGCTGGGCACCATCTTCTTGGTATTCAAGGAGACTGTCGCTGACAGCCCCAGATGCTCCCCGGATCCCAGATGAACGTGGAAAAGCTGTCGATTCCCCTGATAATAAGCTGGCGTCCACTCCCGGTCGAGGCCGTCGTACATGGTCCTTTCTTGCGTGCTCCGAAGGGCCAAGACCTGTTCTCTGAGCTTTTGAAAAAGCACCACCCGGGCGGGATCCACCGATTTGGCCAGCTCATCCACCGAGGGCGCTCGGGAAGGGTTTCGTTTCAAGGGCCCACCTATTGAGCTTTGTCCAAATTGTATCCCTCTGAGGACAAAATTGGTAGGGGGGAGCCAACCGCGCCAACCGCGTTAGAATTCCACCTGGAAGGTCAGGGTGGCCCAGAAGCTTTCCCACTTGTATTCGGGATGGTCGCGGGGTTCCATCTGGAGGACTTTCACGTACCACGGTCCCGG
>JACQTF010000160.1 GCA_016210925.1 Acidobacteriota bacterium | reverse complement strand
TCCCTGGAGAGGATGACTTGCGGCCGGCTGGACTTGAAGTCCTCGCAGCAAACCACCTGCACCTCGTGCCCGCGTCGCCGCGCCTCTTTTGCCAGGTAATAGGTGTACAGCTCGGTACCGCCGTAGTGGGCGGGCAGGAAGAGGTGGCTGATGTACAGAATGCGCATCGATCAAACCTGAAAGTCTAAGACCTGAAACCTGAAACTAAAAAACCGGCCTACAGTGTTTTCAGTTCTGGGATTTTAGCTTCCGGGTTTCAGGTCTCAGGTTTCAGGTTTCGTGTTTGATTCAGCCACGCCCAGGTGGCGCGGATACCGTCCGGAAGCGCCGTCCGGGGCTCCCATCCCAGAACACGGCGGACTTTTTGGATGTCCAGCACGGAGTAGGGGAGGTCAAAAGGTCGTCCCGCCTCCTGGGTAATGCGTGCACGCTTGCCCGTCACCTGTTCGATGGTCCGCACCAGTTCCGACAGGGCGGTCCCCTGCCCGGTCCCCACGTTGAAAATCTGCGCTGGCGGGCCCTCCATGGCTCTCAAGAAAGCCCGGGCCACGTCCCGGACGTAGACGAAATCCCGGACGATGGCGCCGTCCCCCCACAGATGAATGGGCCTGTCCTCACGGACGTTTCGCAGGAAGATGGCCACTGCCCCCTGGTTGAACTTCCCCGTCTGGCGCTCCCCGTACAAATTGGAAATCCGCAGGACCGTGTAATCCAGCCCGTGGAGCGTACGAAAGAGATGAAGATATTTTTCGTTGGCCAATTTGGTGATGCCGTAGGAACAGGCGGGGAGCGTGGGCGATTCCTCGGACACGGGTTCGGAGGCAGGTCCGTAGAGCACCCCTCCCGACGAGGGAAACAAGATCCTCCGGACGCCCTGTTGCACGCAACTGCGCAGGAGGCGGATGGTGGGCACCACGTTGGTCTCCACATCGTAAACCGGGTCCGCGACGGAATTGGCAGGTACCGTGGTCCCGATGCAATGAAAGACGAAGGCAGCTCCTTCCAGGGCCTCCGTCACCCCCACGCCGGTGACGAAGTCTCCGGTGAAAATTTCCACGGCCTGCCAGTCTCCTCCCCGGAACGTTGGCGAGGAATTGGATTTGCAGAAGATGCGAATCGGAAAGCCGGCTTCCCGCAACGCATCTACCAGGTGGGATCCCAAAAAGCCACCGCCGCCCAGCACCAGACACAGGTTGTTGCGCATTCGTAATCCGTTCGCCGTTCGTCGCTGGCGCTCCGGGGGAAGGCCAAGGCTCCCGCCCTGGTGCCGCTAAACTCCCAGCCGCAGCCACTGGTCCATAGCCTCCAGAGGGGGGGGCCAGTGGCCGAGGGATCTCTTACTGTAGGTCACCCGGGCAGCGAAGCTACCCAGGGCGCGGGCCGCGGCCTGCAAGACCGCGTCGCGGGCCGCTGCAAAGTCCAAAGGGCCCGGATGGTACTTCTGTATGTTCTCCACGATGTTACGGTACTCGCAGGCCAGGATTGAGCGGCAGAGCCGTTTCGAATCCAGCATGAATCTCATCTTGAGTCCCAGCCGACTGGTGCCGCCCTGGGAGGGAACCAGGTCGGTCAAGAAGTGGGAATCTCGTCCGCTCTTTTCCGCCGCCTGCAGCCGGCCGGCCACTTCGGACAGGAAATCCAGGGCCGCCCGGACCCCGTCCCACTCCGTGACCTGTGAAAAATCCTCGGGCTCCGCCTCCAGGAGCTCGAGCTGGGTCACGGTGGAGACGTAAAAGCGCCGAACCATGTAGTCCAGGGGTCGGTCGTGGGAATGGTACACGGTGGCGTCGGGTTCGTGGACCAGCCAGTACCCCCGCAGGAGCACCTGTTTGCCCCAGGCCAGATCTTCTCCGAACCGGGCGGGCGGGAATGGGACTTCCTCCCAAACCCGCCGGCGAATGGCCGAGCACACGTTGTCGAATGCGATGAGCTTGATCCGCTGCTCCAAGGGGAGCCGTCGGTAGCCTTCAGGCTCCTCCATTTTCTTCACGCGGCTGTTTTCGTAGAACACCCGGTAATGCTGCTGGATCTCCCAGCGGGCGATCAAGCCCGCGTTTTCCCGGGGGGCGCTGCGCCCTGTGACCCCCGCCACCCGATCCCCCAGGTCGAAGCAATCCACCAAACGTCGCGCCCAATCCGTCGAGGCAGGCAACGCGTCCTGCACGGTCAGGATCACGAAGGGAGCGGTGCAGCGGGCCACGGCCTCGTTGCGAGTCTCCCCGTGGTTGAACCGTTCCACCCGGTATACGGCGCTTCCGTACCTTTCCCCCAGGGCGCAAGTCCCATCCTGAGACCCGGAGTCGACCAGGACGATCTCCCGCAATCCCACACCTTGCTGGGCCCGGATCTTTTGGAGCGTTTCCTCGAAGAGAGGGCCCGCATTCAACGTCGGGATCACCACTGATACATCTTTCATGAAAACATAAGGCCAGGCCATGGGCGCGCCGGCAAGGGCCATTCGGGACTCTCTCGTCCAGTGGCTCCCAGTGCCACAGCCATCAGCGGACTGTGAATTATAGCACCAGAGAATCTCCCGATCCCTCTTCTGAGAAAAGAATCCCTGCCCACCCAGCAGAAGAACCCGAACAACCCGGGCAACACTTGGGGAACGACCCCCATATGCTAAAATATCGGATCATAGTTTAAGCTCAGGGGAGAAATTATGCCCAAAATCGAAATTACGCTTACGGTTGAACAAATTGCCGAAGGTGTCCGCCAGCTCTCAGAAGGGGACCAAAGAAAGCTTGCTGCCTTGCTGTTACAGGATCGTCAGCTCGAACCTTTTGTCGAAGAGTTAGAAGATAGCCTGGCCTGCGAGAAAGCTGCTGAAGAAGGCCCGGCAGGACCCTTCACTCCTGATGAACTAACCCACCTATGAGTTATCAAGTGACACGCTCGCTGAGAGCCATGCGGCGTTTGAGCCACTTGCGCAAGACTCATCACCCGCTCCACAATGCAATAGTCGATGCGATCAAAGCTCTCGCGGAAACTCCTCGCCCACCGGGATGTGTTAAGTTGGTTGGCCGTCCTGAGTGGCGCATCCGAGTGGCCGATCATCGCATACTTTACCTGGTCGATGACGCTCAGAAGACAGTCACCATTACAGAAATTGGTCATCGCCGTGAGATTTATAGTCAATAGTGCCTAGTCTAAAAATGC
Organism: Acidobacteriota bacterium; assembly: GCA_016210925.1. Taxonomy (GTDB): domain Bacteria; phylum Acidobacteriota; class UBA6911; order JACQTF01; family JACQTF01; genus JACQTF01. The sequence goes on along the minus strand of JACQTF010000160.1, from coordinate 4,090 downwards.
CAATTTCACAAATCACTCACCTCCACCCGGTGCTTACGGCCTCACCTGCTCTTGGAATAGGGATGTGCAAGCCGGTACACCTTGGCCCACAAGAAGTCATAGTGTTCGGGGCTCATGGGCACCTTGAGGTCAAAAGTGTAAGTGTCCTCCAAGGTCGTCAGGCGGAAGCTGTAAGCGTCCATCAGACCTATGCTCTCGATATCCTTGTAAAACCAAATCCGAGAGTCCCCGGGGTGGGGGGTCTCGTAAATGATCCGGTCTTCCCCTGCTTTCAACTGCCCCTGGCAACCACCCATCCGATGTCGGTGTTTGACCGGCATCGTGAACGCGGGCGGAGCGGAGGGATAGAGGACTCGGGTCACCAGAGGCCTGGACGCCCTGGCCAGCAGAAATTCGTAGATTTCGGCCGTCACGTCGCCGTCCCGGAGCTCGAGGCGAAACTTTTTGTCGGCCCCCAATCGAAATTTCACATCCTCATACGTGTGAAGGACCACCTCCCTGGGCGAAGAGATTTCGATCCGGCGCAGGTCCTCATAACGCCATTTTCGACTGTGTTTCGAATTCTCGGTGGCATATTCCATCCCTTCCTCGTGGATCACCAGCTTGCCAGCACAGTGTCCCCAGAGATGCTCATGCTGGACGCTCAAGGTGAAAGGCTGGCCGCTGCCCGATGAAGTTGACGCCAGGACCGCGAGATAGGATGACGCGATGCAAAGTTTCACTCTTATCATCTCCCCTCCGTTGCCTCAGCTCATTCTTGCCAGTCTTCTGACCTCGAATCCTTTCCAGATTTCATAGATGGCGGGATACACCAGCAATTCCAAAATAAAGGAGGTGAAAATCCCGCCGATCATGGGCGCCGCGATCCGGCGCATCACATCGGCACCGGCCCCCGTGGACCACAGGATGGGCACCAGGCCCATAAACATCACCCCCACCGTCATGACCTTGGGCCGCAGGCGCTTGACCGCACCAAACTCTATGGCCTCTTTGAGGTCGGCGACGGACCGCATCTTTCCCTGGGCGACGCGCTCCTTGTAGGCGAGATCCAGATAGAGAAGCATGAAGACGGCGGTCTCGGCGTCCACTCCCAGCAGAGCGATCAATCCCACCCAGACCGCGATGCTCATGTTGTAATCCAGCAGGTACAGCAGCCAGATGGCGCCCACCGCCGAAAACGGCACCGCCAGTAAAATGATCAACGTCTTCACCACGGAATTGGTGTTGAAGTAGAGCAGGAGAAAAACGATGAACAGGGTCAGGGGAACCACGTACAGCAGGCGCTGCTTGACCCGTTCCATGTACTCGTATTGGCCGCTCCACTGGAGCTGGTAGCCTGGGGGCAGCGGCACTTTTTCGGCCACGACCTTTTTCGCCTCTTCCACATAGCCGCCCATGTCCCGCCCTGCCACATCCACGTAGAGGAATCCGGCCAGGAATCCCTCCTCGTTTTTGATCATGGGAGGTCCGGTTCGCATGGTGAGGTGGGCCAGCTGCGTCAATGGCACCTGAGCGCCCTGGGGGGTGGGAACCAGCACCCGGTTCAACTGGCTCAGGTTTTCCCGCAGGCCGCGGGCGTACCGGACATTGACCGGGTATCGCTCGCGACCCTCGATGGTGGTGGTGATGTTTTTGCCCCCGATCGCCGTCTCGATGATGTCGTTGACCTCGCCCACGCTCAGGCCGTATCTCGCAGCTTCCCGCCGGTCTACCTCGAAATCCAGGTAATATCCTCCGGTCACTCGTTCGAAAAAGGCACTTCGCGTTCCGCGAACCTCCTGCAGGGTCTTCTCCAGTTGGATTCCGACCTGCTCAATGGCTTCGAGCTTGGGGCCGAGCACCTTGATACCCACCGGCGTCCGCACGCCGGTTGTGATCATGTCAATTCGGGTGCGGATGGGAAATAGCCAGGCGTTGGGAAAGGATGGGATTTGCACCGCCTGGTCCATCTCGGTAATGAGGTCTTCCCAGGCCATGGGGTGCTCCTCGGGCCAAATTTTGCGAAAAGGTTTCTTTAAAAACTCCGGCATCCAGCTTGAATACCAACGGTCCTGTTTGACTTTGCGCCATTCGCCTTCCGGCTTCAGCACCACCGTCGTCTCCACCATGCTCAGGGGTGCTGGATCGGTGGAGGTGTCAGCCTTGCCGATCTTGCCGAAAACGCTCTGGACTTCGGGGAATTGTTTGATCAGCTTGTCCTGAATCTGAAGGTATTTGTCGGCTTCGGTGATGGAAATCCCCGGCAAGGTGATGGGCATGTAGAGGATCGTGCCTTCGTTGAGCGGTGGCATGAACTCGGAGCCGAGTTTTTGGTAAACGGGGATCGTGCCCACCACCATGAGCAAGGCCGCGGCGATGACAAACCACTTGTGGTCGAGAACGAATCGCACCGCTGGCTGGTAGACCGCCATCAAGGGCCGGCTAATGGGGTGATGCTCCTCGCCGTGAATCTTTCCCACCAGGATCGCATTCGTAACCCGGGCCAGCCAGTGCGGCCGAAACCGGAACTCCCGGGTCCGCATGAAAAGCAGCCGCAGCGCCGGGTCCAGGGTGATGGCCAGCACCGCAGCGATGGCCATGGAGAAGTTCTTGGTGAAGGCCAGCGGCTTGAACAGCCGCCCCTCTTGGGCCTGCAGGGCAAAGATGGGCAGGAAGGAGATCGCGATGACCAGCAGCGAGAAAAAGCTGGGCCCGCCCACTTCCTTGACGGCGTCGATGATGACCCGTGTGGCGCTTCCCGGTCGGCCCTCCGATTCCCATCGTTCCAGCTTCTTATGCGTTTGCTCGACCACCACGATGGCGGCATCCACCAGAGCGCCAATGGCAATAGCGATGCCGCCCAGCGACATGATGTTGGAAGTGACTCCGCTGAAGTACATGGGGATAAAGGAAAGGATGACGGCCACTGGGATGGTGATGATGGGGATGGTGGCGCTGGGAATGTGCCACAGGAAAATTAGGATGACGAGGCTGACAATCGCCAGTTCCTCGATCAAAGTGCGCTTCAGGGTATCTATGGACCGCTGGATGAGGTCGGATCGATCATAGGTAATCGCTACTTCCACTCCTTCCGGTAAGGAAGGCTTGATCTCCTCCAGCTTGGTTTTTACCCGTTCGATGACATCCATGACGTTCTGACCGTAGCGCACGACAACGATTCCACCTGTCACCTCCCCTTCGCCGTTGAGCTCGGCGATGCCTCGCCGCATGTCGGGCCCGAGCTGTACACTGGCCACATCCTCGACGCGGATGGGCGTGCCTTGCCCATCCGATCCAACCGCCAGACTCCGGATGTCATCCAGCGACCGGATATAGCCCCGTCCCCGAACCAGGTACTCCTTGCCGGTAAATTCCACCACCCGGCCGCCGACCTCGTTGTTGCTGTTTCGGATGCTATCGATCACTCTGTTGAGCGGCAAATGAAAGGCCAGCAACTTATTGGGGTCGATGGTGACCTGATATTGCTTGACATATCCGCCCACGACGGCCACTTCAGCCACTCCCGGAACGCTTTCCAGCCAGTAGCGCATGTACCAGTCGTTGAAGGAGCGCAACTGGGCCAGGTTGTGCTTTCCGCTTCGGTCCACCAGCGCGTACTCGAACGCCCAACCAACTCCGGTGGCATCGGGGCCGAGGGTGGGCGTGACACCTTCGGGAAGCTTGCCGGTGATTTTGCTCATGTACTCCAGCACCCGGCTTCGGCCCCAATAGATGTCTGTCCCCTCATCGAATATGACGTAGACGTAGGAGAAGCCATAATCGGAAATGCCTCGAACCACCGTCACATGGGGGGCGGCCAGCATCGCCGAGACGATAGGGTATGTGATTTGGTCCTCCACCAGGTTCGGGCTTCGGCCTGGCCATTCGGTGTAGATGATCACCTGGGGATCCGAGAGATCGGGAATGGCATCGAGCGGCACGTTGAACATGGACCAAAGCCCGATGACCAACGCGCTCATCACCAGGAAAACGACTAACAGTCGATGCGCGGCGCAATATTCGATGATGTGATTGATCATAGCGGGCTTCCTTTATCTGGCCGTGATGTTCAATTGTGCGGATCCCAGCGACTGCCCACGGTGCTCGACAG
>JACQTF010000150.1 GCA_016210925.1 Acidobacteriota bacterium | reverse complement strand
GTCAAGCAGAACGCCCGCAAAGAAGTAATCCCTCAGTAACACGGGGTACAAGCACGTTGAATCAAAGGGAAAAATGGGGACAGGCTACTCATTTCCATCAGAAGGAGTTGCCGGGACATCAAATGCCGGGAAATGAGTAGCCTGTCCCCATTTTTCCCATTTTCGTCTCCTGCGCCCCGTGTTACTGAGGCGTTACCGTTTAGCGGCGCTTTTCGTTGACTTGGCAGGGGGCGTGTGCTAAGTTTCGTTGTTCGTTTGTTCCCAACATTCTTGGGTGGGGGACCTGACCTTTCAAGGAGGGACAGCAGTGAGCCGCAGTGGAAAGTACCTGTTCAGTTCCGAGAGTGTGACGGAAGGCCATCCCGACAAGATCGCCGACCAGATTTCCGATGCGATCCTGGATGCTGTCCTTGCTCAGGATGCGTTCGGCCGGGTGGCCTGTGAGACCCTGGTGACGACGGGCCTGGTCTTCCTCGCGGGCGAGATCACCACCTCAGCGGTGGTGGACTACTCTGGCGTGGCCCGGCAGACCATCCAGGAGATCGGTTATACCCGGGCCAAGTATGGCTTCGACTCCGAGACCTGTGCCGTGCTTTCCACCCTTCACAAACAATCGCCCGACATCGCCCAGGGGGTGGACGTAGGCGGTGCCGGCGACCAGGGCCTGATGTTCGGCTATGCCACCAACGAGACCGAAGAGCTCATGCCCATGCCCATCCTGCTAGCCCACCGGCTCACACGGAGGCTCTCCCAGGCCCGGCGAGAGAGCATTCTGAAATGGCTGAGGCCCGACGGCAAGTCGCAGGTGACGGTCCAGTATGAGAACCACAAGCCGGTACGCATCGAAGCGGTGGTGGTCTCCGCCCAGCACAGCGCTGACGTGAGCATCGAGGAGATCAGGCAGGGTATTCTGGAACAGGTGATTCGGGTGTCCATTCCCGGGGATCTCCTGGACAGGAATACCAACTACTACATCAACCCCACCGGGCGGTTTGCGGTGGGAGGCCCCCACGGGGATTGCGGGATCACCGGCCGGAAGATCATTGTGGATACCTACGGGGGTGTGGGCAGTCACGGGGGCGGTGCCTTTTCCGGGAAGGACCCTACCAAGGTGGACCGCTCCGCCTCGTACATGGTCCGTCATCTGGCTAAGAACGTCGTGGCAGCGGGAGTGGCGGACCGGCTGGAGGTGCAACTGGCGTACGCCATCGGGATCGCGAAACCGGTCTCCATCATGGTGGACACCCACGGGACCGGCAAAATCAGTGACGAAAAGATCCGGGAGATCATCGAGAACAATTTCGACTTGACCCCCCGAGGCATTATCGATTATCTCAACCTCCGCCGTCCCATCTTCAGGAAAACCGCTGCCTTCGGCCACTTCGGGCGCTCGGAGCCGGAGTTCACCTGGGAGAGAACCGACAAGGTCGCCCTCTTCCAGAAGGAGTCGGGAATCCTGGTCTCCAGCGCCCGCGGGTAACTCGTCATTCGTCACTCGGCGATTGACGTTTGACGAATGACGGTTGACTGGCCTTGACTGGACCGGCCCCCGAAAGGAAGCTTTCCTCCATGAGCACTACCACGGTAGAGTACGACGTCAAAGACCTGTCTCTGGCGCCTCGCGGGCGAAACCGCATCGAGTGGGCGCATCAATTCATGCCGGTGGTGGAGCTGATCCGGCAGCGCTTCGCCCGGGAGAAGCCCTTGAAGGGCCTGAAGGTCTCGGCGTGCCTGCACGTGACCAGCGAGACGGCGAACCTGGCCATCGCCCTGAAGGAGGGCGGTGCCGACCTGCGGCTGTGCGCATCGAATCCCCTCAGTACCCAGGACGAGGTCGCGGCGGCGTTGGTGGTCGAATTCGGCATTCCCGTGTTCGCCATCAAAGGGGAAGACAATAAGACCTATTACAAGCACGTCCTTCAAGCCTTGGGCCATTCTCCCTCCGTCACCATGGACGACGGGGCGGACTTGGTCTCCACGCTTCATTCGGAGAAGAAGGAACTGATCGCCGGGATCCGGGGTGGCACCGAGGAGACCACCACAGGGGTCCTTCGACTGCGGAGCATGGCCGAGGAGGGTGTCCTTCGATATCCCATCATCGCGGTCAACGAAGCCCGGACCAAGCACCTGTTCGACAACCGGTACGGGACCGGCCAGTCCACCTTGGACGGGATCGTCCGGGCCACGAACGTGCTGCTGGCCGGAAGCCGCGTGGTGATTTCCGGCTACGGGTGGTGCGGAAAAGGGATCGCCATGCGCGCCAAAGGGATGGGCGCCGACGTCATCGTCACCGAAGTGGACCCCACCAAGGCGTTGGAGGCCGTCATGGATGGCTTCCGCGTCATGCCTATGGCCGAGGCGGCCAAAGTAGGCAACATCTTCATCACCGTCACAGGAAACAAGAACGTCCTTGGCCCGGAGCACTTCCAGGTGATGACCAGCGGGGCGATCCTGGCCAACTCAGGACATTTCAACGTAGAGATCGACATCCCAGGCCTGGAGTCCCTGGCCTCCGGCAAGAACACCATCCGGGATTTCGTGGAGGAATACGCCCTTCGCGATGGTCGCAAGCTCTACCTGCTGGGAGAGGGCCGGCTGATCAACCTGGCGTCGGCCGAAGGCCATCCGGCCGCCGTGATGGACATGTCCTTCGCCAACCAGGCCCTGGCTGTGGAATACCTGGCGATCCACCGGGGGGAGCTGCAGAAGCGGGTCTACCCGGTCCCCGACGAGATCGACCGTGAGATCGCCCGTCTGAAGTTGTCTTCCATGGGCGTGCGGATCGATGCCCTCACACCGGAGCAAGAGACCTACCTGCATACCTGGTCCGAAGGCACCTAGCGTTGACGGGATGTTGAAAATTCCGGACTGGATCAGGTTTTCAAGGTGAGGAGGAGGTAGAGCCCCCCGCTGGAAAACAGCAGGTTGGGCGCCCAGGCCGCCAGTAGCGGCGAGAGCAATCCCGCCGTCCCCAGCGTCTCGAACAAGCCGAAGGCTCCCCAGTAAACGATTCCAATCAGGACTCCCGCCGCGATCCCATAGAGGGCGCCCTTCTTTCCCATGGAAAAGGAAAAGGGAATTCCGATGACGGCCATGATGAGGGTGGCCAGGGGAAACGAGATTTTGCGGTGCAGCTCGACTTGCAGCTCGGTGACTTCCACGCCGCTCTGCCGCAGCCAGTCGATGTAAGTGCGCAACTCGGCGTAGGTCATCTTGCTGGATTCCTTCACGTCTCTCGTGAAGTAGTCCGGGCCCTCGGGAAACAGAAACGTGGCACGTTCGAATTGCTGATAGCCCTGGGCCGTTCCTTCGAAGTCCCGAGTCCAACCCTTTTCCAGGGTCCAACCCTTGTGCGTCGGGTCCCATCGGGCTCGCTCGGCGAAGATGCGCCGGGCCAGCCGGTTCTCGTTCTCCTTCAACTCGAAGACCGATAGCCCGGCAAAGGCGGGATGCTGCGGATCGAAGTAGTGGTAATTGTAAATCCGGTTCTGCTCCCCCATGATCCACCGGTGCTCAGGACTCAGTGATGTGGCAGGCGGATGGCCCTTGATGAGGCTGCGGAGGCCGTCTTGTTTCTGGTTGGAATAGGGAACAATGAAGTCCTGGAGCAAGTAAACGCAGATGCAGGCCAACAGGCTCACCACCAGGACCGGCGCTGCCAGGCGATACAGGCTGACGCCTCCCGCCTTGAACGCCGTCACCTGGCTGGTCTTTTCCAGGATGCCAAAATGGATCAGGGTGGCCAGCAAGATGGTCAAAGGGGTGAGCAGGATCAGGAGTTCCGGCAGGAGGAACTGGAAGTAGCGGAGGACCAGGGTCAAGGCCACCTGGCGGCGGAGAATGTCATCGATCAGATCGAAGAACAGGGCGACCAGGTAAAGAGTCAGGCATCCGGCCAGGGTGATGAGGAAGGCCGTGAGAAAGCCCTGCACGATGTACCAGTCTGCCACCTGTGCCACCCGGCCCCGGAGCTGGGGCAGGGAAGGCCACTTCCTGCGCCAACGCAGCCCGAGCCGTTTCCCCAGCCAGGCGCCCAGGGATTCCCAAGGAAACGAGAAGCCCCGGGTCTGCCAGAACCCGGAGAAGCGAACGACCTCCCGGTTGGCCAACCATAGCAACGCAACCCCCGCAATCCCCCAAGCGACATTCACCGCCCACAATCCCGCCCCAGGGGGCACCTTGCCGACCATGGCGAACTGCAATCCGCCCATGAAGCTGATGTAGTACACGATGACCACGAGCATGCTGAGGACGAAGCCGGAGGCGCGGCCTCCCTTGTGGGTGGTGACTCCCAGGGGTACTCCCAGCAGGGAGAATAACAGAGGGGCTGTGGCGAGGGCAAAGCGCCGGTGCAGTTCCACCAGGTTGCGCTGTCGGTTTTCGTTGCGCCCGATGGCAGTCAGTAGTTCCCGGGTGGATTTCTCCGCAGTGACCCTGCGCCGCTCCGCCACGTTCTGGAGCGCTACGGATCGAACGGGCAGATCCAGAGCGTCGAAACGGGTCACGTTATCCCTTTCCGGCGCCTGGGAGTTCACGTTGTAGAGATAGCCCTGTTCCACGTGGATTTGAGGCTGCCCGGTTTCCTCGGGAACGAACAGGTTTCCCCGGCGTGCGAGGATGACCTGCTGTTCTCCGTTTTGAAGGCTGGCGATGAAGACATGGCGCCAGCGGCCGCCTCCTCTGGTTTCCTCCACGTAGAGGATCGTGTCCGGCAGATCCTCATAGAACACCCGTGGACGGACTTCCCCGGATGCGCTCTTCAAGCTGATGCGGTACCGCAGTTCCCGGACCTGGTTGTTCCCCCAGGGAAGCAGCCAGACGCTCAAGACCAAGGTCACCAGCGAGACGACTGCTCCCACGCCGAGGACGGGACGGGCCAGCCTCGCCAAGCTGACCCCTCCCGCGCGGAGGGCGACCACTTCCCGGTCGGAGGACATGCGGCTGAACGCGATGAGCACCCCGCTGAGGAATGCGATGGGCACCGCAAACACCAGGATGTTAGGAAAAAGCGCGAGGGAGATTTGGAGTATTTCGGAGAAGCTGGCGTCCTTGGTGATGAGCAGTTCTGCCAGGGGTCCGAGCTGCCGCGCGAAAATAATAAAGGTAAAGACTGCCAGGGTGATCAGGAACGGCCAGGCTATGTCCAGCAGGATCGCCTTGTCGACCTTCTTCATGCCTTATGGATAGCACAAATGGAGGAACCCGTCACCGCGCCCCGCACCTACCGTTCTTTTGGCGCCAAAATCGATCCAATTATTTCGGTAGGTGCGGGGTCGCGCGCGAAGGGCCGCGAGGCTATCCTCCAGGACGCTTTGACGCGAGGGTTGCATGTTTCGCCTTGAGCAATTTTACCAGGG
>JACQTF010000149.1 GCA_016210925.1 Acidobacteriota bacterium | reverse complement strand
GCCCAGGAACGCCCACCGGACGCTAGAACCAGAAAACTGGCCCATGATCAACCTCCTCCCTTCCACTTTGCCGTATCAGCTTAAAACAGGCTACGGTCCCAGATCAACCTGAAACCGGCATCGCATGCGGATTTCTCACCGGGAGGCGCGACAAGTTTTAATCCTTGACACGAAAAAACGGTGTGTGTTACCAGAATAGAGGGGTAAGCCCCAGCCAATTTCTTGCTGGACGGGTGCTGGCTGAAAGAAAGGGCCGCTCGGCAGCGCTGAAATCCCACCTTTCATTCCAGCGACGGTGGATGGCAGTTGGCACGATCCGAGTTTTCGGGACGCAGAAATCAATTTGGAGGCTGAGATATGAGCGCCACTTCTCGTCGAGTTACTTTTGGCCCATTGATCGTAGCATTCGTATTCATCAGTGCTTCGGTTGCCCACGCCGAGACCATCTCGGGGACCGTGGCCGACGAACAAGGCGGGGTCCTACCTGGAGCATTGGTCACGGTAAAGAATTTGGAGACGGGCATTAGCCGCTCCCTCGTCACGGACTCCACAGGACGGTACGTGGCGACGAATCTCGGCCTGGGAGTCTACGAGGTCAGCGCGTCGCTCCAAGGGTTCAAGACCGCCATCCGGCGCGGCGTGACGCTGACGGTGGGCCGGGACGTGGTGGTGGATCTGGTGTTGAACCTGGGCGAGATCACCGAACAAATTGCCGTCACGGCCGAGGCACCGCTGGTCGACAGCACGACGGCCGTCGTGTCCGGCCTGGTGGATGACAGGGCGATCCGCGATCTGCCCTTGAATGGAAGGAGTTTTGATGAACTGATCACGTTGCACGCGGGGACCGGCGTCTTTCGGACGGTGGAAAAAAGTGCCAGCCAGGGATTTGGCGTCAAGTTCTCTGTCAGCGGCCAGAGGGCGGAAAGCAACAAGTTCTACCAGGACGGGACCGAGATGAGCGCCTCGAACCGAATCCAGGACCTTCCGGGCAGCGCCGCGGGCGTGAACCTGGGAGTGGAAGCCATCAAGGAGTTTCGGGTGCTCACCAGCAACTACAGCCCCCAGTACGGAAAGAAAGTGGGAGGGGCCATCCTGACCGTGACGAAGAGTGGGACCAACGAGCTTCACGGCTCGCTGTTTCACTTCCACCGAAACAGCGCTCTGGACGCGACAAACTTCTTCGCGAAGGGAAAGGACCCGTTCAAGCGGAACAATTTTGGCGGCAGCCTGGGCGGGCCGATCGTTCGAAACAAGAGCTTCTTCTTCGGCAATTACGAAGGCCTGCGCGAGAGGCTCTCGACTCCGTTTTCCCCCCTGGTGCCGGACGAGCAAGCGCGGCAGGGGATCCTCCCCGGCAGGACGGTCACCGTCTCGCCCAAGATGCAGCCCTACCTGAGTTTCTGGCCCCTGCCCAACGGGCAGAATTTCGGCGACGGAACAGCTGCCTTCAATCATGGGCCCAGCCGCGCGTCGCGCGAGGACTTCTTCCTCGTCCGGTTCGATCATCAGTTCTCCTCCAGTAATTCCGTGTTCGTCAGCTACAGCTTCTCGGACGCGGACGTGAATGCCCCGGAGGCAGATCCTTTCTTTGCCCTCCTCACCACGACGCGCAACCAGAGGGCGACCATCGAAAACAGCCACATCTTCTCTCCCCAGATGGTCAATACGTTCCGATTGGGATACTACCGGTCGTTCCACAGGATCGACGAGGATGTCCTCATCGACGTGGACCCGAGCCTGGTCTTCACCCCCGGCCAAAAGATCGGAACGATCAACGTGAACAATGTTGTGGTCGATACGGGATCGACCCAGGGAGATACCTTCGGGGTGAAAAACAGCTTCCAGTGGAGCGACCAGGTCTCCTACACCCGGGGGAAGCATTATTGGGAGATGGGCGGAGAGGTCCAGAGGACGCAACTGAACGAGGATCCCGTGGACCGAAAGCGCGGCCTGTGGGAGTTCGTGGACCTGCCGTCGCTTCTCACAGCTCAGCCGCGCTTTTTCCGCGGCGCGTTCCCTACCGGGACCACGGGGACCCTGAACATCGGGATGCCCATCGACATCAATCCCATCAAGGCCTGGCGGCAGACCTACTGGGCGTTGTATTTGCGGGACAGGATCAGCTGGACGCCCCATCTGACCCTGGACCTGGGTCTGAGGTACGAGGTGATCACCTCCCCGACCGAAGCCAACGGGAGGTCCGCCAACTTTCTTTTGGACGAGGTCCGACCGCCGTTTGTCCGGAAGTTGTCGGTGACCAAGATAGACATCGGTAAGAAGATCTGGCCGACCAATTACGGCGCCGGACTGGCTCCCCGGATCGGCCTGGCCTGGGATCCGTTCGGGAAGGGCAAGACCTCCCTCCGGGCTGGGTTCGGCCTGTTTTACGACCAGATCGACAATGCCCACCGGTTCTTCACCCACATCAATCCTCCTTTCGCGCCCAGGGCTGAGACCCCGGGTGGAGCTGGAGGATTCCCGAGACCGTTCGACAATTTCCCGGTGAGCGGGCTGCTCGTGACGGGACGCTCCGTCGACCCGACGATCGATACCCCCACGGTCATGCACTACAACCTGGGGATCGAACAGGAGGCCTTCTCCGGCGGTGTGTTCCGAATCTCTTACGTGGGCTCCACGGGATACCACCAGACGCGATCCACGGAGATCAACCTTCGGGTCCCCGAGATCGTGGACGGGAAGCTCTTCTGGAGATCCACCAGCCTTCCGGATGCCCAGCCTCTGGCGGGACAGTGGGACATATTGTTCGCGAATGCGAATTCCACTTACCATTCTTTTCGAACCGAATTCGAGACCCGTTTTTCCAATCAGGGGTTGTTCAAGCGATTCCGCACCAAGGTGGCCTACACGTTCGCGAAGGCCATCGACGATGCGTCTACGCTTCAAAACTCATCGGGAGAGAACACCCGGAACAAGATGCTGGATCAGTTCGACCCGGGCCGGGACCGCGGCCGCTCGACGTTCGACTTCAGGCACCTGTTTTCCTTCAACTTCACCTACGACCTTCCCCGGTGGCAGGTGAGCGGCGTGGCGAATGCGCTCCTCAACGGCTGGCAGCTCAATAGCATCACGTCGCTCTCGTCCGGGTTCCCCGTCTACATACGGAACGGCTTCAACTCCTCGAGGAACAACCAGCGGAACGACGCAGACCGGCCAGACCTGATCCCGGGAGGAAACAACAGTGCCGTCCTGGGAGGGCCGGATCGTTACTTTGATCCCTCCCAATTTGCCATTCCGCCGCTCGGCTTTCTCGGCAACCTGGGGCGGAACACGCTGGACGGCCCGGGGTTGGCCAACGTCGACTTTTCCCTCGTCAAGGGGACGCCGGTGCCTCAAATCTCCGAGAATTTCCGGATCCAGTTCCGGGCGGAGTTCTTCAACCTGTTCAACCGGGCCAACTTCGGCATTCCGGCCAACCAAATATTCCTCGCCAATGGCCGGGTCCGAGGCAACGTGGGGAGGATCACTTCCACGACGACGACGAATCGTCAGGTTCAGTTCGGGCTGAAGATCGAATTCTAAGGGCCGTTCCAGTTTTCAGTTGTCAGTCGTCAGTTTTCAGTTCAGTTTGGCATTGATCCAAAAACTGAACACTGAACACTATCTACTTGAAGCGTACGATGAAATAGAGGGGGTTGGATTCGGCGCCGCGCTCGCCGAACGGGATGAGGTGGCTTGCGCCCGCAGCGAACACGGTGCCCACCGGCCGGGGGTTCACCACCGTCACGGGGAACGTCCCGGGAGCATCGAGCCGATCCGACGGAAGCTCGGCCTCCAGCTCAAACCGGCTCACGTACTGCGTCTTCAGGGGAACGCCACCCAACCTGATCACCGAGTAAGGAATGAAGCCGGTACCTCGAACCACGAGGGTGGCTGAGGTGTCCCCCTCCGTGGCCGCAAAGGGGGCGATGCTTTTCAGGGAAGGCGAAGGGAAGATGTGTCCCGTGTCCTCGGGGGTGTTCTTCGGGATGGGATTCGAGTAGTCCTCATGGTAGGCGGTATCCACGACCTTCCCCTCCAGGATCACCGTCTCGATCTCGCGCGTGTTTCGGATCTGCTCCAGGGGATTTCGGCGCAGGATGATGAGATTCGCGGTCTTGCCCGGCTCGAGGGTCCCCACCTGCCGCGAAATTCGATAGACTTCCGCAGGGCGCGACGTGACCGTCAGCAGAGCCTCCATGGGCGATAGCCCGACGGATTCCACCAAGATCTCGAGTTCCTGGTGGAGGCTCAGGCCGGGCGTGCTCATCGTATCGGAACCCGTGAAGATTTTCCCACCCGCGGCGACGAAGAGTTTCACAAATTCCAGCGTGTTTCGAAGGGCCTGGAGCTCCGTCTTCTGCACGTCGAATGGCAGGTCGGAAAACCAGTACGCACCGTCCTGGTTGTATTCCTTCAGGATCCCCAACCGGTAGTCCACTGGAACGTACCCCAGTTCAGCGCGGTTGAAGAGCAGATCAAAATCTTCGTACTGAAACTTGTCTTTGAACGCCCAATTCCATTCCGATCGAAGGGTAGGATTCAGGGAGACGTTGTTCTTGACGAGGGCCTGGATCAGCCGGTCTCTCTCCTGGGGATCCATCTCGGCACGAGGATCGACCTCCCGGCCGGTCCCCGGGCTCTCCCCCGTTTTGGAGCGCGTGGCTGCGCCGATGGAGGGCGTATGGACGATGGCGTCGTAGCCCGTCTCGATCGCCCGCCATGCATTGTCCACATGCCCCACGACGGGCAGTCCCGCCCGGTGGGCCTCGGCGATGATGGCTCGCGTCATCCCGGTGGTCAGGTAGTCTCGCAGCTTGATGACATCGACTCCCTGCCCGACCATCTTCCGCCCTTCCGCCCTTCCCTCCTCCGGACCCCCGATGACGATGTGATGGATTCGCAGAAAATCCGCCTCGCCTTGAGAAGGCCCGCGCAAGCCGTTCCCGGACGCGAAAACCCGTGGGCCGCGGATCTTGCCTCTGGCCGTGCCTTCCTTTTGAGCCAAAATCCACTCGATCGGGCTGCCCAGGTCCACCACGGCGGTCACGCCGTGCGCCAGGAACAATTCACCGTCCCAGCCCTTCAGGTGGGTATGACCATCGATCAGCCCCGGAAGGATATATTTCCCCCGGGCGTCCAGGATCTGTCCCTCCGTGGGATACCGTCCGTCCGTTACAATCCGTTCGATGCGCCCTTCTCGTATCACCAGACCGGCGTTCTCCATGGGAGGGCGACCGGTCCCATCGATGAGCGTTCCGCCCTTGATGACGAGCGCATCTTCAGGCGCTGCGAAGTCGCCGGGAAAGAGCAAGAGTGCGAAATAGGCCAGGAACGAAAGCATGATGGAAGCGGTCAGCGATCAGCTTTCACCCGGAGGCTCTCGATGACGGCTGACGGCTGAGCAAAGGCAACCGCTACTGTCTCTCGAAGCTATATTGGAATTGGGTGCCCACCGGCTCCAGGCCGTTCTCCTTGGCCAGTGAATCCCGCAAGAAAACAACCTCGCCGCCCACCACGGTCATCAGCGGAATCGTCCGGTCGAGTTGGTCGAGCGGCACAGTAAAGTAATCCTGGTTCAGAACGACGAAGTCGGCCCCATAACCCGGCTTCAACATCCCGAGGACACCATCCTTCAGGATAAACGGTGCCCCCCAGGAGGTGGCCATCTTCATGACCGTGACCCGGTCTACGGCCTGGTCTGACGCCACGATCTTTCCCTGGGCGTTTAGGCGGGTGATGAAGGGAGAAAAGCGGCTGAAAATTCCGTTTTCCAGACCGAACTCCGTCTCCCATGCCACCGGGACTCCCGCATTCACGATATTCTTGAGAGGGCTGACCCACTCCGCCTTATCCATCCCGTACACTTTTTCCAACCAGGGATAGGTCCTGTCGAAAACATCCACGCCGCAACTGAGCATGATACCGAGCTTCCTCATTCTCGGAAGCTGGTCGGGTCTCGGATACAGACCGCAGTGATCCATCGTGATGCGCCGGGAGCGAACGTAATCCAGCGTGATGCCGGGCTCTTCGGCAATCGCCTTTTCCGCCAGGTCCATGAAGTAGTCCGCTGTCTTGTCGCCGTAGTTGTGACCGAGGGCAAGCCGGCTCCCGCTCACCAAGATGTCGTAAATCGCCTGATGATGGGCGGTGCCGGGAGCCGTGCGGCACCACTCGTTCTTCTTTTGCTCCGGCGGCAGATCGATCGAAGTGCAGATCATGGGAGGCCCTGAGTCCAGGTTGCTCACCCCGACCCCGGTTTCCCAGAAGAATTCGTTGCCCAGGCCCGCCCGATCCCCCAAACGAAAGTAAAAGCCCGACGCCCCCTCGGGATTGGGCTGAAAGCCGGCATAGGTCGAGAAAGCAAACCGGATCGGCAGGCGCCCGTATTTTCTCAACAGGTACATGTACGCGTTGAAGTTATTGATGCCCGTGATGTGGGAGGAGAAGCTCGTCATCCCCTGAGCCGCCGCTTTCTTGAGGCCCTCCAGGATGATCTCGCCAAGCAGATCGACCTTGGTCGCGAAGTACGTATCGACGACCGCCGAACGCCGATATTCGACGCCCATGGGGGAAAAACCATCGTGGTGTGACTCATCGAGATTCGGTTCCAGGCCGTAAATCTTTTTGAGCATTTCTTTGGCGCGGCTGTTGATCAGATAGCTGGGGTGAGCAGCCACAATGACCGGGTTCTGAGGCGCCCACTGGTCGAGCTCTTGCTGCGTGATGGGGCGATCCAGCAGGAACGTTGTACCGAGGCCTGTTCCCGTTCCTTGCCGATCCGTCGGCAGGTTTACGAAAGCCCACTTGCCAGGTCCCAGGCTTTTGACGTTCTCCTTCAGGACCACTTCGATCCGGTGCTTCAGCTCCTCCGGGTTGGACCCTCGTACAGCGAAGACGCCTACCGCTTCACGGGCCTTCTCGGGATTCTTGACGAGCCACTCGGTCAGCGCCTGGTCGTGGATATGTAAATGGGCGTTGATAATCCCCGGGATGATGGTTCTGCCCTTCAAATCCAATCTTTTCGTCTTTGGACCTGCATACTTGAGGATCGCCTGGGAGCTGCCCAGCGCCAGAATTTCCCCTTTCCGAATGGCCATCGCTTCCACGACCGTGCCCGGACTCTGGTTCGGGCCGGCGTCGTCCATGGTGACAATCTTGGCGTTGTGGATCACCGCGTCCGGGTAGTATACGACTTCCGCAGGGACGCTCACGGACTGGGTTTCCTGCGCTCCGGCAGCTCCGGGGATAAACGCGAAGGCAAAGGTAAACAAAATCGCCAGTGCTTTTTTCATGTGGTCTCGCCCCTCCTGAAAAACTTGTCACAATCGTGCAGCCTGACGCCATGGACTCTCACGATCGAATGGGGGAATCTCACCTGAACTTGACGATGAAATAGAGCGGGTTCGACGTGTCTCCCCGCAGGCCGAACGGAATCAAGTCGCTCTGGCCGGGGGCATTCACGCTGCCCACCGGTCGCGGATTCACCACCGTCACCGGATACGTGCCCGCCTTCCTCAGCAGCTCTGCAGGCACAGAAGCCACGAGCGTGAAGTCGTCTCGATAAACGGTGCGAACTCGAATCCCGTTGAACAGCGCCACCGAGTACGGAACAAAGCCGCTGCCGGAAACGGTGAGCTCGACACTCCCATCGCCTTCCGTACCCACTTTAGGCGAGATCTCCTGGAGGAAGGGCGAAGGAAAGATATGTCCCGTATCCTCGGGGACGTTCTTCGGGAGAGGATTGTAGTACTCCAGGTGATAGCCGAGCTCGACTGGCTCTCCCCTTTTCCAGACCCTTTCGATCCTTCGGGTGTTGCGAATGTTCTCCAGCGGGTTTGCTGAAATCAGAATCAAGTCAGCGGATTTGCCCTTCTGGACGGTCCCGAGGCCGTCCGCGACACGATAAAGCTCGGCAGGGTTCTGGGTGACCGTCAGGAGAGCTTCCATGGGCGCCAATCCCACGTCGTCCACCAGAATCTGAAGCTCTTGATGCAGGCTCAGGCCTCCGGTGGACATGGTGTCCGAACCTGTAATGATCTTTCCTCCCTTCCGAGCAAACCGTCGCACTGCCTCGATGACATTCTTGTACGCCTTGAGGTGCATCTGCTGCTCGTCGGGCGTCAGCAGATTCCAGAAACGCGGCAGGCCGCCCTCGTTGTACTCTTTCAAGATGCCCAGGCGGTAATCCACAGGAACGTAGCTCAGATTTACGTTGTTGAACAAGAGCTCGAAGTCTTCCCGCTGGAACTTGTCACGATGCGCCCAGTTCCACTGGGCACGCACCGTGGGATTCCAGGCCACACCTCGCTTCACCAGGGCATCGACCAAACGGTCCACCTTTTGAAAATCCATGGAGGCGTGAGGATCGGCATCGCCCGCGCGAGCGCCGTCCTGCAAGGTGGCCCTCGCGATTCCCGTCGTGTGAACGATGGCGTCGTAACCCACCTCCACGGCTTGCCACGCATCCGTCGTATGACCGATGGCGGCCAGCCCCTTCGCGCGCGCCTCCTGAATGGTGACCTGAAGCATTTCCTTGGTCAGTCCGTCATAAAGCTTCAGTACGTCCACGCCTTGAGAAACACGTTTTCTGGCTTCCTCCCGAGCGCCTTCGATCGTGGGGACCATGATGTGGTGAAGCCTGCGGAAGGTTTGAGGCGAAGGGAACGGGCCACGAATCGGGTTGCCTGCAGCCAGAATCCGCGGACCACGAATCTTGCCTTTGGCTTCGCCATCCCGCTGCGCCAGGATCCATTCGGTCAAATTCCCTATGTCTACGACCGTTGTCACGCCGTGGTTCAGGTAGAGCTCGCCGTCCCAGCCTTTGTAGTGGACATGCCCGTCGATCAGCCCCGGAAGGATAAATTTTCCCCGAGCATCGATCACGGTGGCGCCGGCAGGAACCGAGACGCTTCCCTCCCGGCCCACGTCGCGGATGCGCCCGCCCTCGATGACCACAACGGAACCAGCCAGCGGCTCTGCCCCGGTGCCGTCAATGAGCGTGCCTCCTCGAAGGACGGTCACGGCGCCGGCCGCTTGCGGGGCTGCCCAAGAGAGGGTCGAACAGATCACCCCTGCGAGCAAGACGAAAACGAAGCCTTCTCTGCGGATTCTCATGGTATTCATTTTTGTGGCGACGTGGCCTTCCCCAGAAGTATCAAAGAGTTTCTCTCCTTGGGGATGTTCGCCCGGTAGACAAAGCCTTTTGTTTTTTCCTGGAATTCCTTCCGGACCTCCGCGAGAAGATCCTGCCGGGTCATCAAATCCAGGGCCGAGACAGACAGGGTCTTGGTCATGGCCAGCATCGCCTTGTGGCCGATGCTGGAGGCAGCGATGGACGCGTTCTGCCATGAGTGGCCCGGCTGGCCCATGACGTAGGCCCCTCCGCGGAAGGAAATGAAGGGTGTGATCCAGCTCACATCGCCATTGTCATTGGACCCTCCGATCTCATGACTTGGGGTCAGGACTTGGTCGGGCAGCAGCTTCTCCGACCCACGCGTGCTGGGGAAGCTGGCTTTGATTTTTTTTGCAAACTCGAGTTCCTCTGCCGTGTACCGGACGGGAGCAAAAAGGCGCATATTCCGGTCCACCAGCCTGACCAGGCCCTCATGGGTCAGCCGCTGATAGGTCCCGATGATGAAGTGCGTCTGGGCTTCCGTCCCCGTCTCGGATGCGATCTTTGTGGCCAGGGCCCGCAGCTCTTCCACCTTTTGGTCAGCTTCTTGCCGGGTGGCTTCCTGGACAAACGCCCGAATCTCGGCGCTCGTGCCCTCGACGGTGGGAAGGTCCCCCGCCCGGATGACTCCTCTTTCCAGCCCCGTCTTCTCCTGGAACTTCAGCACAGCCTTCAGGGCTTCGGTTCGCGACTTGCCGGTGAAGACGAACTTGACGGAATTCAGCGCCCGGTTGGTTCCGTAGCGCGCCTCGAAATTACTTCCAGGGTGCCAGGCCAGCGCTGCGTCCACATCATTGAAGAGTCCGGCGTCCGCCATGTAGACCTTCGGAATGTACTCCTCCTCCGAAGGCGCACCGAAAAACTTGATCGTCCCCGAGACTCCAGCCCGGACCATGGCTTCCTTGACGGCGATGGCAGCCGCCGCACTGGAAGCTCCGATGAGATTGTGGCCGCACCCGTGCCCCGGGCCTCCCGGCACCAGCGGCGATTTGTAAGGAACCGCGGCCCTTTGAGAAAGACCCGGCAGCGCATCGTATTCGGCTACAATGCCGATGACCGGTTTGCCGGAACCCTGGGAATACGATGCCACAAATGCAGTGGGCATCCCCACCACGTGCTCCTGAATTTTGAATCCGGCCTTTCGCAGCTCATCGGTCAGCAATTGGTACGTCTGGAACTCTTCGAAGGGAGGTTCGGCATACTTCCAGATCGTATCGCTCAGCTCCACAATGCGCCCCTGGTGTTCATCGATCCACTTCAGGGCGTTCTGTTTTGCCCCCTCACTGAGATCTTGACCCTCTAGCCCGGTCCATCCTGCGAGAGTCAGACCGAACAGAAAGGAGGTCCTAAGGCACCATAGAGCCGACCTGCTCAAGAACATCTTGGCCTCCCGCCAATCAAGATTGGAGGAACAGCAGCCAGCTTCGGCTGACAGCCAAAGGTAAACGCTTGCTCGAATGTCCGACAAGGACCACTGGATTTTTTCTCCGGACGCCTTTGAGTGGAACGAGAACTGGGCTGTCATGGTGCTCAGGTTGATCGGCTCATTAAGCGTCAGACTGGAACCACGCCGATTTTGATGTTTAGAGTTCACCCTGTCAACGAAAATCTGTTACGACTCAATCCCAGCACCGCCAGCGGAAACACTCCGCCGCTTCCCGTGATCGAGGGCCCCAAGAGTCAGTTGAACTGGCCGGCGGGGATTGCCGTTCACCGCCCGGCGCGACGGTTTCCTTCAAGCGTTCCGCTAGAAGAGCGCGACGATGACGGCCGAGGGGGAAAGAGGGGTGGTCCACTACTGAACTTTCATCGTTGAGATTGGCCAAACGAAATCGACTTTGTTGATGGGTCAGCGCAGTTCCGGCGCGTCAGCTCTTAGCTGACTGCTGACAGCTTACTTGAATCCCACCATGAAGAGCGATTCGTTCCTGTCGTCACCTGGGCTAAAACAAGTTGGTTGCAAAAGACCAACCAAGACAAAATCGTTAAAGAATCCAGTGGTCTTCTCAACGATTCACCTCGGACGGGACTCAGTCCAATTCGATTCCTCGGGTCTCCGGGAGGAAAGCCGCGGCTATCGCCGCGAACAGGAACGAGCCTGCGGTGATGTAGAAAGCGATCCCGAAGCCGAAATCCTTGGCCAGATGCCCCACGGTATAAGGCCCCAGGGCGCTCACCCCGCGGCCGAAATTGTACACGAAACCCTGGGCGGTGGCTCGGATCTTGGTGGGAAACAGTTCCGCCGTCATCGGTCCCATTCCGCTGAAGTGGCCCTGGCCAAAAAACGCCAGGAAAGGACCGATAAGGAGCAGCCACACCGGAGTGACGGTGTTGGCATAAATGGGAACGATCAGCGCAGCGCCCACGAGATAGCCGAGGTAGGTCGGCTTGCGCCCGAGTCGGTCGCTGATGAATCCAAAGACAAAGGACCCTGCCCACATGCCCACTTGCATGATGATGATCCAAAGGGACGTATTGACGATGTTCAGCCCGGCGCCGCCGTTCTGCCGCGGGAGTGCCAGATAAGCTGGGACCCAACTGAACAGTCCCCACCAGGCGAACATGGCCCCGGAACTGACGCACATCATCAAGAGAGTGGACCGGCGGAGCCGGGGACCGAAGATCAGTGAAGCAGCCCCCGGTCCGCTGCTCTCCTTCCGGTGCACCTTCCACAGCGGGGGTTCCTGCACCCGGGACCGAATCCACAGGATCAGCAAAGCGGGCAGCACGCCCACGAAAAAGACTGCTCTCCAACCGAAAGTCGGAAGCACCAGGGCGGTCACGCCCGCAGCCAGAGCGTATCCGACTGCCCAGCAGCTCTGCATGATCCCCAGAGCTTTTCCACGGTGCTGCGCCGGCCACGATTCGGCAATGAGCGCGGCGCCCGATGCCCATTCTCCGCCCATCCCGAATCCCAGCAGGGCCCGGAAGATGGCCAGCTGCAGCACGTTTTGGGACAGCCCGCAGGCGGCGGTGAAAACGGAATAGCCAGCGATGCTCAGCATCATCGCGCGCGTGCGGCCCCAGCGATCGGCGATCACACCGAAGACCACCCCACCCACCGCTGAAGTGGCCAAAGTCAGGGAGGCCAGAAGGCCGGCGGTGGCGGTATTCATCTCCAACGCCCTCATCAAGTGGGCCAGGATCATGACATAGAGCAACACGTCCATGCTATCCAGGGTCCAGCCCAAAGAGGCAGCGAGCAGGGTCTTTTTCTGGTACGGCGTGATCTGTCGATACCAGCTGGGTTCCCTGATTCCTTCCTGCGGAGCGCTCACGGGCGCGTGGGAGGACATGCGGCTTCGCTCATGGGTAAGGCTTGAAACCGATTAGGTCCGGATAAGCTTTACGGTGCTCCCGCAGCTACGCTCGCCTCAGAAGATCACTTTCAGGCCCAGCTGCACTGCCTGGAGGACGTGGTGGTACTGGTGATTCTACCGGCCGCCCCGACGCGCCTCCCGGTCCCATCGAAGGCCGTCCTCAAAGGCTGTCCGAAGTTGGCGCGGTTGAACAAGTTGAAAGTCTCGAACTTGAACTGGACCGTGAAATCCTCGGAAATGCTCTTGACCCGGAAATCTTTGCCCAGCGAAAAATCGAACGTGGCAACACCCGGGCCGATTACCGTGTTGCGGCCGAGATTTCCATACAGTTGCGGATCGGCGATCTGAAAGACCGTCGGGTCGTAGTACCGGTCCGGCCCCCCGAGCACGGGGTTGTTGCTTTTGCCCGGCAGGAGATCAGGGCGACGCTGGTGGCCCAAAATGCCCGTCGCTGCGTTGGTCCCCTGTTCCACGGTGAACGGAAACCCGCTGGAGAGAGTGAGAATTCCGTTGATTTGCCAGCCCCCAAGAAGGCTTTCGGCGCCCCGGTGAGCTGCCGGCCCCACGGAAGCTCGTACGTCCAATTGCTCACGAAATTGTGGCTGACGTGATACACGGACAGCCCCCGATCGTACCCGCGGAACAGAGGATGGGTGGGCGTTCCTGCCGAGAGCGACATGTCCGTGGTCGTGCGTACCCCGTCTGCCTCTGCCACGTTCCGGGAGAAGGTATAAGAGGCCTGGAACTGCAGGCCCTGGCTCAAACGCCGCGTCACGCCCAGCAGGAGAGCGTTGTAGAAGGAGTTGGTGTCGGTCGGCATCCAGTCCATCGTCTCGAAATTTGGATTGGGACACTGCGGCGTCAGGCTGAACCTGGGATTGTTGGGACCGAGGATTTGAATGGGAAGAGCCAGATTCGCATCGGTCAGGCGGGCCAGGTGAATCCCGCGGGAACCAGAGTAGCCGACGCTCACCAGAGTGTTGGGCAGGATCTCCCGCTGCAGATTCAGGTTGTAATGCATCATGTACTGGCTCTCCGGGTCTGACTGGACCGTGAACGTCTGCCTGCCGACCCTTCCAAACCGCGCCAGGATCTCGCTGACCGTCAGCGGCCCGCTGGATCGGGTGCGGACGCTCGACGGTCCCCAGCCCCTCCAGCGTGACCACCTTCAAGCCCTGGGTCTTTGAGACCGGCGTGATACAGGAACGCGCGGCCCTGCCGTCCATGATGACGGTGCAGGCTCCGCACTGGCCCAGCCCGCAGCCGAACTGCGGTCCACGCAACTGGAGGTCGTTTCGAAGAACATACAGCAGCGGTGTCGTAGGATCGACATCCACGGTTAGGGGACGGCCATTGACGTTCAAGTTCAGACTGCTCATGTTTTTCTCCGAGACTTGATTTGACTGTCCGAGCACTTATGTTAGTCCAACCACTGACTTTATCCAACTCTATTGTGGAGATGGAACCCCATCGCTCGGAAGCGACGCTGCCAATCCACAGATCATTGCCACTGGCCCCGCAAGAAACCTAGCGAAAACCGATGCGTTGAATCCTGCCATCGTCCACGACGACCTCAAGCGCACAGGTATCGGGGCAATCCATCACGCGGGTTCTGTGAACGATTTTTGCAGTCATAATCATCTTTCCTCTCCTCGTGGTGATTTTCCGGCCGACAAATCGAATTGGTCCCGAACCGTTGGAGTGGTCCTGGGGCCCGCGTCCGTTTCGGCCGGACTGATCAGTTTTCCCTTGACGTTTGAGTTGATCGAAAGTAAATTCAGTGCACAAAAGACTATACGAAACCAATATCAGGGCTTGGATATGCACAGGAAACGGTTAGTGAGGTAGCCTTCCCTGGCGGCGGTTTCCTTTTGGGAGGTCAGCATGCATGTTAAGGCTTCTGCGAGCTCGCTGTTTTATGTATCTTGTCTGGCGTTTCTCCTGCTGAAAGCGTTCGACGCCAATGCCCTGGCTCAGCAGACCACGGGGACGATAGGGGGCATTGTCAAGGACGAGACTGACGCCAGAGTCCCCGGGGTTTCCGTTACGATCAAGAACGTCGATACGGGGATAGCGAGGACCGCCCTGACTGACGAAGAGGGCCGCTACCACGTGCCGAATCTCTCACCTGGCAACTATGAGGTTCGGGCGGAACTGCCGGGATTCCAAACAATCGTGCGAAGCGGGGTCACGGTGACGGTCGGGGGCGAATCGGTGGTGGACGTCACGCTGAAGGTGGGAGAGCTGGCAGATCAAATCACCATTACGGGAGAAGCGCCGCTGGTTCAGACCAGCACGTCGGATCTTTCCGGCCTGGTCGAGCAAAAGAAGATCATCGACCTGCCGCTCAATCAGCGGAACTTCATTCAGCTGGCCACGTTGCAGTCAGGCGTCATCTGGCAGAGAAACATCACTGCGCGAAGTGCTTCAAATATCGGGTATGGAATGAAGATTCTGGTGGCTGGGAGTCGACCGACGGGGAACAACTTCCTGCTGGACGGAACGGACATCAACGAGCCCCACGGGAGGACGCCGGGCAGTGCAACGGGCTCCACGCTGGGCGTGGAGGCGGTGAGGGAGTTTCGGATCTACACGAAGAACTACAGTGCTGAATTTGGACGGGCAACAGGCGGAGTGATCAATGTGGTCACGAAATCCGGGACCAATAAATTTCATGGTTCCATCTTTGAATTTCACCGGAATGACAATCTGGATGCCCGGAACTTCTTTGATCCGGGAAAGAACCCGCCAGAGTTCAAGCGCAACCAGTTTGGATTTGCCCTGGGGGGGCCCATTGTTCAGGGGAAGACGTTCTTTTACACGAACTACGAAGGGCTTCGAGAGGTCCTGGGGCTGACGGTCATTTCCACGGTTCCGAGCCTGACGGCCAGGCAGGGACTACTGCCGGATCCGGCCAGGCCCGGGCAGCTTCGGCAGATCAACGTGAAGCCGTCGGTCAGGCCCTTCTTGGAGTTTTACCCCGTACCGAATGGCCGGGACTTTGGCGATGGACGAGCAGAGTACGTTGCGCCGTTTGCGCAGACTGCAGACGAAGATTACATCTCGGCGAGAGTGGATCACAGCTTTTCCAGCTCCTTATCGTCTTTTGTCCGCTACACCATCAACGATGCAGAGGTGTTTGCCTCCGGAGGAGGGATTTACAACACGATTCCCCAGCAACTCGCCGATCGTGACAACTCGCGTAAGCAGTATGTTACCGTGGAGCTGCAGAAAATTTTTAACGCTTCTCTGATCAACACTCTCCGTGCCGGCTACAATCAGACTGTCTACACCGGCGACGAGGTGCATCTGGTCCCGATGGACCCCCTGGTCCTGGTGCCACAGACGAAACGGCCCGCCGCCATAGGGGTGTCCGGATTGGCTCGGCTGGGGAGCAGCAACCTGCACCCCATGAAGTATGCGTACCACGTCTACGACCTTCAAGATACGGTCGGTTACGATATCGGGAGCCACTCGATTAAGTTTGGAGGACAGCTCCAGAGGATACACCAGAACTCAGGTCTTCCTTCGCGGCGTGTGGGCCTGTGGAGTTTCTCCACTTTGGAAGACTTTATGCTGGGGCGAGCAACAAGCGCTCAAGTCGCGCCTCCTGAGATCGCAGAGCCCCACCGAGCCTTCCGGCAGAATCTGATCGGTTTGTTCCTCCAGGACGATTACAGGGTCCGGCCCAATCTGACCCTGAATCTGGGGCTCCGGTACGAACCGACGACTCCCTTCGGCGAAAAGCAGGGTCGGCTGTCGCAAATACCCCAGGAGAAGCTCTTTGCGTTCACCGGATCGGTCGCGGACATCATCACCACCGGCGACTATTACAAGAATCCCGACTGGAAGGCCTTCGCCCCTCGAATTGGGTTTGCGTGGGATCCTTTTGGGAATGGCCGCAACGCGGTTCGGGGAGGTCTGGGCGTCTTTTACGACCACGTTTATATTCGGTGGCTGGGCTCATTCCTCGCCTCCCGCACCCCGCCTTCTTACAACATCATCGACCAGCGCACCGTGGACTTTCCTCAGACGTCGGATCAGCTGATTGCGCGCTACGGGAAGGTGGGAACCTCAGCGGCGTTTGTACAGTCTCATCCGGCGACGCAGTACATGATGCACTGGAACCTGAATGTCCAGCGGCAGATTTTTCCCTCAACGGCGGTGACCATCGGCTATGCCGGCTCCCGAGGAGTTCGGCTCGGTCGACTGGTGGACCTCAACAACGCGCTGCCCATCGAGGTGACGAATGGCCGGCCCAAATTCAGTTTGAATCCCGCCAGACCGAATCCGAATTTTGAATCCATCACCCTTCTGATGACGGACTCCGATTCGTATTACCACGGGCTGGAGGCAAGCCTCCAGAAGCGATGGAGCTCGAACTTTCAGTTTCAGGTTTCCTACACCTGGTCCAAGTCCATTGCAAATGCCCCCGGCGTCAGAACTTCAACAGATGAATCCGACAATTCTCCCACCAGCCACCATCTTTTCTTCAGCAAGGGTTATGACCGAGGACCGTCGGCCTTTCACGTTCCCCACAACCTGAATGTCAATTTCTCTTACGCCCTTCCAGGAAGCCAACTGACAGGCCTCGGGGGCAAACTGCTCGGAGGGTGGCAAACGAATCTCATTTTGACCCTCGCCAGCGGTTCCTTTTTCACAGTTCAGACGGGAACGAACGCGAGGACGGGTCTGATTGGAACCGGTCGGCGGCCCGACCTGATTCCCGGCAAGACAAACAACCCGGTGCTTGGGGGACCAGACCGGTATTTCGATCGCAGCTCGTTTCAACCACCTGACCCACAGTTGTGGGGGACACTGGGAATCAACACCGTTCATGGGCCGGGAGTTGCCACCTTTGATTTTTCCCTGGTGAAGGACACCCCTGTTTCGCGAATCTCTGAGGATTTTAAGATTCAGTTTCGATTCGAGACGTTTAATTTGCTCAACCGCGCCAACTTTGCCACACCCTCGAGAACGGTCTTTGATGGCGCAGGGCGGCCCGTGGGCACGGCTGGACGCATCAACGAAACCACGACCACCAGCAGACAGTTGCAGTTCGGGCTGAAGGTTCTCTTCTAGCCCGTTGTTCTCATGGACGACCGCTCGCTGACGCTCGCGGCTCGGATTTTTTGGTTCAGAGGAGGCTATCGTATGGAGCTAGTGCCGCCCTCGCGGGGGGCCACCGTGGTGCTGGGGTTCTT
Organism: Acidobacteriota bacterium; assembly: GCA_016210925.1. GTDB lineage: Bacteria > Acidobacteriota > UBA6911 > JACQTF01 > JACQTF01 > JACQTF01. Next base: position 969 of record JACQTF010000149.1, on the reverse strand, counting down.
CGTCGCCCTCGCAGCACTTGTTGTTCTAGAGAGAAGCGGTGGCGAAATCGGAGCCGCCCAGGGCATGAAACCTGCGGGCCACCCTCAGTTGGTTTCGATCCAGCCGCTGCCGGAAATGGACGGGGAGATCTGCCAGGTTCCCGTCAGCGCCAGCGCCCCGCTGTTGGCCGGGTTTGGGCAGGCGCCGGCTGGCGCGAGAGTGGCCTCCGCTGAGACCGCCAGGGGGGCAAGCCCTTCCGTTCGCCTCGCCCGGGATCCGGTCCGAATCATCAGGGATCTGGATGCAAGTTTCAGCACCGTGGCCGTCGACGTTGAGCGTGACGAGGTCGTCGCGGGCGCGGAGAATACTTTTCAGATTCTGGTCTACGACCGGCGGGCCAACACCCCGCCCGGCGCCAGGATGACCGAGCCCAAGCGCGCCCTCGGGGGGGATCGGACGAAGATCGACTACATCTGCGGTCTTCATGTGGACCCCCGAACCGGAGAGATCTACGCGCTCAACGACGACACCGAGACCACGATGTCCGTTTATTCCCGCGAGGCTCGGGGTAATGTGCCTGCGGATCGCGAACTGAAAACTCCCATCTACACCTTTGGCCTGGCGGTGGACGAGGAGAATGAGGAACTGTACATGACCGTCCAGCGCGAGGGTGCGGTCGTCGTGTTCCGAAAAATGGCCGCCGGGGATGAGCCGCCCCTTCGCCTCTTGCAGGGCGACCGGACGCGCCTGGCCGACCCTCACGGCATCGCGATCGACCCCAAGAACGACCTGATGTTCGTGACCAACTTCGGTTCGGTGGCGAGCCGTTCGACGGAGGGTGCGGACCTCAAGAAAGCGCAGCCCAAGCCCAACTGGCCCGTAGACACCCGATGGGTCATCCCCGGGTCCGGCAGGTTCTCTCCCGCCTCCATCACGGTTTACCGGCGGACGGCCAGCGGTGACACGGCGCCTCTGCGCGCCATCGAAGG
>JACQTF010000153.1 GCA_016210925.1 Acidobacteriota bacterium | reverse complement strand
CGCGTGAGGTCCAGCAGCTCCTCATCGGACCGCAGAAGGATTTCCGGGCGTGGCCCGCCGAGAAAGCTCATCAAGTTGGCACCCCCTTCGGGGGCCCGGCGAGAAAAGACGTTGGAGGTGAACAAGGTTCCCAGCACGGGGCTGCCCTGGTCCGGGGCTGCCAGGAAGCCGAACCCAGGTGGCACGCCCAGCGACGCTTGAGAGCCAAATCCAAGATGGACGACCGCGACGGGGTTGTAGGAGATGGCCTGAAGGTCGCGGGTGGTCCCGGGCGCCAAGGGGCGCAGCAGCCGGGCGGACTCGAAGGCGGGAGCGGCCAGGACCACGGCCGATGCCCTCAAGGTCACCGCCGTGCCGTCGCGCTGGGCGCGTACTTCATAGCCGTCGCCGTCGGGGAGGACTTGCTGGACCCGGGTGCTGGACCAGAAGCGAGAGCCCAGGGTGTGGGCCAGGGTACGAGGAAGCACCCCGGTCCCGCCTGCAAAGCTGAAACGGTCCCGCTCGAGCCTGGCCCCCGGCTGGCGGTCCTTGAGCATTCCTTTCACGAGGCTCCCGTAGCGCGCCTCCAGCTGGGCAAACCGCGGGAAGCTGGCCCGCAGGCTGAGCTGCTCCGTATCGCCTGCAAAGATCCCTTGCAGCAGGGGCGCCACGAACGCGTCGTGGATCTCTTTCCCCAGTCGACGGCGAATGAAGTCCGCGATGCTTTCGTCCGGTAGATGGGGCGCCGAGGCCACAAAAGGCTCGCGCAGCACCCTGAGCTTTCCCCGCCACGTAAGCAGGGGCGTGCGCACAAAGGTCCAAAGGCCGGACGGCATCGGGGTGAGCTTCCCCTTGAAATAGAGATAGCGCGGGGCCTTCGGGTCCACGCGCTCCATGGAAGGCTCGAGCCCCAGCTCCCGGCACAGCTGACGTGCTTCCGCTGTTCCCCGGAAGCTGCTGGGTCCCTCCTCGAAGCAGTATCCGTCCCGGGAGTGGGACTTGATGGATCCACCCGGCTCCGGCTCCTTTTCCAGCACCAGGACCGGCTGGCCCGCCCTCGCCAGAGCGTGGGCGCACGTGAGACCTGAGATCCCGCCTCCTACGACAACGATGGGCTCGCCCATGGGTAGCTCTCAACCGCCGCGGTGCCGCGGCAGTGCAATTCCACCAGATCGGCCAGGGCCTCTATGAACAAAGGATGGGTGTTGAGGGCGGGCACCCTCCGGAACTCCCGGATGCCCGCAGCGTGCGCCTTGGCGCGATACAAGATGTCGATTTCGAACAACGTCTCGCTGTGGTCGGACACAAAGCTGATGGGGACCACCAACAGTTGCTGGACGCCGCGGGAGGCTAGCTGCCGGATCATCTCGTCTGTGGACGGCTCCAGCCATCGCACCGGTCCAACCCGGCTCTGATAGGAGAGCCCCCACGGAACGTCCGCAGGCAGATGGTCCCGGAGCAGTTCCACCGTCTGCTGAACCTGATCCTGGTACGGATCGCCATTCCGAACGTACTTCTCGGGCAGACCGTGAGCGCTGAACAACAGGTGAATCTCCTGGGGCCGCGGGTCCGCGAACTTGTTCATCTCTTCCGCCACGAGGGAGGCGAGGGCCTGAAGGTAGCCCGGATGGCGATACCAGGACTGGATATCCAGTCGCTCCACGGGCGGGGAATCGGAACGCATCCAGCGGTTCAGCTCCCGGTAACAGGAACCGGTGGTGGTCACGGAGAACTGCGGAAATAGCGGCAGCACCACCAGGCGGTTGATGCCGTGGCTCCGGATCTGCTCCAGCGCCTCGGGGAGGAATGGCCGCCAGAGGCGCATTCCCACAAAGACCTGGGCCGAAGTGCCACGGTGCTGCAGGGCCGCTTCCAGGTGACGTGCCTGGGCTTCCGTGATGCGGCGCAGGGGCGACCCGCCCCCAATCTGGCGAAAGATCCCCGCGGCGGTCCGGCGGCGCACGACCGCCGCCAGCGCCGCCAGGGGTTTCCGCAGCAGCCCGGGGAGCTGAATGATTTGGGGATCCGAAAACAGTTCATAGAGGAAGGGCGCCACGTCTTCGGGCCGCTCCGGCCCGCCCAGGTTCACCAGCAACACACCCAGCTTTTCCGCAGGAGAATCGCCCATCACAGTGTCCGGGAGAAGACACGTTTCTCCGCCGATGCGTGGCGCGCCAGGTAAGCATCGAACGGCATGGCCAGGATCCGCAGGAACAACCGCCCCAGCAAGGTGGTCCGGATCTGGCCGGGAGAGAGCACCACCAGGCCATCCGCCTCCAACGCTTCCAGCCCCTCCAAAGCCGTGGCAAAGTATTGGTCGAAGTCGATCCCGAACTGCTGCTCCACTTCGTGCTTGAAGACCACCCCGTGGCACAGGATGCGGCTGATGACGGATCGGCGGATCAGGTCGTCCTCCCCCAGCTTCCAACCCCGGTGGGATGCCAGCCCGTGCGCCTCAACGGCCGCATGGTAAGCTTCCAGCTCCCTCTGGTTCTGGGCGTAGACGCCGTCCAGGGCCGAGATGGAGGTCACTCCCATCCCGATCAGGTTGGCCCCCGCCTTGGTGGTGTACCCCTGGAAATTCCGGTGCAGCGTCCGAGCCTGCTGGGCCAGGGTCAGTTCGTCCTGGGGCTTGGCGAAGTGGTCCATGCCGATGTACACGTAGCCGGCGGAAGTGAAGGACTCGATGGCCATGCGAAAGATCCTGAATTTCTCCCGGCTGGTAGGCAGGTGCTTCTCGAACGACTTTTGCTGCCGATGGAGCCATGGAACGTGGGCGTAGCTGAAGAGGGCGATCCGGTCCGGGTCAAACTCCAGGATGCGATCCACCGTCCCGGCGAAGCTCCCCACCGTCTGATGGGGCAGGCCGTAGATGAGGTCCACGTTGACGCTGGAAAATCCCAGGCTCCGGCACAGTTGGATGAGGGCCCGTACCGCTTCGGGAGACTCGATCCTGCGGACCGTCTTCTGGACCAGCAAATCGAAGTCCTGGATGCCCAGGCTGATGCGGTTGAAGCCCAGCCGGCGCAGCAGACGAACCTGTTCCTCCGTGGTGACCCGCGGGTCCACCTCCACGCTCACCTCCGCCCCGGGATCGAAAGAAAAACGCTCCTGAATGTGGGCAAAGAGCTCCTCGATCTGTCCGGTGGACAGATACGTGGGCGTGCCTCCGCCCCAGTGCAATTGCACCACCGGCCGGCCTGCCCCGAGCGACGTCGAGGGGCCTTCGGGGAGTTCCCGGTGGACGGCGTCGATCTCCTGCTTCAGGTGGGTCAGATAAGGCCCGGAGACTTCCTTGTCCCGGCTGATCACCGTGTTGCATGCGCAGAACAGGCACAGGGACTCGCAGAAGGGAATGTGAAAATAGAGCGACAGGGGCGACGGGTCCGATTCGCGGAGCGCGCGCCGAAAATCCTCCGGTCCGAAATCGTCCCGCCACTCGGGGGCCGTGGGATAGCTGGTATAGCGGGGCCCGGGCACGTTGTACCGTTCCAGGAATCCACGGCTGATCCTGAGCTGCTCGTCCCCCAAAAGAATGACGTATTGCTCGTCCACGATGCCTCCGCGCACTCGGTGCCTTCACCCTGGGCCGCGCTCTGGGGCCGACGACCTGAACTTTGGACCGGTCGTTTCCGCCGGCCCACCGACGCGCCCGGTTCAGAACAGCGAAAATTTCTTGATCTTGTACCGCAGGGTGTCCCGGCTGATTTGCAGAAGGCGGGCCGCCCGGCTCTTGTTCCCATGGGCCAGCACCAGGGCCTGCCGGATCAGCTCCTTCTCCACCCCTTCCAGAGCCGTCCCTTCGTGGGGCAGTTGGACCTTCATGCCTCCGTTGGCAGAACCGGTCACCGACACCGGGGTCTTCTCCGCGATCCGGATGGGCAGGTCATTGACGTCGACGATTCCCTTGTCGTCCAGGATCATGGCCCGCTCGATGGCGTTCCGCAGCTCCCGCACGTTGCCGGGCCACGGATAGTCCATCAGGACCTTGTTCGCCTCCGGGCTGACTCCCCGGACCTGCTTGCGGAACTTCTCGTTGTAGTGGCGAAGGAAGTGGTCCACCAGCAGAGGGATATCGCTCTTTCGCTGGCGTAAAGGAGCCAGGTAAATCGGAATCACGGAGAGGCGATAGTACAGGTCCTCCCGGAACTTCCCCTCCCGGACCGCCTCTTCCAGGTTCCGATTGGTGGAAGCAATGAGCCTCACGTCCACCGTGACCGTCTTGCTCCCTCCCACCCGGCGAAAAGTCTGGTCCTCCAGGACGCGCAGCAGCTTGGCCTGAAGGCCGAAAGCCATCTCGCTGACCTCGTCCAGGAACACGGTGCCGCCGTCCGCCAGCTCGAAGATGCCCTTCTTGGACACCCTGGCGTCGGTGAAGGCCCCCTTCTCGTGGCCGAACATCTCGGTTTCGATCAGGGTCTCGGGGATGGCTGCGCAATTGATGGCGAAGAACGGCGCCTCCCGCCGGCTGCTCTCGTAGTGCAGGGCGTGGGCGATCAGGTCTTTGCCGGTGCCGCTCTCGCCCTGGATCAAGACGGTGGACGCGCCACTTCGGGCAATTTTGAGCACCAGCTCCATCACCTGGGTCATGGCCTTGGACTGGCCCACGATGTTTTGAAAGCTGAACTCGGTCTTGCGGGTCTTGAGCGTGCGCTCCACCTCGGTCTTCAACCGGCTGGTCTCCAAAGCGTTCTTCATCAGGTTCTGGAGCTTGTCGAAGTTGATGGGCTTCTCCAGGAAGTCGTACGCACCCGCCTTCAGCGCCCGCACGGCGTCGTCGATGACGCCGTAGGCGGTGATCATGATCACGGGCACGGACGGGTCCGACTCCCTGATCTGCTGCAACACCTCCAGGCCGCTCATGTCCGGCATGCGCATGTCCAGCGTGATCAGGTCCGGATTGTCCAGCTGGAACCGGGCCATGGCTTCATGGCCGTTGGTGGCCTCTGCGGTCTGGTAGCCCCACGAGCCGAGCTTTTGTTTCAAGGACCAGCGGATGAGGTTTTCATCGTCCACGATGAGTACGGTTTGTTTTGCCATAAATCTCCTCTTTAAATGGGCAGTCGAATGGTAAATTCGGTGTGTCCGGGCTTGCTGCGCACGCGGATCTCACCCCCGTGCTTGTCCACGATCCGTTTGCACGTTGCCAGGCCCAGGCCGGTACCGTGCTTCTTGGTGGTGAAGAAGGGCTGGAAGATCTGTCCCAGGATCTCCGGTGCGATCCCGCAGCCGGTGTCGAGAAACTTCAGAACGACGTCGCCCTCCTCCCGCCAGGCATGGACCTCGATGGTGCCTTCCCCCTCAATGGCGTCCATGCTGTTGAGGATCAGGTTCAGGAAAAGCTGCTCCAACTGGGCGCCGTCTCCCCGCACGATGTCCAGGTCCCGGGCCAGGTTCAAGTGGAAGCCAATTCCCTGCCGGCTGCGGATCTTCTGGACGAACGAAAAGACCTTCTGTAGCACGGAGGATATATCCACCTGTTGGAAACGCGGCTCCTGGGGCTTGGCGTACGTTAGCAGGCTGACGACCGTGCGGTCAATGCGGTTCACTTCCTCCAGCACGTTCCCCAGCACCTCCCGGTTCAGGTGCCCGTCGGGCGTCTGTTCCCGGATGATCTCGATGGCCCCCTTGATGCCGGCCAGGGGATTCTTGATCTCGTGGGCCAGCCCGGCGGCCAGCTCGCCGATGGCCGACAGCTTCTCCATCTGCAACAGGTGCCACTCCATGAGCTTCAGCTCCGTGATGTCCTTGGCCACCACCGAGTAGCCCGACAACTTCCCAGCCTCATCGTAGATGGCCGTCCGGGTGAACATGACGTTGATGCGGCGGCCGTCCCTGGTCAACCTCTCCGTCTGGAAGTTGCGGACAAAGCCCCTCTGGCCAATCTCGTCCTCCAGGTGCTCCAGCTCCTCCCGCAGCTCCTCCGGGACCAGGATCTCCACGGACTTTCCCAACACGTCTTCCGCCTTGTATCCGTAAATCGCCTCGGCACCCCGGTTCCACGAGGTGATGTGGCGCGACGCATCCAGGGTGATGATCGCGTCGGCGGAATCCCGGAGGATGGTGGCCAGGAACTGATCCCGCCGGTGCACGTCCACCTCCAGCCGGCGCACATCCCGCAGATCCTCCACCACATTCAGGGCTCCCACCATTTTTCCCCGGGAGTTTCGGACGGCATGGGCCGAGAGGCGCACGGGAATCTGCCCACCGTCCCGGTGCCGTAGCAGGGTGTCGAAATCACGAACGAGTCCGTTCCTTTGCAGCTTCCGGAAGAAAGTGCGGTAGCCCACGTTTCCATGAAACAGGAGCTGCTCCACGAGGAGCGGCCCAGCATCCGCCCCGCTGTAACCTGACAGGGAGAGAAAAGCAGCGGTAGGGTAGCTAATCCGGCCCTCCGCGTCTGAACCAAACACCGCCTGGCTCGAGCCCACGCAGTTCAAACAGACCAGGTTTTGGGGAGAACAAAGCTGTTTCAGTTGCGCTGCCAGACCTTGGTCCGCTCGTTTCACTGGACTTTCCAGTTGAAACGCAGGAAATTCCACCGGGGGATTGGATCGGGTTCGAGTCACTCGCAAGCTCTTTTTCATTACCTATGGTAGCATTAGCAAACCAAGCCCCAAAAGATGCAACCAGGCTTCCTACGCGTAAGCACAATGGATCCAATTGGTTAATAGAAATATTTGATGGGTCAAATAACCCATTCGGGTGATCTAACCCAGTACCGGCCTTCTTTTACAGCGTGGGCTGATCAGCAGACCACACATTTCCGGTATAGGACCCGCGCAACCTATCGCTAATGGAGTGAGCTTTCAGTTCTGGCCGGGCGGAGCACCTCTGAATTTTGGAGGAGAAATGGGTGCGTAAAAGCTCGCAGGTGGGTCAAATCACCCGCAATAAATGATCGGCACACCTTGCAACTGCTGATCTGTAACTAAGATGTTTATGGAACCGATCCTGCATCCGAGGAGAGAACCAGTGCTGCGGCCGGGAAGAATCGGGCCCCACACCCAGCGTTGCCCCGCTTAGGGCCTGATCCCCGGCCGCGGCTTTGCTTCCGGGCGGAGGCGAGATGACGGAATCGCATTACTGCGAAGTCCAACTGATTCGAGATGGGCGCCAGGGAGGGACCCTCTTGGCCCACGGCATGGAACGCATCTCGGTTTCATCGCCGCCGGAACTTCAAGGACCGGGAGATTCCTGGACCCCTGAACACCTGTACGTCGCTGCGGCCAATGCCTGCCTGATGTTTACGTTTCTGGCCATGGCCCGTGATGCTGGACTTCAGGTTCTGGCCTACCGGGCCCCGGCTCGGGGAAAGGTGGAAAACGCACTGAATGGGTGGCGGGTGACGGAAGTGATGATCCAGCCGGAGGTGGAAGTGGGGGTAGGAGAGACGGAGCGAGCCGCGACCGTCATGAAGAAAGCCGAGGCGTTGGGGCTGATCAGCCGCTCCATGCATACGAAGTTGAATGTCACGCCTCAGTTCATAGAAGTGGAAAAAACACAAATCACGACCTGAGGTCTTCCGCTCGATGCAGGACCTGCAGGCATCGAAGCGATCCCGACTGGCAATTCTGGCACCGCTCTTGTCCGCTCCACACCGATCATGGTAAGGTCAACGACACCTTTCCAATATGGGGGGAATTCCAATGAAACTCAATTCGGGGCCATGGAAGCTCTTTCGAAGGCTTCTCGCAGCGATGACCCTGCTCGTTTCCTTCCAGAACGGGCCTCTTCGAGGTCAAGGCTCGAACGGCGATCTCACTTCCATCGGCTGTGTAGAGTTCATGGTGGCTAAAAAACAGATCGATGGGAGACGGATCGGCCAGGAAGATTGCCGGATGCTGGAGGTGCCCGTGACCGACGAGACGTGGCCGGAGATGACCCGGGCCTTGCGCCTCGATCACGCCAGAAAGTACCGACGGGTGGACATGGGGATCAGCGGGACGATCGAAGGCTACACCGTCAAGGAAGGACCCAGGACTGTCGAGTTCACCTCCGCTCCCGATTTCATGTTCCCCCAGGCGGGCAATTTCACCCAGCCTCTGCGCGGGATCGTCAAGTACGAGTCCTCGAAGGGCAGCGGTATGACCCTTCTTTATCCGGAAAATGCACCGGCCTGGAATGGCAAATTGTACGTCACCGTCCATGGCGGCGGCGGATCCTTCCGGGAAGGGACGATGAAGCCCTGGGATCAAAATTTCGACCCCTCGGAGCCGATGGGAAAGCTCAGCAAGTTTGAAAAGCTGATGCTGGAAAAGGGCTACGCCGTTGCCATCACGAGGCGGAATGCCGAATTCAACTCCCCGGGAGATTATTCCGTCACGCTGGATGATGGGACCATCCTGGAAAACAGAAATACAGGCGACCACACGGACTTGATCCTCGGGTTCGCCCGGGTGGCACAAAATCTCTTGAAGAGCAGGCTGGGCAAAAAGCCGTTGCGGACGTACTGGTACGGCAAATCCGCAGGGGCAAGGCTGGGGAGGCTGGTCAACTACGAGCCGGGAGCCAACACCGATGAAAACGGGAAACCGATCATTGACGGGATCCTGGCGGATGACCCCGGAGCAGGACTGTGGCGGCCCGTGTTGTTCCGAGACGGCAAGGACATTCTGTTTCGGACGGAGAAAGACAGAGAACGGTTTGTCAAGACCGTCGAGATCACCCATCAGCTTTACATCAATGAGAGGAATGACCCCGTCCCAGAATCCGAGACGACCAATTTCATCATCAACAAATGGAAGGCTGCCAAGCTGCTCAGGGAGAAAGGCTTGGAAAACAAGTATCGCATGTACGAAGTCAGGGGAATCAGCCACTCGGGAGGGGAGTACCTGCCGGATCAGGAGCAGGGGGACGTCGAAATCCTGCCCTTGTGGCGTCTGATGGACACGTGGATCGACATGCTGGATCAATGGGTGGAAAAGGGCGTCGAGCCGCCCTCCACCAAGTCCGATTGGCTGGAGCTGGGCGACGTGGACCGGAACGGAATCAACGAAAATGAGGCCCTTTCTTCGCCGGAAGTCGCCTGCCCTCTGGGTGTCTATTACCCTTACCCTCCCAGCCTGGGAACCCGAGGTGTGGGAACCACCGGTTTTGCCGGCTTTGACGGCAAGAGTCTCGAGCCCCTGGACGGACGTTCGGTCAGAGGCAAAGGGGAGTGGTACGAGCACATCGGCTTTGTGGACATGAATTTGAACGGATTTCGCGACTATCGGGAGTCCGTGACCCAGGCCTGGCGCAGGCTGGGTCTCCTTAAAGCAAATGAAACGTTTAGTCGCGACAAATACGCGGACTGCGTCAAAGCTGCTGTGTCGAGATTGAGGAAAGAGCATTTCCTCACCGAGAAACTCGCCAACTTCTACATCGAGGAAGCCGCCAAGGCAGCGTTGCCGGAGCGATGAACCTTTAGGCGATGGTTGCGATTTAGCCAAGACAGTTTCAAACATCTGATGGACCGGTTTCAAAAGGAGGGTTCCATGGGCTCAGGATGGGTGAAGTGGGTGGCAGTGGGCTTTTTCTCGCTGCTGGCCCCTGCGGTCGTCTTGGGGCAGACGACCGGTTCGATCAGTGGGGTAGTGAAGGACACTACCGGCGGAGTGCTTCCCGGAGTGGAGGTGACCCTCACTCATGTGGCGACGGGGCAAGCTCGTGAGGTGGTCACCGATGATGAAGGTCGCTATTCCGCCACGAATTTGGCCATCGGGACCTACGAAGTAAAGGCGGTCCTGGCAGGTTTCCAAGCCTCCGTTCACAGAGGGATTGTGCTCACCATTGGGCGCGAGGCCGTCGTGGACATGGTCATGCAAGTGGGTGAAATCTCGGAGCAGGTGACCGTCACGGGCGACGCACCCCTGGTCGAGACCAGGACATCCCAGGTCAGCGGCCTCGTGGAATTGCGGCAAATTCAAAATCTTCCTCTGAATGGCCGTGATTTCAGCCAATTGGTGACCCTCCAGGCGGGTGTCGCAACGCCCCCGGTGACCCGCAACGCATTTGGCGGATCACGCCAGAAGCTTTCCATTGCCGGAGGACGCCCCTCTCAAAACACTTTCCTTTTGGATGGAACCGACATCAACAGCCCGCGCTGGAATGCGACTCCAGGAGGGGCTGCAGGCGTCCTGCTGGGCGTGGAAACGGTGAGCGAATTTACGGTCCTGACCAACGCATTTAGCACCGAATATGGAAATGCTGGCGCCGGCGTGATCAGCTCCGTGACCAAGTCCGGCACGAACGAAATTCACGGGTCCGCATTTTGGTATCATCGCAACAGCGCGCTGGACGCCAAGAACTTTTTTGATGATCCCGACGAGCCGATCCCCCCGTTCCGGCGCCACCAGTTCGGAGGGACCGTGGGCGGGCCGATCGTCAAGAACAAGGCGTTCTTTTTCGGAAGCTACGAAGGACTGCGACAGGCCCTGGGAATCACCAGCACGCTTCGAGTGCCTTCCCCAAACGCTCGCCGGGGATTTCTGGTG
>JACQTF010000152.1 GCA_016210925.1 Acidobacteriota bacterium | reverse complement strand
GGACCGACCAGCCCACAGTGGAAGGAGTGGGCGGCGGCTCGTTGCGACCAACTGGACGCCGGGAATGTCGAGGCTGTGGTCGCCTCCAGGGGGCGGCTGCGGCCCCGAGAGACGAAGGCCCAGGAGGAGGTCCGCAAGACCATCGATTATTTCCAGAGCAACGCGGAACGGATGCGCTATGCAGACTTCCGCAGCCAGGGCCTGTTCGTCGGATCGGGTGTGGTGGAGGCGGGATGCAAAACCATTGTCGGCCAAAGGCTCAAGCAATCGGGTATGCGCTGGACTGTCCGCGGTGCCAACGCTATGATCGCCCTGCGTTGCTGCCAAGTCAGCGGTCGCTGGGAGGATTTCTGGGAGGCGCGCTCAGTCGGCTAGCCCATGGGACCCACAAATTTGTCGCACACCCCCCGAAGCTCTCATCGTTGACGGTTCAGGTCGCCGTGGGGTATAAACGGCGCTGGAGAGGAGACGCGGCCATTCGCTTCAAGTTTGTACTTTGGGCAGTTGCACTCGTGCTTCTCGCGCTTGTGCCAGCCGGAATGGGCTCCGCCAACGTGGGAGCCCTCACGGGGGTGGTGAAACTCAAGGGGACGCCACCCAAGCTTACCTACCAACCGGTCTCGCGGGACCAGGCATTCTGCGGGAAGACGCAGCCCCCGCAGGCCCTGGTGGTCTCCCCGGCGGGCGCGGTCCGTCACGCTCTCATCGCGCTGGAGGGCGTTGCGGGAGGGAGCCTGACCCCGAAGCGAGGAGTGCTGGACAATCGCAACTGCCAGTTTGTTCCCCACGTCCAGACGCTTCCTGTGGGTTCCACTCTGGTCGTCAAGAACAGCGACCCGATCCTCCACACCACCCACGGGCATCTGGTGGAATATCGCTCGTCCCCCGAACGGGCACATCGTCATGGGGAGGGGGGGATGGAAAATCCCCATCGTCGCCTGAAGCATCAGGAGAGCCTCTTCAATGTGGCTCTACCGTTCAAGGCCCAAGAGCTGGAGGTGCGGCTGAAGAAGCCGGGGCTCATTCACCTCATGTGTGAGGCGGGACACGGTTGGATGAGCGCCTACATCCACGTGTCCGAAACTCCCTATGCGGGGGTGACGGACCCGGAAGGGCGTTTTCGGCTGGAGGGCGTGCCTGCCGGCGAGCACGAGCTCACCGTGTGGCACGAATACCTGGGCTTGCTGGTGCAGAAAGTCAAAGTCGTCGCGGGGAAAGAAACGCGTGTGACGCTCGTCTACAATCTAGCCGACCACTAACGTCAGTTCTCAGTCCTCAGTTTTCAGTTATCAGTTTTCGGGCCGGCAGGCTGAGAACGGAAACAGACAACTAACTGATAACTGAAAACTACTTCGTCAGGGCCTTCACGATGGCTTCGAAGGCCGCATCGGCCCGCTGCCGCAATTCCTCCCGGACCAGGTTCTGGATGGGGTGCTGGACCGGTACCAGGCGCAGACTTGTGGCGCCCAGGAGATTGGCCTGGGCCGCGCCGGCGTCCAGAAACTCTGCCGTGACCACCACCGCTGTGGGCAATCCGCGGGACTCCAGCTCCACGCCGTCGTGCACACTGCACGACGTGCAGGACCCTCAATCGGCTAGTCCCTCGATCACGGCGTTGCAGTTCCGGACCACTTCTTTCAGCAGCTCTTCGGGGGCAGGTCGAGAGAACGTGTCCTTCGTGTAGGATGCGATCGACAGTCCCGGGAACCGCTCCAGCAGCAGTTCGGCGACCCTCTCCAGGAAGAGGTCGCCCTTGGCCTTGTTAATATCCAGGATGCCGACCACCTTCCCATCGAGGTCCCCCTTGCGGGGCGCCAGGCGAACGCGAGCAGTGGGGCCCCGCCCTCGAGGATCCCACACCTTCCGTTGGCTGGTCATCGACTATCCTCCTCGGATGGAATCTTTTCGGTTACGATCTGGCTCCCCAACTTTCGCCCTCCCCATCCGGGGAGATGGGCTGAAAATCGTCCGGCGGTGCCGCCGGCCACGACGATCACGACCGAGTCCGGCGAATGAAACTTGGGCACCCTGGTGCTGGGGTCCTGGGTGGGGATCCAGGGGGGGAAGCTCTTGCGGGGCATTCCTTCCCCCACTTCTTCATCCACCAGGATTTCCCCCAACGGTCGTCGCGCCTTCTCGTAAATGAAGCGGCGGAGGTCCTTTTTGCTCCAGCCTTCCTGGCTGAAGGTGCGGGCGTGCTCCGGGCAGACGATCAACAAGGTCTGGCCTGCCAGAAAGGCTTTGCTGCTTCCTCCCGACATCATGCTCTCCGCCAGGGTGGTGGCCAGGTCGTGGGCGCGGTTACTGCGGTGATCGTTGATGCTGTGGGGCGCCTCCGCCGCAAAAACGGAAATGGTGCTCTCCTCCGGTCGAAATCCGTGCTCCACATGAAACGGTTCCCAGGGGCTGTTCTCTTCGTTCTCCGCGATGCAGTAGCTGAATTTTCCCGGATTCCCCAGGGTGGACTTGTCGATCAGTCCTGGTGTGGCGCCGCCGATGTTCAGCATGATCAGGCGGAGCGCGCGACCGATGGTGGTGTTGGCGCGCCACCCCGGCCCGAAAACGCCGGGTCCGCCGTTGATCTCCAGCCTGCTCCGGATGGGCCCATTCACCAGGAACAGAGGCGTGGCCACGTGGGTCGTGGCCTGGACCCCGTGCAGATTGAATTCCGGTCGGACCATGGCGCGAACCCCTGCCAGCACCACCGGGAAGTAAGACGGCAGGCAGCCAGCCATGACCGCGTTCGCCGCAAGGTCTCCGGCGGTGCCCACCCGATTGCTGGGCGGGATGCGGGCGATCTCCGTCTCCGCGTCCAGGTTCACGGTCGCCAGCATGGCGCTCACTTTTTCCCGGGTCGGAGGGACCACGGGGAGACCGTCGGTCAAACCCTGCTCGTAGTACGATTCGATCAGGTCCTGCACTTCCTTGACGCGCTGCTGGCTCATGATCTCAGGTTTCTTATTGTAATTGGGAACGGAGCCCCGCAACAGAAAAATTCCGCTCCCTTCGGCCAGGCATCTGCGGTTGCTCACGGTTGCGCTTGTGCCTTTACACAAGTCTGCTTCGTTGCTAGAATTGGACCAGCTTAGCCTATCAATCCAGCTTTGATCGAGGGCGTTTCTACCTGACTGACGGGGTGGCGTGGCCTGTTTCAGGGGACTCCATCCCGGAGGAGGAGGTCATGAAGGAAAAAGAAGAGAGAGAAGTACTGGATGTGGCCAGACGGCTGTTGAGGGCCTACGCAGAAAAGGACCTGGAGGCCTTCAGAGAAACCTTCGACGAAGATGCCTCTGGTTTCTGGACGAAACCCTACCGAGCGGACGGGAGGGAGGAGATCCTGGCCTCGATGGCGGAATCGTTCAAGAGCATTGAAGTCTCCCATTGGAGTCTCCGGCAACCGCGCGTCCAGATCCATGGTGATGTGGCGGTGGTGAGCTTTCACTGGTCTGAGAGCGGGCGCTTCGGGGACCAGCACTACGACATCACGGGAAAAGCGACCGAGGTGTACGTCAAGACCAAGAAGGGGTGGAAAACGATTCACTATCACTATTCCGTGAATCCTGGCGTGGAAAGCCATGTCTGAAGGCAGGACGATGCCAGTGCAAGAGTCGGGGAGGAGGCGGTTGCCGGGGCATGGGAAGGTTTTGACTTCAAAAAATTGGATTGCTAAACTCAGGCATTTGGATGGCTAATGTTAGTCTTTTTCAGAGGTGCGTATGTTTGAGTCGATTCGCAGCGTGAGAGTATCCGAAGAAATCGCCCAGCAGATCCGAGAAGCGGTCTTCCGGGGCCGTCTGCGGACCGGGGATAAGCTGCCGGCGGAGAGGGAACTGGTTCAGCAGTTTCGGGTCAGCCGGGTGAGTGTGCGGGAGGCGCTCAGAATGTTGCAGCAGGAGGGCCTCCTGGTCATCAAGCAAGGATCCGTGGGGGGGGCGTACGTGGCCTCGCCGGACTCCAAGCCCGTGACTGACTCGCTGGTGAACATGATGCGGCTGGGGAAGTTCACCATTGAACAGATCACCGAGGTCCGCTCCATTCTGGAGCCGCGGATCGCATTTCTGGCGGCGGAGAGAGGCTCCGAGGAGGAGCTCAAGCAGCTGAAGAAGATCCTTTTGGACGCCCAGAAGGCGGTTCGTCAAAACAAGCTCCCGAGACGGTTCAACCTGGAGTTCCACCGGGCAATCGCTATCATGGCCAAGAACCCGGTCTTGGCCTTGCTTTTCAACTCCTTCATGGAGATCTTGACGCCCGCCATCCAGCCCGGTTTTCAAGATATGAAGACCGTGGTAGATTCCCACAAGCGTCTGCTCAGGGCTCTGGAAGCTCGCGACGGAGGTCGTGCGGCTCGGGTGATGAGCGACCATGTGAGGGATGTCCAGGACCGGGTGAAAGGGCAGCGCCTGAGGGGCAAAAAGGTCAACGGCCAATGCTGACCCAAACCTGAAACCCGAGACTCTAAACCTGAAACCTGAAACCTGAAACCAAAAACAAGAACCTTTCTCGGCGTGCTTCCGGAGTTTCAGGTTTTGGGTTTCGGGTTTCAAAAAAAATGGAACTAGAAATTCCCAAACGGTTCAACGCGGCGACCTCGTTTGTGGACAAACACCTGGCAGAAGGCCGGGGAGGCAGGACCGCGCTCTTGTGCGAAGGGCGTTCCTGGACGTATGCGGAGATCTATGCCCTGGTGAACCGGTGCGGAAATGGGCTTCGGGAACTGGGCGTGGAGATGGAAGATCGGGTGCTTCTGGCACTTCTGGACTCGCCGGAATTCGCCGGCGCCTTTTTTGGCGCCATCAAGATCGGGGCCGTCCCGGTGCCTGTGAATACCCTGGTGAAGGCCGCCGAGTACGCCCACTTTCTGCGGGACAGCCGGGCCAGGGTCCTCCTGGTCCACGAGTCGTTGCTGGAGGAGATCAGTCCCGCGCTCCAAGGTCAGAAGTACCTGCGCCACGTGGTGGTGGTGGGCGAGCCCGGCCCGGGCCAGATCCGGTTTCGCGACTGGGCGGCGGCCGCCAGTCCGGAGCTGGAACCGGCTGACACCCATAAGGACGATGTGGCCTTCTGGCTCTACAGCTCCGGAAGCACCGGGATGCCCAAGGCTGTGGTCCACCTGCAGCACGACATGCTGGTGGCCAGCGAGCTGTATGCCCGCGGTGTGCTGGGCATCGCCGAGTCAGATCGGACGTTCTCGGTGGCGAAGCTTTTCTTTGCTTACGGCCTGGGCAATGGGCTTTATTTTCCCTTCCACGTAGGTGCCTCGACGATCCTGCTGCCCGGCAAGCCCACCCCACCCAAAATCTTCGAGGTCCTGGAAACCCACCGCCCCACCCTCTTTTTCGCCGTCCCTACCGTATATGCGGCGCTTTTACAGGAGGCCGCCCAGGCTCTGACGCCCACGATTCGGGCCTGCGTCTCCGCCGGGGAGGCCCTTCCGGGGGAACTCTATCGACTTTGGAAAGAGCGATTCGGCGTGGAGATCCTAGACGGCATCGGCTCGACGGAGATGCTCCACATTTTCATCTCCAACCGGCTGGGTGCGGTGCGGCCAGGCAGCAGCGGGCAGCTGGTTCCCTCCTACGAGGCGAGGATCGTGGACGAAGGGGGAAACCCGGTGCCAGTGGGCGAAGTGGGCAACTTGCTGGTCAAAGGCGACAGCGCGGCGGCTTATTACTGGAACAACCACGAGAAAACCAAAAGCACCATGCAGGGAGAATGGGTGGTCACCGGCGACAAGTACTACTGCGACCGGGAAGGCTACTACTGGTACTGCGGGCGTTCCGACGATATGCTGAAGGTCAAAGGGATGTGGGTCTCACCGGTGGAGATCGAGAGCACGTTCGTCGCGCACCCGGCGGTGCTGGAAAGCGCGGTGATCGGCCTGCAGGACGAGATGGGGTTGACCAAGCCCAAAGCTTACGTGGTGGTCAAAAAGGGCCACGCGCCTGGCCCGTCGCTGGCCGACGAGTTGCTTCAACACGCCCGCAAGGCCCTGCCGGATTTCAAGTGCCCGGCGTGGGTCGAATTCGTGGACGATTTGCCGAAAACGGCCACGGGAAAGATTCGCCGTTTCAAGTTGCGAGAGCAGGAAACCCTGAAGGTTCAGATGAGTCCTTCCCGGAAGGTGGAGAGGTGACCATGAAACGAAGCAATCCGGTTGTGATCATGGGGGCCGCCGTGGCGGCGGCCGTCCTGGGGCTGGCTGCCTCCCGGCCCACCCAGGAAAGGGCGGAGGAGGGTCCGTTTTTCGGGGCCAGCACCTACGAACGATGGCTGAAGCAGGAAGGCCTGCCGGTCTACCGCGGGGGTGTGGTGGACGATCTCAGCAAGGTGGAGGTGAAGCCCTGGAAGCGGATGGGACCCGGAATCCTGGGCGCGTATATCTTCCTGGAGGGCACCGGAGGAACCGTGGATGCCTTCGTGATGGAGATTCCACGCGGTGCCCGCACGGTGCCGGAGAAGCACGTCTTCGAGGAGCAGCTGTTGATCCTTCAGGGAAAAGGGGAGACCACTGTCTGGCAGAGGAATCCCAAGGAGAAAGTCACTGTGTCCTGGGGCAGGGGAGCCATGTTCCCCGCTCCCCTGAATGCCTGGCACCAGCACGTCAACCTGGGCGACCAGCCGGTACGGCTGATCGGCATCACCAACTCGCCACTCCTCATGGACATGTACCGGAACCTGGATTTCATCTTCAAGAACGACTTCGCGTTCAGCGACCGCTTCCGGGGACAGACTACGTATTTCAGCCCCGAGCCCAGCCGGCTGTTCCCTAAGGAGGGGCGCCGCCACCATTACAGCATCGTCCACTTCGTCCCCGACGTTTGGAACTGCAACCTGTATCCCGCCGGGCAGGGCGTGGATGATCGAGATCAACATTTCGGCCTCGGCTACAACTCCATGGCTGCTCACGTGGAGCAATTTCCCGTGGGCACGTACCAGCGCGCCCATCGCCACGGCCCCGGTTCCACCATCATTTTGCTCAACGGAAGCGGCTACACCCTCATGTGGCCCCCCGACCTGGGCACCACGCCGTACAAGGACGGCAAGGCGGAAAAAGTGGTACGGGTGGATTGGAAGGAGGGAACGCTGGTGGTCCCACCGCTCCAGTGGTATCACCAGCACTTCAATAGCGGCCCCGTGCCGGCCCGTTTCGTGAAGCTGGGCGGCTGGAACAACGACCTGTATCCGTTCACCACCGACGTGATCTCCGATCCCAATCGGACGGAGATCGATTACAAGGATGAGGACCCCAGGGTCCGGCAGTTGTTTGCCGAGGAGCTGCAGAAGAAAGGCGCGCCCATGAAAATGCCCGATGTGGCCCACCTGGATCTGGATCCCCTGGTGCGGGAGCGGATTCAGCAACTGAGCCGGTGAGGCGTTGTGCCGGGTGGTGTTGGAACTGGCGCTCGGCGACCTGAAACCTCGCCCTTCCGGGCCAGGCAATTGAGAGTGGGCCCTTCGTGCCTCCGTCTGTTTCGCCGGCCCGCGCCCCAACTTTGAGGATGAGCAAATGGATCGAGTTTTCAGTTGCCGATCGTCTGCCGCTCCATCACACGAAAGGGGAGAGGAGGATATGGATGGTGGCCACAGTGGCGGCAAACACCACGGTCACGATAATTCCCACCTTGATCATCCGCGCCATATCGATGTCGCCCAGGGAGAAAGCGGTGCTGGCCGCTGCTCCCGCCCAGGGGAAGGTGAGCCCGAGCGCCACGTTTGCGATCAAGATGGCCATGGAGGCCGGGTTGAAGCCGGCGTTGATCGCTGCCGGGATGAGGATGCTGCCAAACAGGGTGGTGACTGCCGTACCCGAGATGAAGTCGGTGCTCCAGGCGGTGCTGGCCGCCGCCACATACGCCAGGGCGACGGGACCGAGACCCGCCCCTCGCAGCAGGTCGCCCATGAAGGCCACAAAGCCGAATTGGGCGAGCGCTTCGGCCATGGCCAGGGCTCCCATGCAGAGAAGCATCACGTTCCAGGGCCCGTGCTGCACGGCGTCCTTCCAGGTCAGCAATGCCTCGCCCTTGCCACCGCCGGCTGGGATGGTAAACAGCAGAAACATGACTGCGGGTGGGATGCTCCAAATGGGGAGTGAACGCTCGAGCGTCTTGGCCAGCGGGTGAGCTTTCCCCAGCACTTGCGACACGATGGGGGGTACGATGAATAAAATCACCATGAAGGCAAAGACAAAGAGGACGCGCTTCTGGGTGGAAGACATAGGGCCCAGCTTCTCGCGCTCCCTCTTTAGAAACTCCTCGCCGCCTGGGATCTGGTGAATCTCCGGAGGGAGCAGCAGGCGCAGGATCAAATAGAAGAGCACGAGCAGCGTGAGAAAGACGGGAACACCGGCCAACATCCAATTGAACCAACCGATGGAGCGTCCGGTAAACCGCTCCAGGAGCGAAATTGCGATCGCGTTGTGGGGGATGCCCAGGATCGTGGCGGTCCCGCCCGCGACGGCCGCGTAAAAGGTTCCCAGAGTCATGAAGGCACCGAACCGCGTGCGTTCCTGGGGCGCCGCTCCCGCCAAGGTTCGGACGTGAACGACAATGGACATGCCGATGGGGATCATCATGCCAATGGTGGCCGCGTCGGAAACGCACGATGAGATCAATCCCGTCACCGCCATGTAAACGAACGCCAGGCGGCCGGTGTGCCCCCCGACGCGTGGCAGCGCCAGAAAACGCAAAGCGAACCGCTCGGCCAGGCCGTGTCTTTCCAGCGCGTAGCCCACCAGGACCGTTCCCATAATCCAGAAGAAGATGGTCTGACCGTAAAGCTGGACCGTCGGACCGATGGCCATCACGCCAAACGCGGGAAAGACCAGCATCGGCAGCATGGCGGCGATCGCCCAAGGCATGGGCTGCGCCACCCACCAGAAGACGGCGCAGACGAACGTAGCCAGCGCGACCCGGCCTGGTAGGAAAGATCAAGCGGCAAGAGCATGATGCAGGCGAACGCGACCGGCCCCAGTCAGAACTTGAGCAGGTAACCCATGGTTTCATCCTCCCCTGCAGATAGGGTGCATTCTAACGCTACTTCCGTGCATCCACAGCTTTTCGTGCCATGGCACCTCACCTCGTTCGCGCCCTCGTGGAGGCCGCTCTGTCTGTCCGTCGCGGAACTTCGGGCCCTCCGCGGCCGGGAAAAGCGCTAAGAGGACTTCAAAACTGTGGCAGGCATTTTCTTCCCTCTCCTTTCCAGAAAAAGAAAGCGAGCCTGGCGTAATCCCGCCAGGACAGCCAGGATGGCTCCCACCAGGTCGGTCAAGAGGCCCGGATCGATGAGCAACAAGCCCGCAGCCCCGAACGTCCACCGTTCCCAAACCAACATTGGCTTAAAAAAGTGACCTTCAAACCCCGAGGCCAGCAACGTGACGCCCACCACGGAGGTGGCGCAGGCCCAGAGGATTCTGGGGACGGATCCGATCAGCAAGAGTTCCGGTTGGTAAGCGAAGAAGTAGGGCACGATGAAGGCGACGAGCCCCAGACGCACCGCGAGGAAGCCCACCCGATTCGGCTCAGCCCCAGCAATGCCGGCGGCGGCGTAGGCTGCGACCGCGACGGGCGGGGTGATGGCGGAGAGGACGGAGAAATAAACGATGAACAGGTGAGCCTGGAGGGTGCTCAGGCCCAAACCCACCAGCGCCGGTCCAGCCAGGACGGCGGTCAGCACGTAAGCCGGCGCCACAGGCATGCCCATCCCCAAAAGCAAGCACATGCTCATGCAAAGGATCAGACTCAGCAGCAAGGATCCTTCGGTCCATTGGAAGAGCAGACCGCTGACCTTGCCTCCCAGGCCCGTGATCACAATGCTGCCTACCACGATCCCGGCGGCCGCGGTGGCGCTGGCTACTACGATACACCGATCTGCTGCCTTTTCCAGGACCTTCCAAAGCGCCCGCGGGCCGATCGCCTGCTGCCGATCCAGCCAGCTCAGCACGATGGCAGTTCCCATGGCCACGCCCGCCGCCAGGGTTGGCGTGAAACCCCACACCATGAGTCCCACCAGCAGCACGAGGGGAACCAGGTGGTGCAGATCTCTGAGACGAAAAGGCTCCTGGCCCTGGGACGCCAGCGGCTGGAGGTTCATTGCCACGGCCTTCCAGTGGACCTGCAGAAAGATGGCGAAGTAGTAAAGCAAGCCAGGGACGGCCGCTGCGATGGCGATCTTCACGTACGGAATCCCCGTCAGCTCTGCCATCAGGAACGCCGAGGAGCCCATGACGGGCGGCAAGATTCCAGCCCCGGTCGCCGCCACCGCCTCCACCGCTCCCGCGTAAGTGGGGGAGTAGCCCAGCCTCTTCATCAAGGGAATCGTGAACGTGCCGGTGGTCGCCACGTCGGAGGTGGGGCTTCCGGAAATGGTCCCGTAAAGGGCGGAGGTGACCACCGCCACTTTGGCGGGGCCGCCGCGGGTTCTGCCCGTGAGTTTGTTGGCCAGCCGGAAAAAGAGCTCTCCAGCACCGGAGACCTCCAGCACGGCGCCAAACAGGAGGAACATGTACACGTAGGTCACCGTGATGGCGATGGGTGAGCCCAAAATTCCGTTGGTGGTGTAAACGAGCTGGTCCAAAAAAGTCTCCGGCGATATTGGCCGGTGGCGCAGCAGACCTCCCAGGTGCTGCCCGGCAAAGACGTAGGTGGCAAAGACAGCGATGACGACGAGCAGCACGGGCCCCAGGACGCGCCGGGTCATCTCCAACACCCCGATCACCAGGATGCCCGCCACCAACGCATCCCAGGCCGAGAGAGGATCGGCCAGCGGCCAACGCCACTCGATGCGCGGAAAGTTCCAGAGGAAGTATCCTCCGGCGACGAGGAAAAGGGCCGCGAGCATGCCGTCCACGAGGGAGACGCGGTCCCGGCGGCTCTCCGCTCGAAACGTCCGGGTGAGAACCGTCAGCGCGAGAATCCCGGAAACGAAAAGGGCCCGATGGAGCAAGGGATTGATGGAGCTGAACAGGACCGCCCAGATCTCGAAGAGGGAGAAGGCCACCATCCCGACCCGGATCAAACGATGGGGAATGCCCCGGATCTCGCGGGGGACTCCGGGTCTCAGATAACTCCGCACCGCTTTCATACGCAGAGGACCCACGCCCTCATCGAGAGGCCACCCCGAGCCCACGCTCTTCATAAAACCGAGCTGCCCCGGGGTGCAACGGGACGCCCCCGACCTGGGGCATGCTTTCCGCAGTCAAGCGGGAGGCCACTTTGTGGACTTTCCTCAAGTAGCCCAGCTGATCATGGATGGCGCGGGTGAACCCATAAATCATGTCATCCGGCAGATCGGCCGATGTGATCAAGATCGTGCGGTTGTAAAAGGTGCTGACGTCCTCATCCATAAAACGATAGGCGTTCCGAGGAATCGTGGTGCTTTCGGTACCCAGCCGGCGGTTGGAAGAGTCCAAAGGTTGCCCGGCGATTGGGAGCAAGGTAAGGTCCGTGGTAATCGCTGCCTCCATGACCTGGCTGTTGGGATAGGGGATGGCGGTGGTGACAGCGTCCAGCTTGTGGTCCTTCATCATATCGAAGGCGGTGTTCATGGGGAAATAGTACACCGCGCCACCCCAGCGCTTGAGATCTTCAAAGGTGATCCCGTGGGCTTCCAGTGCAGCCCTTCCGCCGACCTCCATGAAGGAGCCTCGGGTGTTCACGGCCACGCGAAGTGGGAAGTGTTTTTCCTTGACCTCCGCCACGGAGCGCAGGCCCGTGCGTTTGGCAATGACAAAGTGGAAGGCCGCATCCGAATAGAGCAGGGTCACGGCGCGGATTTTGGAAAGTTTCGTCTGGTAAGGTTCGCTGCCTTGCAATGCCCCCAGAGCGAGCGGGGCATTGAGAACCGCCAGTTGGATATCGCCCCTTTCCACCGGGACGGCATTGGCGCCGTCCTGTCCCGGCTCCATGGTGAAGGAGGAGTCCGGAAAGGCGTTCCTTAACATCTGTACCAGCGCTTCACCGATGACGGACCAAGCTCCTCCCACTGACCCGGAGGCCAGTGTCACATTCCAGGACTTCCTCGCTTCCCGATTGGCGGAGCAGGCGGCCAACCATCCAGCCACCAAAACTGCAACCAGCATTCTTCGCTTCACGGGTTCTTCTCCCCCGTTGACCCAAAAGGGCGTCAATCGTCATTCGGTTAGCTGTGGACGAATGACGATGGACGATTACAGAAAGAGTGGCGCCGCCACCAGGGTGATCGTGCTTAAAAGCTTGATCAGGACGTGCAGCGAGGGTCCCGCCGTGTCCTTCAGCGGGTCTCCCACCGTGTCGCCCGTCACCGCCGCTTTGTGGGCGTCGGAGCCCTTGCCGCCGTAGGCTCCCGTTTCGATGTACTTTTTGGCGTTATCCCAAGCCCCGCCCCCGTTGTTCATCGTCGTTGCGAGGAGAATGCCGCCGATGGTTCCGACCATCAAAAAGGCCGCCACCGCCTCCGCTCCGGGGTGTCCGGACGAGGCCGAGAACCTCTTGAAAATCACTCCCACGGCCAAGGGCATCAAGACGGCCAGCAGGCCGGGGAGCACCATCTCCTTGAGAGCCCCGCGGGTGACGATATCCACGCAGCGAGCGTAGTCAGGGCGTTCGGTGCCCAGCATGATGCCGGGACGGGAGGAAAATTGCCGTCGCACCTCCTGGATGACCAAGGCTGCCGCGCGCCCCACCGCTCGGATGGCCAAAGCGGAGAACACGAAGACCAGCATCGCTCCCAACAGTGCCCCAATGAAGTTGGGCACTCGGGTCAAATCCACCGACACCGGGACGCGGGTCACTTTCTCCACCTCATCGAGATAGGCGCGAAAGAGGAGAAACGCCGCCAGAGCAGCGCTGCCGATGGCGTATCCTTTGGTTAAAGCCTTGGTGGTGTTGCCCACCGAATCCAGGCGGTCGGTTCTGCGACGGACCTCCTCTGTGGCTCCGGACATCTCCACGATTCCGCCGGCGTCGAATCCGAACCGCGAAGATGCCCACCATGGTCGCCAGCAGCCCAAAGGCTCTCGCCACCAGCGGAAACAGGATCCCGCCCAGGCCGAAAATGGGAAAGACGGCAATGCCCAAGGATCATGGCGCCGATATTTTCGGCGGCCGTGGACTCAAACAGGTCGGCACCGCGGCCCGCGCAATCTCCCACGTTGTCCCCCACCAGGTCGGCGATCACCGCAGGGTTGCGCGGGTCATCCTCGGGTATTCCGGCCTCCACCTTGCCCACCAGATCCGCCCCCACATCCGCCGCCTTCGTGTAGATTCCGCCTCCGAGCTGGGCAAAGAGGGCCACGAAGCTGGCCCCGAAGCCGAATCCCACCATTTGAAGGGGGATCTCAGTGGGGTGCTCCACGCCGCCATAAAAATAAAACAGCCCTCCCACACCCAGCAGGCTCAAGGCCACCACCGTGATGCCTGATACCGCTCCTCCTCGGAGCGCCAGCTTGAGTGCCTCGTTCAGGCTGCGGGTCGCCGCATGGGCGGCGCGGACGTTGGCCCGAATGGAGACCCACATGCCGATATAGCCGGAAGCTGCCGAAAAGGCGGAACCCATCAAAAATGCCAGCATCATCTTGAAGGCGATGGTCCCGCCCAAGACGCGGACCTCGGGATCCCCACTGAGGTAGTAGAAGAGGAAAATCGCAGCGGCCACCAGGAGACTCAGGGCTCCGATGGTCCAGTATTGTCGTCTCAGGAATGCTTCTGCACCCTCGCGAATGGCGTCGGAAATCTCCTGCATCCGCTGGGTCCCTGGCGCCGCTTTGAGGACCGAGAGCCCCAGAAATCCGGCGAAGGCCAGAGCCAGAAAGGCGATGAAAAAAATCAGTGGGATCAAGTTCCTCCTTCAAGCACGGACGGTGATGGATCTGGAGAACGCAGGATCACAGTATCGCGTCAGGTGCTGGTCTTGGCAAGGGAGATTCTGCGCCAGAGCGGCCCGACGATGGGATACAGGAGCGCCGCCAGGATCCCTGTCCACAGGATCACAGAGGTCGGGGAATGGAAAAAGACCTTCACAGAGCCGTCGGACAAGAGCAAAGCCCGTTGCATGCCCTGCTCCGCAATCGGTCCCAGGATCAAGCCCAGGATAAAAGGAACGGTGGGATAGCCGGTCTTGATCATCACATAGCCCACGATTCCGAAAAATAGTGTCAAGACCACATCCTCCAGACTGTTGCGCACACCGTAGCTGCCCATAAAGCTAAGGACGAGAATCGAGGGGACTATGATCTGGTTAGACACCAGGGTGACGCGGGCAAAAAAAGGAGCGCAGAGCAAACCGATCACGAGAATCATGAAAGTGGCCATCGTGAGACAGATCATCAGGGTGGCGATGACGTGCGCCGAAGTCTTGAAGACCATAGGCCCGGGAGCGACCCCATGCACGAGCATCGCTCCCATGAAAACGGCAGCCGCAGCCCCACCCGGGATCCCCAAGCTGAGGGCGGGGATCAGTTCCCCGATAATGGCGGCATTCTTTGCCGTCTCTGGCGCGATGACTCCGTCCACGTTGCCCGACCCAAACGTCCCAGTCTTGTCCGAGCGCGCTGCTTCCCCATAAGCAACAAACGTGGCAACGGACATGCCAGGACCCGGCAGTGCGCCGATAAAAGTGCCGATGACACTGGAACGGATGACGTTCCAGGGCGACGAGAGCGTGGCTCGCAACCCATCGAGGATACGCCCGCCCAGTTTTTCCATCCGGGAGATCGTCTGGCCTGACTCCGCCATGAGGACGGCCTGGCTGACCGCAAACATCCCGACGAGAGCCTGAATAAACGGGATCCCATCTTGAAGATAAAGTGTGCCAAACGTATAGCGCAGGTTGCCGGTCACCTGGTCGTATCCGACGGTCGAAAACGCGAGTCCCAGGCCCGCCGAAATCAATCCCTTCAAGGTGGACTGCCGCACGACGACGGAGATGATGCTGAGCCCAAAAAGGGCCAGGACGAAATATTCGGCGGGCCCAAACTTGATTGCCACGTCGGCGAGCCAGGGCGAAAAGAAGATCAAGCTGATGACACCCACCATTCCCCCGATGAAGGATGCAGTTGCTGAGATACCTAAGGCGACCGCACTCTTACCCTGCTGCGAAAGCGGGAACCCATCCATCATGGTCGCTGCAGCCCCCGTTTCGCCCGGAATGTTCAGCAGGATGGCAGAAATGGAGCCCCCGTAAGCGGCGGCAGGATAAAGGGTCCCCAAAAAAGACAGCGCGAGCGCGGGATCCCATTTCATCGTAATCGGAAGGAGCACGGCAACACCCACGGAAGGGCCGATGCCAGGCACCGCTCCGATGAGGATTCCCGCGGTGACGCCTGCCACTAGAAGGGCCCAGACCTCCCACTGGGTCAGCATCACCAGGTTGTCGAGAAGAAGTTCAATCAACGAAATCCTCCGCGTCGCTGGCTCTAGAAAAAATAGGTCTTAAAGAGCGGTAATTGCAGGAGTTCGCCGAAAACGTACCAGACCAACGCTGTGGCGATTGTGGTGGCGACGATCGTTCTGAGCAGACCTGACCGGCCCCAGCTCAGCAGGCCATAGAGGCCGAAGTACACCGCGACAGACACAAGGAATCCTCCACAGAGAGTGGCGGCGACTCCCGCCAGGCTGGTGATCCAGATATTCAGCAGGTTCCGGCGGTTTGGGGACGGGCTGGGAACCTCCGCTGGCCGCTGCCGCGCCCTGCTGAGGTAGACACCCAGGGAGATTAGGGACAAAAAAATTGACCCCAGGGAGACGAATTCAGGCATCAGCCTGGAACGACCCGGGAAGCTGCGCGCCACCCACGCGAACGCCCCGAAGAAAACCACCAGCGACACCTGAACCCAAAACTCCAGATCTCGCGTGACCAACCGCCAACCCGCCGTCTTATTCCCGGTCATTTCCGCTGCCTCTCCGTCCGACGGCTGACGCGCTCATTTCCCATGGTGCTGAAATCAGCCCCGCACCTACTCCTCTTTGCCGCAGCTTTTAGCCAATTCGCTTCGTAGGTGCGGGGTCAGCTCTTCTGTTCCTGAATCACCACCGTCTGCACAGGCTTTTGCTTCAACCCCAGAAAGTACACGGACAGGATTATCGCCAACCCGATCACGTCGGTGATATATCCCGGCTTGATCAGCAGAAGCGCCCCTACAAACAGGAAGGCCCTTTCCAACATGTGGAGAGGTCTCTTCATGTGTCCCACCATGGAGGCGCCCAGGGCAATCACTCCCACGACTCCCGAGGCAAACGCCAGGCCCACCTCCCAGAGGTTTCCTTGAAACAGCAGGGCCGGGTTGTAACTGAAAATATAGGGCAGGATGAAGCCGGTTTCCAAGAATGGGGAACCGGCTAGCGTGGCCGCCGCATAAGAGGCCATGGCCACGGGCGGCGTGATCATGGAAATCATCCCGAAGTAGAAGATAAACAGGTGAGCGGCCAGCGGGTCTGCCCCCATCTGGACCAACGCGGGCGCCACCAGCGTGGCCAGAAGGATATAGCAGATGG